>NZ_CP012040.1:0-314285 GCF_001050135.1 Cyclobacterium amurskyense | reverse complement strand
AGAAGGGGGACTATAAGCTGCTAAGTTTTCCAAAAAGAAGGGTCGGATTGTTCGCCACTCCGGGTCTATGGCTGCCATATAAGCAGGAGGAGTGGGGTACCATTTACCAGGGCCTTTACTTGGGCTATATCTTTTGAGGGTGCTAAGGCGGCTGTAACCATCCTCCTTGGCGTAATTCAATACAACTGCTGCAATTTTTTTTGCATAGTCAATACTTTGTTTTAAAGCCTTTTTCTTGATGAGTTTCTTTTTGCTATACTCACGCACCAAGGTTTCCTGTGCAGTTGTTAGTTTTTTACCAGAAGGCATTATGTTTTTCCCAACTTCCAACATGGCGTAGGTACTTGTAAAAGCTAAATTTATTCCTTTTCTATCTGGGAGTAGAGTTGGATCTGGTTTAGGTATTGGATGCTGAAGCTGTTGTAGAAGGGGCGATTCATTAACTCCATAAACGAGGTAAGCTCCTAAAAGGGAATAAGCATAAAATCTAGCGGCTCCAGGAGGGCTAGTGACATCTGTAACCATTATATCTGTTATGGAAAACAGGTGTTCTATCATCTTGTCTCTTGCAAAAACTTCCACTTCAGAGATGTCGACTTTAGAAGTATTGACTTGAGCAAAAAGATTATTCGTAATTGTTGCGAATAGGAAAGTAGTGATTAAATAAAATTTACCTATAGACATACTGGGAAATAATTGGGTCTATAAATGTATTCAAAAATACTATAAACCCGAAATATGTAATAAATAATCTATAATGACTTGAAATACCCTAACCCAAAGTATAAATAGAGCTGTTGTTGGGGCTTATGGTGATTTGGTAGTTTATAATGAGAAAAGGCGTGTAGGGAAAGGCATTACTTAAATAATCACGCTTGCCATTTGTTTCAATTCACTTTGTGAAAAGATAAACAAAAAAACTTTGTCAAAACTACTAACAAGTTTTTATTTTGAAGGGATATCAAAGCCAATGGTTAGACCAAAGGGTTGGAGATGTTTATGGTTGCTTCATTATTTACCAAATATTCGTTTTCTTCGACTAAAGAAATGGCTCCTAAAATGGCTGAATCATTTGATGAAGAAACGTAGAGTTTTAAGTTTTCGGAAATCGGTAGGTAAGGGAATGCATCAATAACTTCTTGAACTCCCTTTTCAAAGTAGGGGAATGCTTTTCTAATTGAACCACCAATCACAATCGCCTCTGGAGCAAATGTGAGCAATAGTCTGTAAATCAGTTCTCCTATGTGTTTTCCGAATTCGTAAAAAATTTCAATTGCCTCCTGATCACCTTCACTGGCTCTAACAGAAAGCTTTTTTGCACTTGTTTTGTATCTTTCCTTGAAAAATTTACTTCCGCAATAGTCTTCAAAAGTACCATCTAGGTAAGGGATTGCTCCCCATTCTCCAGCACCACAGAGTCTTCCAGTGTATAGATGACCATTGGCTATAATACCTGTACCAATGCCTGTACCAAGTGTAATGCCGACCACATGCTTGTGTATTCTTGCTGCCCCAAATTTATATTCTCCTAAGGCAAAGCAATTCGCATCGTTATTGACGGCTACTGGAATGCCGAATCTTTCTTCCAAATATTTTTTTAGATTAACATTATGGAACGATGGTATATTGGCCAAATTATAGATTATCCCGTGTATGGGATCTACTAGTCCAGGAATACCTATTCCTATAGCTTTTAAATTATAGTGTTTATAAGCTTCTATTTGTTTAGAAATGGTCTCAAGTATCTCTTCTTTTGGAGAATTTGCTGGAGTTTTTATCTCCATGCTATCGGTCAATTCACCATCTCTAAATAATCCTGAACTAATTTTTGTACCTCCAATATCTAATCCAAGAACCATATTGTTAATTTTCATTTTACTCCCAAATTTCAGGATATACCCGATTAATTATAATGTATCCAATCAAGGTGTCTTTTTATTTAGACCCTTGGCCAAACTAAAGCCTAATGAAATACCAGATTCGCCTATATTATTTTTTTACAGGCGAATCTGATAAGTAATCTTTTTGGGTTAGAGCATACCTTCTGTAGATTTTTCTAACTCTCTGGCTTCAACAAGGAAGTCCTCCACTTCCATTTCTCTGAAAAATATCAGACCATGGCTTGAGCGGACTTTCGCTGACTGATGTTGGTAGAAATAATTTTTACCAAGAAGAAGCTGCACATCACTAAGTTGGTCTACCCAAGTCTTTTTGGCTAGGGTACTGAACTTACCATTGTGTGCGTAGCTAGGGAAGGAAGCATTTACCTGGCTCATATAACAGTTTGAGAAGGAATCTTCCATTACTGACATGTCTCCCAAAGAAACTGGTACAATAACGTTAGATTCAGCAGCATCGAACTTAAACCATACGTTCCTATAGCCTATAATTTTAAAATTACTGAGGTCTTCTTCTAAGCTCCATTGTCTTACCGCTTCAGCAGTTGCTTGTAATACTTTATAATGCGTATCAGGGCCACTGCCTTCAGGGTCTAATGTCAAACTAAGTTTCGTAGGTTTGATTTCCCTTAGCATATTGAGGATAGGTTCTACGTCTCTTTTCTTGTCTGGTTGCTCTGTGAAAATATCGCCTGTATAGAATCCTAGTCTTAGGTGGTGAACATTTTTAACTTGAACACCAAAGTGAGCCCATACAAGTTCTTCCTCAAATTCCCTGATCATCCCTTTTAGGGTCTGGATATTTTTTGGATTCTTTTCTCCATCATAGGAGTTTTTAAGAACAGTGATGATTTCATTAATTTGCTCTCTTAACTGCATTGTCGACTTGATACCGAAGGTGAAGACAATGGCTCTCACCAATCGGTGACATAGTCCTCTAAGTCTTTCTTCAGCATTGTCAGAGGCTACATTTGTCAAGTAATGGTACACATCTTTGTCCATTTTCAACTTGTAACCTGAGGCATAGAAATCTTCAAATTTAACCATTTGAATTCTTCCATTGTCCAAGAATCTCTTGGTACTTCTAAGCGTATCAATTACAAAGGTGTTGGTTACAGCTGTAAATCCAGATGTAAGTACCGCAAAGTGAGCATCATTGCTGTTCTCATGTAATTGCTTAGTGATTTGTGGCAATATCCCTAAAGAGATATCATCATGGTGAGGTCCGGTATGAAGGAAGACTTCATTTTTCTCCTCTTCCATACCCTTGTCGATCTTCGCACTGATACTTTTGATGACATTCTTTACAGTATGTTCATTCAAATCAGGGATTTGACTGGTGTACTTGTCATTCCTAAGGTCTTCCAGTGTGATACGATGGCCATATTTCTGCAACTTCTTACAAAGATCCAATACAGAACGTTCGGTCTTTGTGTCGTTCCATTCACCTGTGAAGTAATACTGATCTGCACTGTCAGTTAATTTGGAGCCAGCACCTTTGGTGATATAAAATCTACCGTTCTTTAATTTCTGTAGTACTGTGGCTGGATAAACATTGGTCATTGAATGTTCCAATGATTGTTTTACTATACCAGCTTTGGCTTCACCAGCAGCTATAATAATAGCGACAGCATCAGGGTTATGAACGATAGTGTCCAAGCCAATTGTAATAACAAGGCGATTGGCAGATATTTCAATACCTCCTAGGTCACCTGCTGCAACAGCTTGGGTTTCAAAGTTTGTTTCTGTAAGTCTGGTTGTAGAAAAAATATCTGATCCTCTTGTGTTGAAAGCAATATGACCATCAGGGCCGATTCCTCCTAGGAAGAAACCTATTCCACCTTTTTCACGGATTTTTGCTTCGTAATTGCCACACCATTGATCGATCAAGTAGATGGATTCCTGTTGCAATTTTTCTTGAGGTGTTTTATACTCTCTAAACCTTAGGGATAAATCTACTTTTGAATCAGGAAAGATCTCTTTATAGCTTTTGCCTTCTGCGAGGATTATATCATCAGAGTTTATAAGCAACGCTTTTTTAGGATCCAAGCCTAGACCTTCAATGTAAAACTTGTTTACATAATGGTAGAAGCTGTTTTTTTGCGCTGATGAAATTGGATAAAACTCATCTATCTGTACAAAATGAAGGCCATTTAGTACTGGCTTGGCACAGTCGATTAAACCATATTTTTCTCTAATTTCAAGGCCTTTTTTACCCTCCCAATTCTCAAGAAGAAATTTTGTCCACTTGATGAAATATTCTGGAGTTTTACCAGTAGGTAAGCTAATTACCCCTTCAGGGTTTGTTGAAACCCATTCCAAGAATCGGCAAGCTGTAAGCAAACCTAACTTAGGAAAATTATCAACTGCTAGATAAGGAATTTTTGTTGTGATTTTTTCAATATCAGAATCTCTAAAGAAAGCTTCTTCAGTCTTCGAAAGTGGGTAATTCGCTAACATATGCTTGTATCTAATTTGTTTAACCTATTGTGAATTTATTGTGTCCTCAAAAATATGCTCATTAACGATGGCAATAGCCCCTTTAAGGCCTACTTCCATCCCTAATTGAGAAAGTTCTATCGAGGTTTTCTCTCTTAATTTCGCCATACTGTATATATTCAATGCCTGTTGAATTGGCGTAGTTATGTACTGTTTGGCTTCAGCTATTGCCCCTCCTAAAATAATTAATTCAGGGTTTAACAACTGTATCAAAATGGCAATTCCTCTTCCCAAATCTAAACCTACATCCGACAATATACTTATGGCTCTCTGGTCTCCTGCAATTGCTGCCTCTACTACTGTGGAAGGCTCAAGGTTTTCCTCTTTACCGTCTGCTAGTTTGGCTAGAATTGAGTCTTTATCCAATAATATAGCATCCTTAGCCAAGCGGACTACTGCTCCACCTGAAGCCACCGCCTCCAAACATCCTCTTTTGCCACAAGTGCAGCTAATCTCTTTTGCATCAAATAAAGGTGAATGGCTAAATTCTCCAGCAAACCCTGAATAGCCTCTATAGAGTTTTTCGTCTATAATTATGCCTAAGCCTATTCCCCAATCAACAAAAATGCCCATCACATTTTTGTTTGTGCCTTTATTTGCAAATTTAAACTCTGCCAGTGTTTTAGCTCTAGCATCATTTTCTATAAAAACTTTTCTGCCAAATTTATCCTCTAATTGATCCTTGAGAGTCTTTTTGCCAGATTTTAGATAGGTGTGGTTTACACCTGAAACACTGTCCACCAGCCCAGGCATACTTATGCCAACTGCAATGACTTTTTCCTCAGGAATCCCAGAAGAATGAATGATTTTCATAGAGAAATCATAGATAGCATCCAGTGTTTCCAATTCATTATTTAAGGATAATTTAATTGATTCAATCTTACTAACCTTTTCATTCTTTGTGTTGTAAATGGCGGCCTTTGCGCCAAATCTATTCAAATCAATTCCCAAAATATAGAAGGAGCCCGGGGCTAGTCCGTACAGGTCTGGTTTTCGACCTCCCTGAGATTGTCCCCTGCCTTCTTTAATTATAATCTGCTCCTCCAATAAGTCTGTTAACAAGAGGTTAACTGTAGGTAAACTAATGCCAACCAGATTGCAAATATTACTGGCAGTATTGTTTCCAAGAGTGTATAACTCTTTTACAATTTTAAGCTTGTTAATATAGTTCTTGATTTCAACTACACCTTCCTTTTTGTCAAGTACTATTTTTGGGTCGATTAAATTCATGAGATAAATTTTGATGCAAAATAATAAAAATTTTAATTAATTAGGGTAACTTATTTAAAAAAATTTTATTTTTCAAATAGGTTCCTTACAATTAAGAAATGGTTTTAATTTCTATATTCCTTAATCCTTTACAATTAATAGGATAATATCTCTTAATTGCATGTTTTTTGAAAATTCAAATTATTTATAAAAATAACTAAACCCAAGCCATTATTTGAAAAAAATTAATCATGTTTGTTTATCATATTTTTCAAATTTTAGCAGAAAATAATATTTGTATGGAAAGTAGAAGGAAATTTATTCAAAAATCATTAATATCTTCTTTTGCTCTTGCTCCTATTTCGGGCCAAGTTGCTGGTATTGATTTAAAAAGCACGACCTTCCAAAACAAGAAGTTTTTTAAACCCCAAGTATTGTCGACCTGGAACCATGGCATGGCGGCGAATACCAAGGCTTGGAGTATTTTATCAGCAAATGGAAATGTGCTGGACGCTGTTGAGGAGGGGGTGAAAGTCACTGAGTCTGATAAAAATATGTATTCAGTAGGGATTTATGGTTTGCCTGATAGGGAGGGCCTGGTGACTCTTGATGCTTCTATAATGAAAGGTGATGGTTCCTGTGGGTCTGTGGCTTTTGTAAGGCAAATAAAGCATCCAATAACCCTTGCTAGGAAGGTGATGGAAAAAACACCACATGTATTTTTAGTTGGAGAGGGAGCAAGACAATTTGCTATTCAAGAAGGAATGCCACTTGAGAAAGAGATTTTAAGCCCACATGCAAGTAATGCCTACAATAAATGGAAAAAGACCTCCAATTATAAGCCTATAATAAATATAGAAAACCATGATACAATAGGGATGATAGGAATTGACGCATCAGGGGAGTTGGCGGGGTCATGTACTACTAGTGGTGTTGCCTATAAAATGCATGGGAGAGTAGGTGATAGTCCCATAATTGGTGCTGGTCTATTTGTGGATGGCGAAGTTGGAGCTGCTACGGCAACAGGCTTGGGAGAAGAGGTTATCCGCATTTGTGGCGCTTTCCTTATTGTAGAACTAATGCGGCAAGGAAGAACACCTCAGGAAGCCTGTGAAGAAGCCGTGAAACGTGCTGTCGCCAAAAGTAAAGATTTGGAAAACACGCAGATAGGCTTTTTGGCGTTAAATAGGGATGGAGAGTTTGGTGCTTATTCCATCAGGCCAGGGTTTAACTTTGCCCAACATAATCAGCAATATCAAAAGCTTGTTGATGCAAATAGCTGGTTTAAATAAGAATAACGGTTATGAAAAAGATTTTATTTGAAGCCCCCGTTTACACCCTTGAAGCAGCATTGCTTGCAGTAGAGAATGGTGTAGATAGACTGGAACTTTGCGCTGACTTTGGAGAGGGAGGGACCACCCCAAGTCTTGGCTTATTTAAAGTCATCAAAAGAAAGGTTAATGTACCAGTTTTCGTGATGATTAGGCCAAGAGGAGGAGATTTTGTTTATAGCAGTTCAGAAATTGAAGTCATGAAAGAGGATATTCATTCTTTTTTGGATAATGGTGCTGATGGATTTGTTTTTGGAATCCTGAACAATATGGGAGAAGTAAATAAAACGCATTGCGAGGAGTTAATTCAAATTGCCGGAGATAAACCATGTACTTTCCATAGAGCATTTGATGTTGCATTGGATAAAAAAGCAGCAATGAAGGAGATTGTTGGGCTGGGTTTTAAAAGGATACTGACTTCTGGTGGTGAAAATCAGGTGAAAGAAGGATTGCCTTTATTGCTTGACTTAATTCAGCATGCAAAGGATAAAATCATCATCCTTCCAGGAGGGGGATTAAAGCTTGAAGATATTGTGACCTTAGACAAGGCTGGGGGACTTAGGGAAATTCATGCTTCTTGTAAGAAGTTCAGACCGTCTTCTATGCTTGCTTCAAATGAGCATTTAAAACTTTCTTTAATGGAAGAAACTGAAGGTATGGTGCTTACGGTTGATCCGGATTTAATGAAGGAATTTTCCGACGGCCTTAAAAAGATTTAATTTTTAATGGTCTTAGTTTTCTGATTATAGGGGTCGATGCTTTTATTAGAGTTTTCACTTGCCATATCGAAGTTAGATGCCGGCTTGTACTTTAGGTGTTATTAGCTAATGTCTTTTAAGTTCCAATTATCCTGTGTTATATTAGGGTGAGTTTCTTAATAATGTTTAGTCGTATTTAATTTAATAGGTGTTTTATTTGTTTTTTAGGGAATAAAAAAGTATATTATTCCTTCAATAAACCCTATAAAATAATGGTGAAAAGTTTCCAGGGGGTTAGAATGGCCCCATCTAAAATAAGTGATCAGCCGATTCTTGTTCAGGATTACATGACCACAAATTTGATTACGTTTAAGCCTGAAGATACAATCGATCATGTGATCACAGTGCTTACGAGAAAAAGGATTTCTGGTGCACCCGTAGTAGATGCGAGTGGAAAACTAGTAGGAATGATCTCGGAAGGAGATTGCCTAAAAGAAATAATAAAAGGACAGTATACAAATACCCCGAAATTCCCAGCTTCAGTAGCTGAACACATGACAACTCAAGTTTTTACCTTGCCGCCTGAAATTTCAATATTTGATGCTGCAGATAGGTTTTTAACAATGAAAATCAGAAGATTTCCCGTTGTTAAAGATGAAAAACTAATAGGTCAAATAAGTGTTAGTGATATTGTCAGAGCAATGCCGAAGCTTAAGGCTTCAACTTGGTAGGACCAACAGCCAATCTGAAAATAACTTTTAGACTATATATATCCAACTAGGGAATATACAGCTATTCCTATCCATTCTTTGGTTAATTTATGCCATATCAAAATTGAGTCAATGCTCGGTTGAATAATTGATCTTAAATTGGCTCTCGGTATTTTTCCGTAAAAATCTACCGGAAAAGTATCGGGGTGTAGGCCAACTTTTGCAAAACAAGCCGTGGCACGTTTCATATGAAAGGCAGAGGTTATTAATAACAACTGGTTGGATTGAATTAGACCGACTTCTTTGGAGGTAATTATTTTTTCACTAAAAACGGCGTTTTCTCGAGTATTGCTTGCTTTTGTTTCTACTATTATATCCGATTTATCAACCCCAGCCCATACCATAAAATCTCTTAATGATTCGGCTTCAGATAAAGGATGGACTGGATTAAAACCCAATCCTCCAGAAATTAAGATCTTTTTAATTTTACCCATTTTATACAACTGTACCGTATGTGTGGCCCTATCTGCTCCACGAGCAAAGTAGGTACGGTCCTTAGGTAATTTGTCTATATGCGTAACTCCCGTCAGTACAATGCCTAATTCATAGACAGGCAAAGTGGATAGGTCTTTCGTTGGAGGTTCCCAATTGTAAATCAGTAGGTTGGATAAATAGGAATTTGAAAAAAACAATAGGAGTACAATGCCTGCTAGCAAGAGTTTTTTACCCCATGATTTTTTATTGAAAATATAGCCTAGAAGAAGAAGCATTAGGCAGATACTAAATGGCATTATTAAAAAACTGAACAACTGGGAAATATAAAAAAACATTGTACCTGGTATTTTGGAATATCCTTATAAACTTTACTTTGAATTCAATTTCAAAATTATTCAATATTTAGCTATTGTCTGAAACTTTTCTTCATAACTTCACTTTTCACGAAATGAAATAATGTCAATTTTGTGAAAGGAATGTCAAAACCGATTGATTTAAATGGTCACAGAAACTCCCTTACAAATCTATAAATCGTCTGCTGGGTCTGGTAAAACTTATACCCTTACCACAGCTTATCTGAAGCTAGCCCTTGAATCGCCCATGGCATTTCGGCGTATTTTGGCTGTAACCTTTACCAATAAGGCTACTCAAGAAATGAAAGACCGAATCATCGATGAGTTGAAAAGGCTAAAAAAAGGGGTGGATGTCTCTGAAACAATGGACAAGGAGTTATTGGAGAAATGGCAGTTAAGCCCCGAGGAATTGTCCGCAAGGGCTGGGGAGGTTTTGTCAGCGATCCTTCATGATTTTGGCTCTTTTTCGGTGAGCACCATCGATAGTTTTTTTCAAAAAGTAATTAGGGCATTTGCCAGAGAGATTGATTTACAGGCCAAATTTGATGTAGAATTGGATCTTGATAGTGTAATGGCCAGAACAGTAGACAGGCTTATGCTTCGAGTGGCGGATGATCCAGGGTTGCACAAGTGGATGGTTGAGTTTTCGATAAGCAAGATTACAGAGGGGAAATCTTGGGATATTAGAAAGTCGGTAGAAGACCTGGGAAAGAAAATCTTTCTTGAGGATTTTAAAATGGTCCAAAAAGAAGTCAATGATTTCTTAGAGAACCCTGAAACATTTCAAGCCTTCAAAGATTTCATTTTTGAACAGAAACAGCTAATTATTAACAAAGCATTGGAGTTAAAATCTTCAGCTCAATCCATTAGGAGTAACTATGGATTGGCCTGGGAAGATTTTAGTGGAGGGTCAAGGTCATTTAGTAAAAAGTTTGATCAATTGGGAGATAAGAACAGTCCCATACCTACTCTTACCAGTCTACAAGAAAAATTATTGCTAGGTCCAGAAGGATGGTATACCAAAACCAGTAAAGTGAAAACGGCAATAGAAATGGCTTATCATGATGGCTTGGGGGATATTCTAAGGGAATTTGGTCCTTTGACAAAACAGTGGAATACACTCGACGCCATTTCTAAAAATCTATATACTTTTGGTTTATTTGGTTACCTGCTTAGAGAGTTAAAAGAGTTGAAGGAAGAGGAGAATATGCTCCTGATTTCTGAAACCAACGACTTTCTTAAATCAATTACAAGTGACAATGATGCCCCGTTCATATATGAAAAAGTAGGGAATAGGTTTCAGCATTATTTATTGGATGAATTTCAGGACACTTCAGGGTTTCAGTGGGCAAGTTTTAGGCCTCTTTTGCTAAATACCCTTTCTATGGGAAAGTCAAATTTGGTAGTAGGAGATGTCAAGCAGTCTATCTACCGATGGAGAGGGGGAGAAATGCGTTTACTAATGGAGCAGGTGGAAGGTGACCTTGGACATTTTGGTCTAAATGTAAAAAAGCTGGATACTAATTTCAGGAGTTTACCTAATATTGTAGCCTTCAACAATACCTTGTTTTCAAAATTGTCTCAATATTTAAGTGATCACTTAAAGTCAACTTTAGGTGATCCAAGCATGGAGATGATAGAAATAGCCTATGCTGATATCCTACAAAAAGTGGCTTCTAGGCAAAAAGCCAAGGGCATCAACGGAAAAGTAAAGTTGTCTTTTATTGAAACTGACAAAGAAACTAAATATGATGATGAAGTACTGAGGCTTTTACCTCAACAGGTAGAAGGATTGTTGGATCAAGGTTACCAATTGAAAGACATAGCTATCCTAGTTCGAAAGAATGGGCAAGCGGCAAAAATTGCAGAAGCTTTTATGGCTTATGCGGAAGACAACAAAGGAAATAATTATAGGTACGATGTATTATCAGATGAGGCATTGTATCTAACCAAATCCACAGTCGTCAAATGCCTTTTGGCAGCTTTGCGAATTGTTAATGATGTGGAAGATACCCTTGCGGAAAAAACATTTTGGATTCAATTGGCAAGGATTAGAAATATTTCCTTTGACCATGTTTTATTTAAGGTAGATAGCCTTCCTGAGGAATTAATAGGGCTTAAAGAGAAACTTTATAAACAGCTTCCGACTTTCAGGAAATTACCTTTAATGGATCTACTTGAAGCAATGATTGATCTTATAGGTTTAAATGAGGGGATTGGAGAATTGGCTTATTTGTCTGGGTTTAAGGAGGCGGTGTTTGACTTTATAGCCAAAAATAGAGCTGATCTTGGGGGATTCCTCAACTGGTGGGAGCAGCAAGGTTATAAAAGAACAGTTAAAATTCCAGAAGAATTTGACGCCATTAGGATTCAAACCATCCATAAATCTAAAGGTTTGCAGTACAAGGTAGTGCTTTTGCCTTATCTGGACTGGAAGTTGTTTGATACAGGCAAGGAAAATATTATTTGGGCAAAATACGATTGGGATGAGAATTTACCTCCGGCAATTATTCCTTTAACCTTAAGGCCACAGCTTCTCGATTCTTCTTTTTCAGCAGTTTACCTAGAGGAAAACCTTTTGCATCACCTAGATTCGTTAAATATGCTTTATGTAGCATTTACACGTGCAGAAGAGGTTCTTCTAGGAATGGTACCTTACAATAAGCCAAGGAAAGATAATAAATTGACTACAGTGGCAGATTTGATGCGCGAGATCATGGGGTTTAATGCTCATGGAGATGAGTTATTGAACTTTCAAACTTATTATAACCATGAAAAACTAGAATTTGATTTCGGGGATTGGCATAAAAATGAGACTAAAAAAACGGAGCCTCAGGCCACCCAATCCATGGTGTGGAAATACAGACCATGGGAAACTTCATTACAAGTCAAGCAAGTATTTGGAGAGTTCGAGACCTCAGAAATTGCTTCTAAGAGGGAATTTGGAGTCTTGGTCCATCGCATAATAGAGAAATCTCAAACCAAAATGGATTTTCTACTTGAACTCCAATCCATGTTTTTTGATGGTGCCGTGACAGAGGAGGAAAGGAAATCTTTAGAAGTGCAATTTGAGAAACTTTGCCAACAAAGTTCTTTTAACTCATGGTTTGATGGCTCGGGGCAGGTGCTAACCGAACAAGGGATATTTCTTCCGGGGGGAGAGTTTAAAAGACCCGATAGGATTATTTATTATGCTGATAGAATAGAAGTAATAGATTTTAAGACAGGAGAAGAAAGAGAAGCACATAAAAAACAGGTAACCGATTATGTTGCACTGGTGAAAAGTATAGAGAAGGAGAGGGGCGTTCAGGGGTTCATCTGTTATTTAGAAAGTGGTTCAATTGTAAAGGTTATTTAAATGGATGGTTTTTTAAAGCGTACTGCCGCAGATTTATTGCAGAGAGGGGTTGATCTAAAAGATTTTCAAGTAATACTACCTAATAGAAGAGCAGGCTTGTTCTTTACCAAATACCTAGGTCAATTAGTAACCAAACCGGCCTATATGCCGAAAGTAATTACAATTGAAGATTTTTTCTGTGACATTGCCGGTAAACGACCAGCAGATAAGCTAAGTTTGATTTACGAACTTTATAAGGTGTTCAAACCCCTTTCTGGTAGTGAAGAAAGCTTTGATAGATTTTATTTTTGGGGAGAAATGATTCTCAGGGACTTTAATGACCTTGACCAATTTTTGGTAAATCCTGAAAAATTATTCATCAACCTAAAAGAGCAAAAAATCCTTGAAAGCGATTGGAGTTTTCTTTCCACTACACAGATCGAATTAATTCAAGCGTTTTGGGCTTCATTTGAAAGTAGGGATCGGTTCCATCAAGAGAAGTTTTTACGATTTTGGGATGTCTTATTTCCCTTGTACAAACAGTTTAATACTTCACTCAAAACACTAGGTTTGGCTTATGGAGGAGCAATTTATCGAGAAGTCGCTGAAGGCCTGGGTAAAATGAAGTCTCCTGATAAAAGTATTGTATTCGTTGGTTTTAATGCATTTACTGGGGCTGAAGAAAAACTTGTGAAATATTTTGTTGAAAACTTTGGAGCTGAGGTTTTTTGGGACATTGATCGGTATTATTTAAATGCCCTAAACCAGGAAGCTGGTATGTTTTTTAGAGATTACAAAAAGGACAAGGTACTAGGGCCAACATTTCCTCAGACTACTCCTGCACGTATTAAAGAGAGCGAAAGGAAGGTACATACTTACGCAGTCCCCTTGAAAATCAATCAGGCAAATATGGTGGGAGCCATTTTGGAGGCTGTTCCTGATTTAGAAAATAATTGGGAGGAGACAGTTGTTATTTTACCTGATGAACAGCTTCTTTTCCCAGTGCTCAACTTACTCCCAGACAAGGTCAATAAGATTAATGTCACTATGGGGTATCCAGTCAAACATACTCCTGTTTTCACCTTTCTTGAGGCAGTTGTGGATCTGCAAAGATATATCCGGGTAGTGAATGAAGATGTATTGTTCTACCATAAGCCTGTCAAAGAACTATTGTCTACAGTTTATCTGTATGATACTGCACCCGAATTTTCACAAAATTTGATTGATGGTTTTACGAGAAATAACACGTTATATGTTTCCACCTCAATTTTAAGTACTGGAGGGCCTTTGTTTGCGAAAATATTTCAGCAAATGACCACTGACAACCTGATGGATAATCTGATTGAGTTAATTCAGATGTTGGCCGAACCATTGGAAGAAAACAGTATGGAGCGAACTTACCTTTACCAGTGTTTCAAGCAGATGAACCGTCTCAAGGCCATTGTGGAGAAAGAGATTAGAGAAGAAGTGAGTATAGCTTTTCTGTTAAGGATTTTTCGTCAGGTCTTTGGGGAAATTAAACTTCCATTTAAAGGGGAACCATTGGAAGGCCTGCAGATAATGGGGGTTCTAGAGTCTAGAAACTTAGATTTCAAAAGGGTCATTATTTGTAATATGAACGAAGGAAGTTTTCCTCCTTCAAATTCCATGAATTCAATGATCCCATTTAATCTTCGTAAGGCCTTTGGTATGCCTATCCAAGAGCAAAATGATGCCATATATGCCTATACCTTTTATAGACTTTTGCATCAGGCCAAAGATGTTCATTTACTTTATACCACTGCGGGTTCTCAAGGTCAGGTAGGTGAAAAAAGTCGGTATATTCATCAGCTCCAGATAGAGATGAATCAAAAAGGCATCCAAAAAAAGGATTCCGTTACCCACATTCCAGTTAATTTATCAGCAGCAAAGCCGATTTCAATAAAAAAAGATAAGTCAATTATAAATCTTTTAAAGAGGTATACCAAACCTTCAAACGGAGAGTGGGAACCAGTTTCTTTTTCACCTTCGGCATTGAATGTATGGTTGGATTGCAGGCTAAAGTTTTACCTTACTTATATAGCAGGAATTGAAGTGCCTGAGGAAGTGCAAGAGGAAGTGGATCCAGCTATTTTTGGAAATCTTGTACACATGTCGCTTGAAAACCTATACATGGGATTTATTGAAAGGAAAAAGCGGAAGGTATTGGAGGAGTCAGATATAGACGGGTTAAAAGATTTTGTATACCCAGCGGTAATGAAAGCTATAAAAAAGCAATATTTTCTGGAGAATGAAGAAAGCCAAAAACTCACAGGGCAATTGGTGATCGCAAGGGATGTCCTTCAGAAGTATTTGCAAGGTGTGCTTGTTAAAGACAAAGAATCGGCTCCATTTGAAATTATTTCCTTGGAAGCAGGGAAAAAATACAGGGCATTTGTGCCGATTAATATTGAGGATGGGGTAGTTAATGTGGCTTTGGGGGGTATTATAGACAGGGTGGACCGGATAGGTGAAACTGTTCGTTTGATTGACTATAAGTCCGGTCAGGACAAAAAAAGCTTTAAAGGGATTGATAGTTTGTTTGACAGAGACAGCAAAGATCGAAATAAGGCGGCGATGCAAACTTTCTTTTATGGTCTATTGTATGAGGCAAATTTCCCAGACAATCAATTCTTTCTTAAACCTGCCATATTCAATTTAAGAGAGATTTTCAAAGAAGATTTTAATCCTTACCTACAAGAAACCATAGGGCATCAGAAGAAAATAGAAGTTACTGACTACGCGAATTATAGAGATGAGTACCTTTTGGGGCTTCAGGGTACCCTTGAAGAAATATTTGATAAGGACCAAGATTTCGACCAAACTACCGATACTGGGAAATGCGAATATTGTCCCTATACCAATATCTGTTCAAGATGATTAATAGAGTTAAGAATGCAATTTATAGCGTCAATATGAATTCAGTAAATAGGTGAAAAAAAATATTTTTCAATTAATTTGGCAGGGTTTTCTCGGTGAAAAAGCAAAATATCAACGATTTGATTGTTTTTTTATTAAGATCAACCTTATTAAAAACAATCTTGCCTTATCTTTCTGGAAATTAAGGGAACAACAAAATCTTAATGACGGTTAAAAGGTAATGAATTATAAATTGGATTAAAATAGTAATTATTTCGACCTTTGAAAATTAAAAATCATGACAAGACTATAGTAGTTTTTAATTGGTCAAAATTTTTTAAACCATCGTTAGGTTTTTGAATAGTATAAATTGCCCAAATTGGGTGTTTTTGAGGTGTTGGGCTAATGAAGTTATAAGGGAAAAACGAAAGGTAAAGCACATAAGATTAGAAAACAGATTAATAGGTGAAGCAGAAAAAGCATACAATTGTATTTGTTGATGATGACAAGGTCCAACATATGATCAACAAGCGTGTTTTACAAAAAATGAATCTAGGTGTGAATATGGTTTTCTTCGTAAAACCTTTTGAAGCACTAGAATGGTTAGGCACGAATAATGCAGATGTTATTTTATTGGACATTAATATGCCGGAAATTGATGGGTGGGAATTTTTAAAGCGGATGGAGGCCGAAGGCATCAATGGAAACGTTAAAATGCTTACTGCATCTTTGGATCCAGGAGATGTGATAAAAAGTGAAGAGTTTAAACAGATAAGTGGTTTTTTGGTTAAGCCTTTAAAGGAAGAGAATTACATAGAACTTTTGGCCGATTAATAGTGTTGGTTGATTTTTGAAAACCATTGTAGCATTTGAATTTTAATATATCAAAAATATGGCTGAAAACCTCAAAGGAAATGATAAAGTGTTTGGTAAAAGAATAGACAAGTTTTTCATTGGGCTTGAAAGGGCATTCTTATTTCTTAAGAAATTTTTTATTGAAGTGTGGATTCCTCCTTATGAATTTAAGGAGGTAATTCGGCAATGTTACCGAATAGGGTATAACTCACTACCATTAATTTCTCTAACGGGTTTTATTGTAGGGATCGTTTTTACCAATCAGTCAAGACCTTCCCTTTCGGAGTTTGGAGCCACATCATGGTTGCCCGCATTAATTTCGATTGCAGTTGTTAGGGCCATGGGGCCTTTGGTTACCGCACTCATTGCGGCAGGTAAAGTTGGCTCGAGTATTGGAGCTGAGATTGGTTCAATGAAGGTGACCGAGCAAATTGATGCGATGGAAGTTTCTGCTACTAATCCTTTTAAGTTTCTTGTCGTAACAAGAGTGTTGGCCAGTACATTTATGATACCTGTATTGGTGTTGTACACGGATTTTGTTGCGCTTATGGGGGCTTTCTTAAATGTCCATGTCAATGAGATGGTAAGTATAAATACCTTTTTTGTTCAGGTTTTCGATTCCATTTCATTTCTCGATATCACCTCTTCAATGTTAAAATCCTTGGTTTTTGGATTTACAATTGGAATAGTTGGGTGTTACAAAGGGTATAATTCCACTAAAGGAACAGAAGGAGTAGGTAAGGCAGCTAACTCCGCTGTTGTTATGGCCATGTTTTTAATATTTATTGAAGAATTATTGTCTTTACAGATCACTAATTTCTTTAGGCAATTATAATATGAAAGATACTGTTATTCAAATAAAAGACCTTTCCAAATCCTTTGGGGATATGGATGTTCTTAAGAACGTAAATTTGGACCTCTATAGGGGGGAGAATTTAGTAGTACTAGGTAAATCAGGAAGTGGTAAATCCGTATTGATCAAAATTATGGTTGGTTTGCTCACTCAGGATAGTGGTTCAGCCATTGTACTGGGTAAGGAAGTTAGTCAATTGAATCAGAGAAGCCTCAATGAGTTAAGGCTGAAAATTGGGTTTTCCTTTCAAGCTAGTGCCCTTTATGACAGTATGACTGTTAGAGAAAACCTTGAATTTCCCTTGGTAAGAAATGTGAAAAATCTGAGTAAAGGTGAAAAAGACAGATTGGTAGAGGAGGTATTGGAAGGTGTAGGGCTGATTCAAGCAATAAATCAGATGCCTTCGGAATTGTCAGGAGGACAAAGGAAAAGAATAGGTATAGCCCGAACACTTATCTTAAAACCAGCCATTATGCTCTATGACGAGCCTACCGCAGGATTGGACCCCATTACATGCATGGATATAAATAACCTGATCAACCAAGTGAATGAAGAGTATAAAACCACCTCTATTATTATTACGCACGATTTGACATGTGCTAAGGTGACGGGAGACAGAATGGCCGTGCTTCTTGATGGACACTTTGGGAATACTGGAAAATTTGAAGAGGTATTTGAACATGCCGTAGACGGCAGAGTAAAATCATTTTATGACTATAATTTCATCGAACAATGAGAAATGAAAATAAAAGATCCGTTACAGTTGGCATTTTTGTGTTGATAGGGATCGCAATATTGGTTGTAGGCATCCTTACCCTTGGGGCCCAACAAAAAGCCTTTGTGAAAAGTGTAAGGGTTACTGCAGTCTTTGACGATGTTGGAGGCTTACAAACTGGAAATAATGTATGGTTTTCTGGGGTGAAAATAGGAACAGTGAAGAAAATTAATTTTTATGGAGATTCTCAGGTGGAAATTGAAATGAACATTGAATCTTCCTCTAAAGATTATATTAAAAAGAATTCTAAAGCGACCATTAGTTCGGATGGACTTATAGGGAACAAAATCATTGTGATCTATGGCGGATCAGGACAGGGGCCTTCTATCGAAGATGGAGATAAGCTGACCGCAGAAATGCCATTGGATACAGACAAGATGATGGAGACATTGCAGGTAAATAACAATAACCTAGTGTCCATTACTGAAGACTTAAAAGTGCTTACCCATAAAATTTCTAGCGGAGAGGGGATAGTTGGCGCTGTTTTAACCGATAGTATGCTAGTGAAAAACTTCAGGACGGTTATGGAAAACCTAGAAAAAACGGCCCTTAATAGTAATAGAATGACTGCTGAACTGGCAAAATTCTCTAACGAATTAAACCAAAAGGGAGGTCTTGTTGATAAAATGTTGAATGATACTACGCTATTCGTAAGCTTAAAGACCACTGCTGAAAGTCTTGAAACTACTTCTGCAGAAGCGAGTAATGCAGCTAAAAACTTCAGTAAAGTCAGTGAAAACCTCAACCAAACAGACAATGCAATGGGAATGCTACTGAACGATGAGGAGTTTGCAGCTTACTTGAAAAGTACCATGAGTAGTTTGGACACAGGCAGCATAAGGATGAATGAAACATTGGAAGCCTTGCGTTATCATTGGTTTTTCCGAAAGTCATTTAGGAAAAGAGATAAGGCAGATGCTGAATCACAATAATATAGATAGGATAAAAAAGCGGAATTTGTTTCCGCTTTTTTTATGGCCCTATAATTGATTGTAATTCGGTATATTAGTATATTAGATAATATTTAAATTCGGAATAAATATCCTTTTTATTAATAAACCTACTTATTTTATGACAAAAGATCCATATAAAATCATAAAGAAACTTCCCTCAGCTCAAGGTGATCTTAATTACTGGAGTTTGAAAGAATTGCAAAAGCAAGGGCATAATATTAATAAACTTCCCTTTTCAATTAGGGTACTTTTGGAAAATACATTAAGAAATTTTGATGATTTTGCCATTACCAAGGAAAACATTGAAACCCTGCTTAATTGGAAACCGGAACCTTCAGAAAAGGATATTCCCTACAAACCTGCAAGGGTGCTTATGCAGGATTTTACAGGAGTGCCTGCAGTGGTAGATATCGCATCCCTTCGATCAGAGGCAGTACGAAAAGGCAAGAACCCTGAAAAAATTAATCCTTTGATACCTGTAGATTTGGTAGTGGACCATTCTGTTCAGGTTGATTATTTTGGCACCAATTACTCCTACAAAAAAAATGTAGATGTTGAATATAAAAGGAATGGTGAACGTTATGAATTTTTAAAGTGGGCCCAAAAATCCTTTAATAATTTTTCAGTAGTTCCTCCGGGTATGGGGATTTGCCATCAGGTGAATCTTGAATACCTTGCTCAAGGGGTCATTGCCAGAGATGGGAATGCTTTCCCTGATACCTTAGTAGGTACAGATTCCCATACACCCATGGTGAATGGGATTGGTGTTGTTGGTTGGGGTGTAGGTGGAATTGAGGCTGAGGCAGCCATTTTAGGGCAACCTATCTACTTTATCATGCCAGAGGTGGTAGGGCTTAGGCTTACCGGTACTTTACCAATGGGGACAACCGCTACAGATATGGTACTGACCATTACAGAGCTTTTGAGGCGACAGAGTGTAGTAGGTAAATTTGTTGAAGTATTTGGCCCTGGTCTGGATGGTCTATCAGTGCCGGATAGAGCTACTATTTCCAATATGTCTCCAGAGTTTGGCTGTACGGTTACTTATTTCCCCATAGATGATCGGACATTGGACTATATGGGTAGAACGAATAGAGCCCCAGAACAAATCAAGCTTGTAGAGGACTATGCCAAAGCGAACATGCTATGGAGAGAAAATGAAGATGATATCAATTATTCATCAGTAGTTGAGTTGGATTTGGGCACTGTGGAGCCAACAGTTTCAGGACCAAAAAGACCACAAGACAAGATCCTATTAAAGGAATTTAAAGAAAAATTTGGATCTCTACTTAAGGAAGTGCACGGAAGAGAATATATCCCTATTGAAAAAAGAGAAGTGGGTAGATGGTTAGATGAAGGTGGAGGAAATCAACCAGTGGAAAGTGGGAAACAACAGCTAGATCGAGATCTTGAAATAGAGACCAAAGTAAAAAATGGATTGAAAACCGTAGGTGTCAAATTGAACAATGAAGAATTTGCGCTCTATGATGGGTCTATTGTTATTGCAGCCATTACTTCGTGTACCAACACATCCAACCCTAGTGTGATGATAGGGGCTGGTTTGATTGCCCGTAAAGCAAGAGAACGAGGGATAGATGTGAAGCCATGGGTGAAAACCTCTCTAGCGCCCGGATCTAAGGTTGTAACGGACTATCTCCATAATGCTGGACTACTAGAAGACTTAGAAGCTTTGCGCTTTCACGTAGTCGGTTATGGTTGTACTAGCTGTATTGGTAATTCAGGGCCTTTACCTTCGCATATCGCCAAGGCAGTGGAAGAAAATGATTTGATAGTGGCATCTGTTTTATCAGGTAATAGGAACTTTGAAGCAAGGGTGCACCCTCAAGTGAAAATGAATTACCTGATGTCACCTATGCTAGTGGTAGCTTTTGCGCTTGCAGGAAGAGTGGATGTAGATCTTAATAACGAACCTTTGGGATATGATCCGAACCTTGAGCCGGTTTATCTAAAAGATCTTTGGCCTACCAATGATGAAATTTTTGAAGTGGCTAAGCGTGTGCTTTCTCCAGGTGATTATAAAAAAAGTTATGGGGAAATATTTAAAGGAAACGAACAGTGGAGCCAATTAAAAGCCCCGGAAGACAAGGTTTATCAATGGTCAGATAAATCTACCTATATTAAAGAAGCTCCATTTTTTAATGGAATTTCAGAACAGGTCCATGAGGCTAATGAAATTTCTAATGCAAGGGTCTTATTAAAGCTTGGTGATTCAATTACAACTGACCATATCTCTCCTGCAGGTTCTTTCTCTCCCAAATCACCGGCCGGTAAATATTTGCTAGATAAAGGTGTGGAGCAGGTGATGTTCAATTCCTATGGCTCCCGAAGAGGTAATGATGAGGTGATGGTAAGAGGCACTTTTGCCAATGTCAGGATAAAAAATCAATTGGCCAATCAAGAGGGTGGGTATACTACGCATATGCCATCAGGAGAAGAAATGACTGTGTTTGACGCTTCCCGTAAATATATAGAAGACAATGTACCGCTATTGGTTTTGGCAGGTAAGGAATATGGTAGTGGCTCCTCGAGGGATTGGGCTGCAAAAGGCACTACGCTTTTGGGTATTAAAGGAGTGATTGCAGAAAGTTATGAAAGAATCCATAGATCTAACCTGGTTGGTATGGGAGTACTCCCAATGCAGTATGCAGCAGGCCAAACCGCCGCTTCTCTAGGTCTTACTGGTAAAGAGCAAATTTCCATTGAAGGAATAAAAGATGGATTAAAGCCTTTGAAAGTTTTAAAAGCTAAGGCTATAAGTGATGATGGTAGTGAAATAAACTTTGAAGTTGTCGCTCGCCTTGATTCTTTGATAGAAATCGAATATTATAAAAATGGAGGAATTCTTCATTATGTGCTAAGGCAATTTCTAAAAGCCTAAATTTGATAAAATAAAAAAAGCCTGTTTTTTAAAAACAGGCTTTTTTTGGTGATCCCGCTGGGGTTCGAACCCAGGACCCTAACATTAAAAGTGTTATGCTCTACCAGCTGAGCTACAGAATCGGATAATAAATCAAAAGTAACATTTTACCTTTGCTGCCATTGAAAATTTAACAATGTGATCCTGTCAGGACTCGAACCTGAAACCTACTGCTTAGAAGGCAGTTGCTCTATCCAGTTGAGCTACAGGACCTTTTTTTGTTAAAAAGAAACAAGCCTTTCGACCTGTTTCTCTGTGCTTTTTCAAAAGCTTGTGCAAATGTAAGGTAGTTTTTTTTAATTGCAAACAGATAATGGAAAATACTTTTCTTTTCTTCAAAATGATTGGTGATCTTTGAAAAAAAAAGCGCCTATGATACCGGAGCACTTGCCCCCGATTGACGATTTTTATATTAAAACCTTAAGTGAGATTTCACTTAAGGAGGTGCTTTTCTGCGCCCCCGATACGCCTATTTTCAAGGCGGCTCAAATCATGAGGGATGAGAAATCCAGTTGTTTGTTTGTGGGGGACAATATTGACACAATACAAGGGGTGGTTACTGACATTACCTTACGGGACAATGTGATGGCAATAGAAAGATCCTCAAAAGATGCGGTTAAAGAAATAATGGATACCAAGCTGGTGTCTATTTCTAAAGAGTCATTGGTGTATGAAGCCTTATTGCTCATGTTTAGAACCAAAACGCGATATTTATTGGTGGAAGAGGAGGGACACTTTGTAGGCGTGACCAGTCGTAATAAGATATTGACTGTTCAATCGCTTTCTCCCTTTGTGTTTATACAATCCGTAAAACAAGCATTAGATGAAGAAGAGCTAAAAGAAAAATGGAAGCAAGTGCCGGGAATGGTGGATCAGTTAATTCAAAGAGGAGTTAGGTCTGAGATAATAAATCAAATTATATCAGCGATTGCTGATATAATTGCTTTAAGGGTGATAGAACAGGTGATAAAGAAAAAGGGTCCGCCACCTGCTAAGTTTGTTTTTTTTGTATTGGGTAGTGAAGGTCGTAAGGAGCAAACCCTTAAAACCGATCAGGACAATGCAATCATTTATGAGGACAAAGCAAATGAACATCGAGAATTGGTTCGGGATTATTTTCTTGATTTTGCTAAAACCGTATCTGATCATCTCAACGAAATTGGTTTTGATTATTGTAAAGGAGGATTTATGGCCAGCAATTCAAAATGGACCCATTCCTTGTCCCACTGGAAGAAAAATTATGAGGAATGGTTTCAGGAGTCTTCCATGGAGACCGTGTTGAGCTATGGTACATTTTTTGATTGCAGACCCATTTATGGTGATTTTTCATTATTGGAAAATTTAAAATCATTTATGGATGAGCAGTTGCATTTTCCGTTGGAAAGATTTTTCTTCAATATGGCCCAAAATGCGCTTCAATATGATACCCAATTGACATGGCTAAAAAATATAAAAACTTTCAAGGTTGACGAGGAGGAGGTTTTTGACATTAAACGGGCAATGACTCCTATGGTGAATGCCATGCGTCTATATGCCTTAGCCAACAGGGTTTTTGAAACCAATACAGGGAAAAGATTAGAAATTTTGACTGAGCTTAAGGTTTTTAGTGCTAGGGAATCAAAGGAACTGTACCAAGGGTATTATTATCTAATGGGATTACGTCTTGAAAAACAGGCAGGAGCCATTATTAATGAAGGAAAACCACCGTTGAATTATATAAAAATTAGCCAACTTACCCAGGTTCAATTGGTTACTATCAAAGAAATTTTTAAGGTAATCAGGGATCTCCAATTGAAGCTTAAAATCAAGTTCACTAAATCATTTTAAATTAAACAATTTTGGAATTATATAGTGGTTAACCAATAGGTAAGCCCACATAAATATTCAATACTTATTTGCTTTTTTTCTAAGGGTGAATTTTCTATAAATGACCTTTAAATGATTTTTGGTCAAGAAAATCCGGTTGAATAAAGCTTGTTAATTTTGAACATTTTACCTTTCAGTCCGTTCCTAGGGGTACCACATTTTTATGGAAAACAAAAACCACTCATTCGGTCAAGACCCAATTGGTAAATTATTACTTCAACAAGCGCTCCCAGCAGCTGTAGGTATTTTGGTATTGTCTATCTACGGAATCGTTGATACCATCTTTGTGGGGAGATTTGTGGGGTCTTTAGGAATCGCAACAATAACGGTGGTTTTGCCAATATCATTTTTGATTTCTAGTATAGGTATGTCCATAGGGGTAGGAGGAGCCTCTATTATTTCCCGGGCTTATGGAGATGCTGATGAAGAGAAGGCTTTTCAAACTTTTGGTAATCAAATTGGAATGACCCTGACATTGGCCTTACTGTTTGTTGCCATAGGCTTTATTTTTTCTGAGGAGATTCTAAAGTTATTTGGAGGGAAGGGAGATGTACTGGCGCCTGCCCAGGATTATTTTACAATCATACTTATAGGGATTCCATTTTTAGCTTGGGCCATGATGTGCAACAATGTGATCCGCGCCGAAGGTTACCCAAAAGTAGCCATGTATACCCTAATCGTCCCTGCTGTATTTAATATTGTTTTGGACCCCATTTTCATCGTTTGGTTTGATATGGGCTTAAAGGGGGCTGCTTGGGCTACGACGATCTCCTATGTAGCAAGTGCGGGTTATTCCTTGTGGTTCTTTGTATTTGGAAAGTCTAATATGAAGATGAGCCTGCAGAGAATCAAGCCCAACTATAATATTTCATCTGAGATAACTTCTCTCGGAGCTGTCACCTTTGCCCGGCAGGGGACGGTTAGTGTATTAGCAATTGTTTTAAACAATGAGCTTTTTAAATATGGGGGTGAATTGGGCTTATCCATGTATGGGGTTATAAGTAGGGTGATGATGTTCGCCAATTTTCCGGTTTTAGGGATTACCCAAGGCTTTGTTCCTATTGCAGGTTACAACCATGGAGCAAAACTGCAGAAACGTGTTCATGCAACCATTAAATTAGCCCTCAGGTCTGCTACAATTGTAGCGTTTTTGATTTTTGTCTTGATTTTGATTTTCACAGAGCCCTTGGTGGCCATATTTACCGCGGACCAAGACTTAATTAGGGAAAGTATCCCAGCCATGAGGAAATCATTTTTAGCTACCCCACTATTGGCATTCAGCTTAATAGGTAGCGCCTATTTTCAATCCGTAGGAAAGGCCAAACCTGCTTTATTACTTGCCCTTAGTAAACAAGGGATATTTTTAATACCACTTGTAATTATAATGCCTGCACTTTTTGGATTGGAAGGTATTTGGTATTCCTTTCCATTGGCCGATACAGGTGCTGCCATTATTTCTTATTTCTTCCTGAAAAAAGAAACCAATGCGATATAGGGACTGAACAATAGATTGTCTACCCTGCACTGAAAGGGTCTTATCATGTTACCTTATTACTATTTTAACTTCATAATAGCTTTGGCTCTTTATTACTTTATAGAGTTTGGTATGTGCTTTTTTTCCTGTTGAGGGATGGAATTACTTTAACCCGAAATATGCAATAGATATTCTATTACGTGCTGAAATCGCTTTAAAATCAGCCACTTCGTTGCTGTTTTCAATTTCACCATAGCGGTGCTATGCTAAAATCTCCAAACAGTCTGATTGTCTTGCGATTGCAACACTTCCCGTATACACGGGACAGGCTTCACCCCTGACTATTGTCAGGACGGAGAAATCCTATTACATAATCCGGTTTTAAGAATATTAGATTTTATTGTGTTTTGGTTTGTAAAAAAGAAGCGAGTACTGGGTAGTGGTCAGATAATGTGTCCGGCGCTCCCTGATTCAATACTTTTGCTCCAATTAAAGAATTGGACAAGTTGGGGCTTACTAGGATATAGTCAATCCGTCGTTTGTATTTTTCAAAATCTGATCTTGAAAGTTCTTTTCCCACAACATGCGTTGGGAATGAGTTTCTCTCCTCATCACTTGTATGTTTTTGCACAACATCGATCAATGGGAGTGAAAGGAATCTTGAAATTACGCTGTAGTCTATAGTGCCATCTCGTAATGTTTGATAAGCTTGAGGGCCATTTTTAACCATTCTTAAACTGTCAGAAATTTGACTTCTTTTTAAAGCGATAGGATTCTTGGTATCAAAATTCGCATCATATGGAGAATGGGCATTGAAATCTCCAAGGATCATTAATTTCTTGTCAGGATTATTGAAGATGCTTTTTTCGGTATAATCACAGATTATCTCTGCCTCTCTGCGTCTGAATTTCCAGTCGTGGGGACTTAGGTGGACAACTATAAAATCAATACCATAGGTTTCTACATGAAGCATTCCATGCCATAAGCCTCCCATCATTTTCGTTTCCAATTGAATGGGGTTCTTTGAAATTATGCCTATTGGATATCCATTTTCTTTTAGCAATACTGAATAGTCATGGCCCAATTCCTTTGCCCAAATTTCTAGGTCTTCATCCGTGAAATCATTAAGTTCTTGAAAGCCAATTACATCAGCATCAATTTCTTTTAGCCATGTAGTCATGTTTTTCTTTCTTTCTAAATCCTTGCCCCAATCAAAGCCGTTAAGAATGTTGTAACTTAACACTTTAATGGTGTCATTTTGTGCGTTGAGCAAATGAGAAGAAAAGCAAAAGGTAAGACTGAAAAGGATTAACTTTATTTTAAGGTAGCGCATTTTATGTGTTTTATATTTGAAGATGGCCTTGTTTTTGTAAGATAACTGGAATTGGAGATTTGATCAAAATGATTTGATAATTTTTAAACTTTCAATGTCAAATGATACATTTTACCTTTTGTCAAAAATGGAAGAATTATTGTTTTAATACTTAGGAATTTTGAAATCCAATTGTTTAATTAATGAAACGCTATCAGTAATTAGCCTTACTACTGTAGGTATGGTATTAAAAGTTATCAATTTTTAATTGAGAAATATTTTTAATGTAGGTACTAAAAGTAGTGGTTATTGTTTTATCATTTACAAGTAGAAAAAGGATAATGGCAAGTAATGGATTTTTATTTATTACATGCGTATGAAGGCAAGTTTAAAAATTACCTTGATATATGTGTTAGGAGGAATTACCTGGATAATCTGGAGTAATAAAGTCGCTGATTATATTTTTTCCGATTATGGTAAGGATTCGATTGATTATATAAAGTCTGTTGATGGGGTTGTGTATGTGATTCTAACTGGAATTTTACTGTACATCTTGATTCAAAGGCAATACAAGCATCTGGGGGATAAGGTTAAAGAGCTTGAAAAGGTAAATCGAAAGCTGGAAGAAGAGCGCTTAAAATCTGAACATGCCATAAAACAATTGGACCATTTTATAATCGTTGCTTCGTATGACCTTTCCGACCCTGTCAGGCAAAGTCATGGATTTTTAGAATTGTTTATCCGCAAAAATAAAGGGAAATTGCCGCAAAATTCAATAGATTTTTTACAGCTCACATTAGATAATTTTTTAAAAATTAAGGAGGTGATATCCGATCTGGTTACATTTTCTCAACTCTCCCAAAATAAGAGAAAACCAGAAATAGTAAGTTTGGATGAAGTATTTGTTAAGGTTATTAACTTAAATTCCAAAAAACTGAAGGATGGCAATATTGAATTGAAAATCGAACCATTGCCTAATGTGATTGGAGATTACAAGCAGCTTATTCAACTCTTTGATCAGCTGATTGCTAACGCCATTAAGTTCAAGGATGTTTCAAGACCTCTAAGTATTGAAATTGCTTCCTCAGTATCCGATGACTTTTGTACTGTAGAAGTTAGGGACAATGGTAGAGGAATTCTAGAAGAAAATCTTGAGAGCGTATTTTATATCCTAAAAAGATACGATTATGGATTTATCAAGCGAGGTTCAGGAATGGGTTTGGCTATATGTAAAAGAATAGCAGAAAGTTTTGGGGGTGAGATTTGGGCTAAATCAACTTTTGGGAAAGGAAGCGTGTTTTGTGTTAAGCTGAAAAGCGGCTCAGATTCTTTTTAGTCTATTTTAGCTCAAGGAAGATTAATTATTTGGTTAAGCCTTTTTCTTTTTGCCGCTGGCGCAACTGATTCATGGCCCTATTGATACAATTGACTGAAATCCTTTATACATTTTAAACATGACCTTCGGTGTGCGCGGGGTTTTTAGGTTAAGAAAAAGCCTGTATTTTGTTGATATAAAGAAAGTAATAATATCTATAAATATTTGATTGTTCTGTGTAATGAAATAAAAATAGTGTATTTTTGCTAACGAGTAATGGTGATTTCTATAAATTCAAGTTAGGCTTGAAATGGTCTTATTATTTTTCTAGGTATACCATTAATGATTTTCTATGGATAAGTTGAACATACTTTTAGTCGAGGACAATGAAGGCGATGTCTTCTTAATTTCAGAAGCACTGGAGGATTTAAACTTACCTTTACAAATTAGTTTTGCAAAAGACGGAAGAGAGGCGGTTGAATTTTTAAACTCTTGTAAGAAACATGGAGTTAATCCTACTCCAGATTTGGTGCTGTTGGATATAAACCTTCCTTTCAAAAATGGTCAGGAAGTCTTGAAATTCATTAAAAATTCGGATGAATTAAGGCGCTTACCTGTGATCATGCTTACCACTTCTTCAAATCAAAAAGACATTAACGAATCCTATACCAACCATGCCAATAGCTATATTGTTAAGCCATTTGGAGCTGGGGGATACCAAGAAATTTTACGAAAGGTTCAATTATTTTGGTTGTCACTTGTTGAATTGCCTTCCAAAATATAACTGAATGATAGATTAAAAATAATTTATTGTATACAATATCAAGTAGTTATAGAACTACTCCCTAGACTTATGTTTTTTTCATCTTCTTGAGTTGATGATTGGGGCTTTTCCGGACGATCAAAGCGAGATTTTAGCGTATATAAACAAATCTACTTTAGAGTTGGATAATGTGATTTTAAACATCAACAATAAGACTAGAGATATTGATTATTAATCTTTGGCCGATATTTTTTTCGAATACACATAATCGTCCATGATATAACCATTGCCTATTGGTATGATTTCCTCTTTTACCTTAATAAAACCTTGCTTTTTGTAGAAGTTTATGGCTGGGAGATTGTATTTGTTTACATTTAATGTAAGGTTTTCAAAACCTTGAGCTTTTCCGAATTCTTCCAGTTTTTTAAGTAATTCTTTCCCAAGTCCTTTGCCTTGGGCCGTGGGATGGATTTATATTTTATGAATTTTAATATGTGATTGATTTGGAGAATGTAGTTCATAAGACATGAATCCTGAAAAAGCCTTCTCTATTTCAACAATCCAAAAAAATATTTTACCACCTTCTATTTGATGCCATAGTTCCTTGGTGCTATACATTTTATTCACCATGTATTCCAGCTGTGGAGGGCTTAATATGTCCTTAAAAGTTATGGGCCAGGTGATTTTTGCTAAGTTTTGGATCTTTGGTATGTCTTTGACTTCCGCTTTGTATATTTTAGACATGATAGGTTTAGCTTGAATAAAAATCTTGTTTAAACTTAACTTTTATTATTATAAACTCTTTGAGTGCAAGGAATGTATGGAAAAACCATGAAAGAATTGATACTGCCTTTATTCCATAGAAGAAATTTAGCCGAAATAATGGCAAAGGTATTTGATTTTGAATAAGTGATGAAATTATTTTTTAAAGAAAAAAGACAAAGCCCCCTAAAAAATATAGGAGGCTTTGTGTTAAAATCAGTAGGCTTACAATTCTTCTATAAATTGAAGCCTCTTAATTTTACTTGGGTTAACTTTCTTTTAGTATCTAGAGGAAAGTCTCCTTTCATCATCCAGTCATAATAACCAGGTTCCTCTTTTAGCACTTGAGCTATTGGCTTACCTTTTTGTTTTCCAAAATTGAAACATTCTTCTCCTTTGTCATTAAACACAAAACGGCCAGCCAGATCAACCATTTTTTCATTGATCAGGTTATGGATCTTCTTCATGTCATTTTCCATGATCCCGATCTTATTGCCCTGAAGGTCTTCAAGCTCTTCTCCCAGGTATCTTTCAACTTGGGATTTGAAGACTTCGTAGGTAGCGATGGTGTCTGCCTCTGCACTGTGTGCATTTTCTAAAGTCTTGCCACAGTAAAATTTGTAGGCAGAAGATAGGTTTCTTTTTTCCATCATAAAAAAGATCTTTTGGGCATCCAAAAGGTTCCTTTTTTCAATGTCAAAATCAATACCTGCTCTCAAGAATTCCTCTACGAGTAAGGGAATGTCATATTTCAATACATTGAATCCAGCCAAATCGGCGCCCTCAAAAAAGCGATGCAATTCTTTTGCAACATCTTTGAAAGTTGGGGCATCAACGACGTCCTTGTCATAGATCCCATGAATTAATGAGGTCTCTAGAGGGATTGGAACGGTTGGGTTGATTTTTAATGTCTTTAATTCCTGAGTTGAATCAGGGAAAATTTTCAATATTGAAATTTCAACAATCCGATCAGAAGAGATGTTGATTCCTGTTGCTTCAAGATCAAAAAATGCAATGGGAGTTTTGATATTCAAATCCATTTTATTCGTAAAATTTAAGTAAAGTGAAAAATTAATAATATTAAAAACGTTAATGGAAAGCCACTGCACAATACAGTGAATCAAATGATTTTGATAGGTGATACTTTTCTGGGTAATTTGATACAAATATAGTGATTTTCTTAAGAAAAAAGTTTCGTTCTTTTTTGATTGCGTTTGGCTTTAACTTCTATTTATTTCTTTGATAATGAGTAAGGATGGGAAATTATAATTTGTCTAAAGCTTTGATCTACAAATTCTCCAGGGTTTTATTGGAAGTTTCTTGGTTGAAAAAAAATCATCCGATGCTTGCCCGTTTTTAACCATTAATTCAGTGCGCTAAGCCATATTATCAGTTTTGGTGTTTTTATGAGTGGTGTTCATTATTTATCCCTTGTACAGATGCTATCTTTTTTATTGTGAAACTTGAATCAGCAATGATTTGCTATTTAAGTTGTGATTTTAGAATGGTACGATTTATGAGATTGATAAATCCTTAGCCGTTACTTTCTCAAGTTGGGATGGAACTAAAAACCTGCGAATGTGGATAAGTTTATTACAGCTTTGAAGATTATTTGATTTTAGGATGAGCCCATGCGTATAAAAAGGTAACTAGTAGCACTCCTGGTGATAAAAGTGGGACAGGTTTTTATGGAGAAATTAACACATTAAGAATTGTTATAATACTTAATTGGTTGTTTAAGTAGCTGTTATAAAATTGTGGATAAGATAGTGCATAAAATGTTTAAAACCTTTGATTTTAATAGGGTACTTTTGTTAATATGTCAGACAACAATAGCAATAGATCAGAACGCAAGGTAAATATCAGAAGGCGGCCTAATGAATCCATTTCTGCCTTGGGGAAATTGCCTCCTCAAGCCATTGAAATTGAGGAAGCGGTTTTAGGTGCTTTAATGCTTGAAAAGGACGCTTTGACAGCTGTTGTAGACATTTTGTCACCACAAAGTTTTTATAAAGATGCCCATAGCTTGATATATGAGGCGATTCTTGATCTTTTTAATGCAGGTGAACCTATAGACTTACTTACGGTTGTTAATCAACTTAGGAAAAATGGAAGTCTGGAATTGGCAGGAGGAGTGATTTTTATTACAGAGCTTACTTCTAAGGTTTCCTCCGCTTCTAATATTGAATACCATGCTAGGATTATCACCGAGCAGGCGATGAAACGTGATATGATTAAGATCTCTTCAGAAATTCAAAGGGAGGCATTTGAAGATACTACAGATGTTTTCGAATTATTGGACAAAATGGAACAGTCCTTATTTGAAATTTCTGAAAACAATATCAAGAAAAATTACGTGGACATGCGTTCAATTATGCGGGAAGCCATCACTGAACTTGAAGGGAAAAAAGGTCAGAAGGATGGGCTTACAGGTGTTCCTTCTGGGTTTACGGCCCTCGATAGGGTGACTTCCGGGTGGCAAAAGTCTGACCTTGTAATTATTGCGGCAAGACCTGCCATGGGTAAAACGGCCTTCGTTCTTTCTGTGCTTCGTAATGCTGCCGTAGATCATGATAGACCGGTTGCTATCTTCTCCCTTGAAATGTCTTCAATTCAGCTGGTCAATCGATTAATTAGTTCAGAGGCTGAATTGGATTCTGAGAAAATAAAGAAGGGGAATCTAGCTGATTACGAATGGCAGCAATTAATTCATAAAACAGGAAAGTTAACTTCTGCACCTTTTTTCGTAGATGATACTCCGGCCTTATCTATATTGGAATTGAGAGCCAAATGTCGAAGGCTAAAAGCTCAGAATGATATCCAAATGATAGTTATTGATTACCTTCAATTGATGTCCGGTGATAGTAAGGGCGGCAATGGAGGTAACCGTGAGCAAGAAATATCAAGTATCTCCAGGGCTTTGAAAAAAATCGCCAAAGAATTGAGTGTGCCAGTAATTGCACTTTCGCAGTTGTCAAGGGCAGTGGAAACACGTGGGGGAGATAAAAGACCTCAATTGTCGGATTTAAGAGAGTCTGGAGCCATAGAACAAGATGCTGATATTGTAATGTTCTTGTATCGTCCCGAGTATTATGGCATTACCGAAGACGAAGATGGTAATAATACCGCAGGTGTAGGAGAGGTGATTATTGCCAAACATAGAAATGGGTCGCTCGAAAATGTCAAGCTAAGGTTTATCGGTAAATACACGAAATTTACAGATTTGGAAATCAATGTACCATACCAACAGCCTCAGGAAGCGCTTTATGGTAGCCGTTTTCCTAGCGGTGCTGGTGGAAAAGGTTTTGATGAGGAAGGAATGGTAAGGATGGGGAGCAAGGCTAACGGTGATCAAAGTGGAGAAAATCCATTCCCAGGTGGGAATGAACCGGCTCCATTTTAAGCATTAGGCCTTAGTAGGAGATGATAGTGCTTAAATTGGGTTTGAGGTAATACAATGCTTTTAATCATTTTCAAATTGAAAATTTAAATAAGCATTTTCTAATTCCTTTTTAGCATGTAAATTGTTTTGAGTTTTAGCTAATTCTATACCTTCAGAAAAGATTTTATCCGCTTTTTGCAAATCTTCCTCATTTGCAAAAAACAAAGCAGCATGATAATAAGTAGGTAGATAGTCTTTATGTTCTATTAATAGTTTGTTAAAATAAAAAGAAGCCTTTTCTTTGTCTTGATTTTGGTATTCCAAAGCCAAAGCATAAAGGTTAAAAGGGTTTTTGGGTTCTTTTTCTATGTAATTCAGGAGTTCTGTTACCCTGTCAAGATGTTTCATGCTAATGGAATTAAGTTGCTTAATCGTTTTATTTTAATGACAAATTTAAATAAAAATTCATGAAAATATTGGTTTGTATCACGCATGTACCTGATACCACTTCAAAGATTCAATTTACAGACAACAATACCCAATTGGACAAAAGTGGAGTACAATTTATTATAGGTCCTTATGATGACTACGCATTGGCGCGGGCAGTGGAGTTAAAAGCTGAAAGCAATGGGAGCATTACAGTTCTCAATGTTGGAGAAGCAGAGACCGAGCCTACTCTTCGCAAGGCCTTGGCAATAGGTGCGGATGAGGCTGTAAGGATTAATGCATTTCCTAAAGATGCCTTCTTTGTAGCCAAACAGATTGCAAATTTCTCAAAGGACAAAGGTTTTGATTTAATTCTTATGGGTAGAGAATCCATTGATTTTAATGGAGGAATGGTTCATGGAATGGTTGGCGAATTACTAGGCATGCCTTCCCTTTCTCCAGTAATGAAATTGGAAGTTGAAGGCGGTAAAGGTAAATTGTCAAGAGAAATAGAAGGTGGTAAAGAATTTATTGAGGTAGACTTGCCTTTTATTGCTGGATGCCAGGAGCCTATTGCTGAGTGGAAAATACCTAATATGCGTGGAATCATGTCTGCGAGAACTAAGCCACTTACAGTAAGTGAACCCGTTGGCGATGAATCCCGAACAGCAGTAAATTCGTATGAAATGCCACCGGCCAAAGGAGCTGTTAAACTCGTTGATAACGTGGATCAATTGGTTGATCTATTGAAAAATGATGCCAAAATTCTTTAAACAAAATTAGCATGTCAATATTAGTATATATAGAACAAGATCAGGGCAAAATAAAAAGTTCTTCTTTGGAAGCGGTTTCTTATGCTGCTGGTCTTGCCGAAATGCAAGGAGCAAAAGTTAGCGTTTTAGGCGTAGGAACGATTGATAGCGAAGAATGGAATCAGGTTGGTTCCGCCGGAGCTAATGAGATTTTTCATTTGCAAGACGAACGTTTGAATCAAGGTGTGATTTTAGCTCAGGCAGATGCAATTGCCCAAGTTTTTAATAAGGTTGGCGCTGCTACATTGGTATTGGCTAAATCTTCATTGGGAGATGCTGTAGCTGCAAGATTGGCGGTTAAGCTAGAAGCTGGCCTCGTTACCAATGTGGTTGAATTGCCCAACTTGACCAATGGATTTGTTGTTAAGAGGAGCATTTTTACTGGTAAGGCTTTTGCTGAAACTGCTATAAGTGCGGAAAAGAAGATTCTTGCCATCAAAAAGAATAGCTACACCATAAAGACAGATGGAGCAGAGGTGAAAGTAGAGCCATTGGATTTAACCATTGGAGATGAGAATTTTTCGGCCAAAATTACTGGCGCAGAAAAGGCAGAAGGAGAAATCTTATTACCGGAAGCAGACATAGTAGTATCTGGTGGAAGAGGACTGAAAGGACCTGAAAATTGGGGCATGATAGAGGAACTTGCAGATAGTTTGCATGCTGCAAAAGGCTGTTCCAAGCCAGTCTCTGACTTAGGATGGCGACCACATCATGAACATGTTGGCCAAACCGGTGTAAAAGTGGCTCCTACCTTGTATATTGCCATTGGGATATCAGGAGCAATTCAACACCTTGCAGGAGTAAATGCTTCAAAGTATATTGTAGTCATAAATAATGATCCGGAAGCACCTTTCTTTAAGGCTGCTGATTATGGAATTGTAGGTGATGCTTTTGATGTGGTTCCAAAATTGACACAAGCAATTAAAGCATTAAAATAATTAATCGTGGACAATACAGTTGAGTTAGAAATCCTGGGGCTATCTTCCAATAGCACACAATCTGGTTCCTTTACCTTGGTTCTGGGGGAATCAGAAGGTAAACGTAAGTTGCCTATCGTTATTGGAATGTTTGAAGCCCAGGCCATTGCTATTGAAATAGAGAAAATAATACCCAACAGACCAATGACCCATGATCTGTTCAAGTCATTTTCTTCCAATTTTCAATTTTCAATAGATCATATTCTGATTTCGGATATGAGAGAAGGCGTATTTTATGCCAAGATCATGTGCCAAAATTCATTCAAGAAAGTAGAAATTGACGCCAGACCATCTGATGCTATCGCAATAGCGGTAAGGTTTGATGCACCTATTTATTGTGCCAATTCAGTTATGTCTGAAGCCGCCATTGAGTTTACTGAGGAGGATGAAAAAAGAGAACAGGAAGCTTCAGGGGTTACCAAATCAGGTAAAGGTAAACCTGGTGAACGTGGTAAATCTCAGGAAGCCTCACTTAAGGATTTTAGTTTAGACAAACTTAACCAAATGCTTGAAAAAGCTATTGGAAATGAAGATTATGAAAAAGCTGCCAGGTTAAGAGATGAGATCAATCGAAGGAATTGATCTCATCACTATATTTTAGACAACTTTGTAATATTTAATTTTAGGCCTACCAGCTTTTGAAGGTCTTAGTATTAAATTAGAGAGATATCCATTCATAAAAGGTGCATAAAACATCAAATTTTCTAAAGCTATTTTGATCGTATGCTTATAAGAGCCATTTTGAATCCTATAACGAAATCCAGGATATAAAAAACACATGCTTGAATGGACTATATAAGAGGATTTTTAGGGATTTTAGTTCTGGTTATTTTTGCCAGTATTTTTTCTTCAAACAGAAAACTTATTGACTGGAGATTGGTCAGTATAGGGATATTGTTACAGGTAGTTTTCGGTGTGTTGATTACTAAAGTCGGATTTGTAGCTACTATTTTCTCTAATGTTAGTGCAGGTTTTGTTAAGTTTTTAAGTTTCTCTGAAGAAGGGGCACAGTTTATATTTGGGGACCTTGCAACCAACTCCTTCGGCTTTATTTTTGCTTTTCAAGTTTTACCAACCATCATCTTCTTCTCAACAGTTTCCGCAGGCTTGTATTACCTAGGGGTTTTGCAAAAAGTTGTTTTTGGTATTGCTTGGATAATGTCCCGAACCATGAGGCTTTCAGGCCCTGAAAGTTTGTCAGCAGCTGGCAATATCTTTCTTGGTCAGACAGAAGCACCCTTGCTTGTTAAACCTTTTATTCCCACCATGTCTAGGTCAGAATTGATGTGTCTGATGACAGGAGGCATGGCTACTATAGCTGGAGGGGTATTGGCAGGGTATGTGGCTTTCCTTGGAGGAGATGATCCTGTTGAAAAAACTCGCTTTGCTACCTACTTGTTGGGAGCGAGTATAATGAATGCTCCCGCAGCAATTGTCATTTCAAAGATTATAATTCCAGAAGAGAAAAACAGGAAATTAGATGAACATTTGGATATAAGCAGTGAGGTTCCTGACGTAAACCTAATAGACGCCATGTCTAGAGGGGCTTCTGAAGGTCTAAGGCTAGCCCTTAATGTAGGTGCAATGCTGCTTGCTTTTATAGCTGTAATCGCAGCTTTGAATTATTTGTTATCAGGAATAATTGGCGAGTTTCTTGGCTTAAACACACTTGTTGTTAATAGTACCAATGGTACCTTTTCGGGTTTTTCATTGGAGTATTTGTTAGGGCAGGTTTTTAGGCTTTTTGCCTGGATAATAGGTGTCGAGTGGAAAGATACCCTTGCGGTAGGGTCTTTGTTAGGTCAAAAAACTGTAATCAATGAATTTGTAGCTTATTTAGGCTTGGCAGATATGAAAGAGGCAGGCACACTTTCTCCAAAATCAATTGTTATCGCTACTTATGCCCTTTGTGGGTTTTCTAACTTCAGTTCCATAGCGATTCAAGTGGGAGGAATAGGGAGTATAGCACCCGGGCAACAGGGGAATCTATCAAGATTAGGGATGCGGGCCTTGTTGGCCGCTACCATAGCTTGTTTAATGACCGCCACCATTGCCGGGGCACTTTTTTAGTCTTGCGACCAAACTCAATTAATGAGTCAATTGAAAAGCCTATTCGGCGATTACAATTTTAAGGATTTTATCTCCTTGTTTGATTTGGTCAATAATTTCTAATCCTTCAGTCACTTTTCCAAAACATGTATGATTTCTATCCAAGTGTTGGGTATTGTCTCTGTTGTGGCAGATGAAAAATTGGGAACCACCAGTATTTCTACCAGCATGTGCCATGGAAAGAACACCTTTGTCATGGTATTGTAGCTCACCATCTAGTTCACAGTCAATTGTATATCCAGGTCCACCAGTTCCATTTCCTTTTGGACAACCACCTTGTATCATAAAATTAGGTATAACACGGTGAAAGCTAAGGCCATCGTAAAATCCCTTATTAGCTAAATCAATAAAATTTGCCACTGCCTTTGGTGCATCTTGATCGTAAAAATCAACTTTCATTATGCCCTTGTCGGTATGAATTTCTCCTGTTTTCATGAAGCTATAGTTTGTTTTTTTTGCAATAATACAGAAATTATGGTAGTATCAAGCAATATTTAGGGCCTTTAGCATTAAAGGAACAAAATTTTAAAACGTTTTTAAATAATTCGCTTTTGGAAAAAGATGATCAATTTTTAGGTAAGCACAATGCCCCTAATAAGATTTTGGAAAATGAAGGGTCACAGTTGTTTGGGCACCCTAAAGGTTTAATGACCCTTTTCTTTACCGAGATGTGGGAAAGATTTAGCTACTACGGGATGCGGGCTTTGCTTATTTTATTTATGACTGCCCCTATAGCCACCGGAGGGCTTGGTTTTAATGACCAAACTTCAGGAGCAATTTATGGTTTGTACTCAATGGCGGTTTACCTTCTTGCACTTCCAGGTGGATGGATCGCAGATCGGATTATAGGGCTTAAAAAATCTGTCTGGTATGGTGGGATTATCATTACCCTAGGTCATTTTACTATGGCCCTACCAGGCTTGTTGGCCTTAATAACAGGAGATCATGGTGCTAAAGGGGCGCTGACAGGGGTAGATCTGTATTCTTTTTTTATGGGATTGATCCTAATAGTGATAGGTACCGGCTTATTAAAGCCAAATATTAGTTCTATTGTAGGGCAATTGTATCCAGAAAACAGTTCAAAGAGAGATGCTGGCTTTTCTATCTTTTATATGGGAATTAATGTAGGTGCTTTTATTGCTCCAATTGCCTGCAGTACATTGGCTATATATGATTGGCATTTGGGTTTTGGATTGGCGGGATTTGGGATGCTGATGGGCTTAATCCAATACAAGTTAACTGGGAAATACTTATCAGGGGTAGGAAATCCAATAGTGCCAACAAATAAAAAGGAAAAAGGCGAGAGGAATAATTTGGTTAAAGGGGTATGGGTTGCAATGCTGCTTATAGCCATAGTCCTTGCGTTATTTTTTCTAGAGATTTTATCGATTGATCCAGTTGCGATTGCAGCTGTATCAAATACGGTGATAGCAATAGTGGCTTTAATGTTCTTCTTGTATGTTCTGTTCCTTGGTGGGTTAAACAGAGACGAAAAGAAAAAAGTATTGGTAGTGATGATTTTATTTGTATTTTCATCCATTTTCTGGTCAGGATTTGAACAAGCAGGATCCTCATTGAACCTATTTGCTGAAAGATTTACGGATAGAGTCATTTTAGGATGGGAAGTGCCAGCAGGTTACTTTCAATCTATAAATAGTATTTTTATTATATTGTTTGCGCCTTTTTTTGGTGCCATGTGGGTAGCACTTGCTAAGAGAAATTTGGAGCCTAGTTCACCACTTAAATTTGCTTTTGGTTTGGTCCTTTTGGGTATAGGGTTTTTAGTTATGTATTTTGCTGCAAAGATTGCTGCTTCAGGGGATATGGCTGCTCCTTCTTGGCTGGTGATTACTTATTTGTTTCATACTTTTGGAGAGCTTAGCCTTAGTCCTGTGGGCTTAAGTTTGACTACTAAGTTGGCACCAAAGAAGTTTGTAGGACAAATGATGGGAATGTGGTTTTTGTCCATAGCTATGGGTAGTCTTATTGCGGGGAGGATTGCTGGAGGAGCCAGTGGGGGTACAGAGGAGGCTTTGGCCCAAATGCCGAGCCAATATATGCTTATAGTTTATACTGCGGTAGGTGCAGGCATAGTATTGATGCTAGTGGCTAAACCAATACGAAGATTAATGGGGAATGTACATTGACCTATATGAATACACCTTAGTACCATTTGGAGTTCTTGTTTCGCAAAAAAGACAAGAGCGAAAGTTAATGAATAAGGGATTTAGCGCTAGCTAAATAAAAAAAATATAATGACAAAAGAGAAAATAAAAAATGCCGGTAAATTTTTACCGGCATTTTTTATTAGTCTTTTTTGCTGTCTTTTTTAAATACAGTACTTCTGAAGTCAACAGCAGTAATACCTGCTCCTAAACCAACCAAAATGGCAACGATCAACCAGAAAGTCTGAGCCCCTGATGCTATAGGAGCGCTAAATATATCTAATAACATGATAAAGTGGTTTTAAATGTCAAATTTGCTTGCAATTTAGCATTCATAAGGGGGAATACAAAGCATATTTTTAAAAAGCACCAATATCTTAAATATGGATTACATTATAGCCTTTCTTGACTTTAGGAGAAAGGGCGGAAATACCAATAAATTCAGGCTGACAGTAGGTTTTAGTTAGGTACTATTGTGATTTCTTTTTTCGAAGTAATGAAGTGGCTTGCTGCGAAGCCATTTCATTAGTTGATAGATTTTCTAGTTTGCGTTAAAGCATTTCTCTTTACATGCTTGGTTAGGTAAAATAGGGCAAGTGAATTAATCAAAATCGTCATCTTCATCAAAGACATCGTCGAAACTTTCGTCCTCGTCGAAGTCTTTTAAATCCATTGCAAAATCTTCCTCGTCTTCGTCTAAAAATACATCATCTTCTCTGTTGTATTTTTCATCATCGTAATCGTCCGAAAACTCATTTTCAAATTCGTCTTCAAAATCCTCATTCATAGGTGTATGTGATTGAAATAAAACAATAAAAACGATGCTAAATAATGAAAAAATAACCAATTCTCAATACACTTAAAAAAATAAATTTTAGATTTTAAATTGGCTTGGTTTTAACCCATTGAACAATATTATTTATTTTGATCTTGGTCAGTTGAATATATGTGGGGTAAAGGTCCAAATCGTGATCTGTGGCTCCGCTGAGCAGCTAAATTAAGTGATATTTGGTTTTGTAAGCATTTGAATTACTTTTGAATATAACTGGCTCTGTAAGATCTATTGGTGAAATAGGGCTTGATTTTACTAAAAATAATGTGTAATTGATGTAAAGTGCTTCTCTTTAATACTCTTAATGTTGGATTTTACGATCAAATTTTCCACCACCGAAGATAAGCTTGATATATTGTTTTATTAAAGGTTTAGTAAGATAGTTTTTTACCTCATCGTATTGTTTGGCCTTTGAAATGTCTGTTTCATCAATGGAGCTACTTAGAATGTATATTTCTGGATTTTTCTTGACAGGCTTAAACATTTCTAAAAAGTCCCATCCATTTATCTCAGGCATATTGATGTCTAGAAATAAATAATCAGGCCTGATATTATTAATGTCCTTTAGCGCATCAGTAGCATTATTGAATGAAAAAACCTTGAATGGTTCCAAAATATTTTTTGAAATCAGTTTTTCGGTAACGAAAATGCTTACTGGGTCATCATCTATTAAAACTATCTTTATCATTTAATTACAAAAAACAGATGGTAAAACGCATTTATTATATTATAAAAATAGTAAAAATTATTTCATTAATAGAATAAAATCGTGTTTTTAATGTGTTTGTTTTCAATAAATTAACTTTTTAGACTTCTTTTGTAATTCTTTTTAATTTTTGTAAGTTGAAATAATATTCTGTTTGGTCTAATTGTGTCCATAATGTATTCTGTTTTATAAGGTTTTATCATGTTGTTTGTGCTTTGCAGAAGTTTTTCTATAGGATTTTTCAAGCATGTTTTGAGATAGTAATTTATACTAATGCAATTCCTTTTATTTTTGAGAGCGTTTTCTAATAAGTTTTATATACAGTCCTTAATCATTTTTAATTAATTCCTATTTATCTATTATTCAATTGTTAATTGAAATTATACAGATGGGGTTTATGAGGTGGTTAAGAAATGTTGTAAGTGAATGAAAATCAGATTTTTTTTGAGTTTCTCAATGAAACACTCAGGATCAAGCTAAAAATTACAATAAGGCATTGATTTTTAAGAGATTCCGCTGACAGATCGAATTGTTGTCCCCGCTATGGAGAAGAATGATAGGTTGATACAGGATTGACCCCATAATTGAATAGAGTTGTAAATGCCTGTTTTTTGTTATAAGATTGTATTAAAAGAAGCCTAATTGACTTAAAATGAACAAACCAGATTTTGATGATATTTTCATGGAGTTGGCCGTAAACTTGGCCCAACGTTCCCATTGTATCAAAAAACATGTGGGTGCTGTACTAACCAAGGACACCCGAATAATTTCAATAGGTTATAATGGGCCTCCTCCAGGTACCCATAATTGTGATGAGGAGTTTCCGGTGGAGGGTTGTAGAAGAGACAGTAAGGGAAGTTGTTCTTTGGCATTGCATGCAGAGCAAAATGCCATTTTATACGCCGTAAAAAATAAAGCAACGGTTGATGGGTCTACCTTGTTTGTGACCTTGGCGCCTTGTCTTCCATGTGCAAGGATTATTTACTCCATGGGCATAACAAAAGTGATTTTTCTAAATTCTTATGCCGAATATAAGGGGATTGGAATGGATGAAGGGCTTGAGTTTTTGAAAAAATTTGGCGTAAAAGTTTCAAAATACACCAAACCGATAAAAAGTGGAGACGATTTAATTTAAACGTTGATTAGATTTTCAAAATTAACTACATTCACTTCCCTCTCAAGTGAAATGCCAAATTTACTTAGCACATCCATTTGGATTTGATGGCTTAAGTCCAGGATTTCTTCACCTTTTCCATTCCCATAATTCACTAAAACTAGGGGCTGTTTTTTATGCACCCCTACTTCTCCTATTTGTTTGCCTTTCCAGCCAGTATTTTCGATTAACCATGCTGCGGGAACCTTCACTTGACTAGCATTAGGGTAGCCAGGTAAAGCAGGGAACTTGAGTTTTAAATTATCAAAGTCACTGGCAGGGATTACTGGGTTTTTGAAAAAACTTCCGGCATTCCCTATTTCTTTGGGGTCAGGGAGTTTGGATTGACGAATACTGATTATAGCCTTACTGATGTTTTGGGCTGTAGCTGTGGTATGTCCCATTTGATCCAAGACTGTTTGTATGTCTCCATAGCTTATATTAGGTGTATGGATTTTAGACAGATTGAAAGATACTTTACAAATGATGTATTTTCCTTTCAGGGAAGTTTTAAATACGCTCTCCCTATAGCCAAATCTCACTTCGGAGGGAAGGAAAGTTTTAATAAGTCCTGTACTGATTTCAATAGCTTCAAGGCTATGGAAAACGGCTTTTATTTCAACACCATAGGCACCAATGTTTTGCATAGGCGCTGCGCCTACTGTTCCTGGTATTAAGGAGAGGTTTTCAATGCCACTTAGCCCTTTATCAAGGCTATATAAAACAAGTTCATGCCATATTACTCCAGATCCAGCCTCAATTAGTACAGTTTTGTCATTTGTTTTTATTTCTTTAATGCCAAGAATATTCACCTTTAAAACCAAGGCATCCAGGTTTTCTGTAAAAAGCACATTGCTTCCTCCTCCCAAAATAAGTATGGGTTTCATTTTGCTTTTGGCGAAATTTAAGGCCTCAAGAATGTCTTCCTTACTTTCTACCTCGGCAAAGAAACTTGCCATCACATCAATTCCAAAAGTGTTATAGGCCTTTAAAGAAATATTTTCCTGTATCTTCATTGTCATATTTAAATCACGAATTAAAAGATTATTTAACCAATTTCGAAAGATTATATCAAATTTGCGCTTTATAAATCATTAGCTTCAAAAGTAGATAGGTAAATCAAATGATTGAAGCCATTGATAATGAGTTGAAATTGACTAAAAATAGGTTGTCATGAAAGAAATGGTCATCAACGGGATCAGGGTTAGGCCCGGGCAGTCCCTGAATATAGAAATTGCTATTGCCAGGCTTCCCACGCATACATTGATTGATTTGCCAGTATTTATCAGGAGTTCTAGTATCCCCGGTCCTACGGTGCTTATTAGTGGTGGTGTTCATGGGGATGAAATTAATGGGATAGTCACTGTCAAAAGGATGTTGGAGGAAAATATCTTTGAACCTAAAAAGGGAACCTTGATTTTTATCCCTCTGGTAAATGTATATGGCTTTTTGAGTAATTCCCGGACATTTCCAGATGGGAGAGACCTGAATCGAAGTTTCCCAGGCAATAATAAAGGTTCATTGGCATCGCAAATAGCTCAAATCCTTACTCGGGAAATTATACCTCAAATAGATTATGGTATAGATTTTCATACTGGAGGTAGAATGTTATCCAATCATCCTCAGATCAGAGTTGATTTCAAAGATACAAAAGGACTGAAACTGGCGGAGGTATTTGGGGCTAACTTTACGGTAAATTCTGCTCATATCGACAAATCTTTTAGGAAAGAAGCCTTTAAAAATGACAAGCACATTTTGGTTTTTGAAGGGGGTGAATCCATGCGCTTGGATGATAAGGTGATTCAGGAGGGGATCGATGGTACGGGTAGGTTACTTAAACATTTGGAGATGATAGATGGGGATTACCCATCGACTAAGACAAAGAAAATAGAAGAAAGCAGTTGGGTGCGTGCAAGGGTTTCAGGTATTTTTAATTCTTCTGTTTCCTTGGGTGAAGAAGTGAAAAAAGGTCAGATGCTGGCCAAAATTTCAGATCCTTACGGACAGGTGAAGGTGCCGGTTAAAGCCTCTGCTTCTGGATACATAATAGGTGTAAATAACCTCCCCGTAGTCAATGCAGGTGATGCACTTGTACATATAGGCAAGTCTCAAAGTGAAGGTTAAAAAGAAAAAAATACTTTGTTTTTTCTTTAGGACTTTATGGTCTTCCCTTTTAATTAATAATACAAGGGAAGACCATTATGTGTTCTAAAGGTTAAGGTTGCTTTATCATTATTACACCTTCGGCCAGTTTTATGGTGGTTTTCGTGTCGCAGCCTTCAGCAGTTGAGTAGGTCAACTTATGAGTTACAGGTGATTCACCGCTTCTTTGAATTGTCCAGTTTTCTTCACCTGAAACAGGCCTGAATTTTAAAGAGGAAAGACAGGAAGTGCTTATTATTTTAGGTGCCGAAATCACTGCTTCCAATTGGTTGCCTCCCCAGTTTCTACCTGTCATCGTACCATTGCTTTTTATTTCTATTATTTTTTGGGACTGAAACTTGGCTTCGTGTTCAAGGTCAAGTATAAGCCTCGTACTCGATTCATGCTCATCTTTTAGGAGTAGGGTATCTGAAGTCTCAGCAAGCATCACTTTGGTATTTTGCTTTTGCAGTACTTTAAAAAGCCGATATCCTTCAAGTTTACTTTTATCGTATTGGTAGCCGTCATAAATTATTTTTATGGAATCATTGGTGTTACTAAAACGGCTACTGTATTTTAATATTAGTTTCCCCTTATGGTCTCCTGATGCCTCTTCACATATAGGATTGTCATAATCTAAAGTTACTGTCAGCATGTCTTCGCCAATAGTTACAGTAGGGCATCCAGGAAGGCTGTCTGTAAATAGGCTGTTGGAAAAGGTGAATACATTATAAAAGGCCAAGTGGTGGTGCTCATCTAAAGTCTTTGATACCCAATAGGCTTCCTCACCTTCAAAAGATTGGTCAATCTGCAAATCCTTGTTGGTGTCCAGGTTACAGGAGAAAAGATAGATTAAAAAAACAAGTGGGATATATTGCTTCATTTTTTTCGCGTTATTTACATTGTTCCCGTTAAATTAATCAAAGATAAATAAACTTTCATCCAAACATTTCAATCCTTTGAAATTTATGTACTTTGAAATATATTAGTTAACAATAAATCAAAATAATGAAATATCAGGAAGGTATGCTCGTTAATGATGCCTTAAAAGGCCATGTAATTATGATTTCCGGCGGTGGTACAGGTTTAGGGACTTCCATGGGTAAGTATTTTTTGAGCCTTGGAGCCAAATTGGTAATTTGCAGTAGGAACCTAGAGGTTTTGCAAAAGACAGCTAGTGACATGGAAAAGGAGACTGGTGGTGAGGTTTTTCCTATAGCTTGTGATTTAAGAGATTATGATCAGGTTGAAAAAATGTATGGGCAAGCTCTGGACCATTATGGGAGTATCGATGTGGTGGTCAATAATGCGGCAGCAAATTTTATCAGCCCTACAGATAGGTTATCCCCGAATGCTTTTAATACCATTATAGATATTGTATTAAAAGGAACAGCCAATCTAACGCTTGTAGCTGGAAAAAACTGGATCAAGCAAAAGGTTTCGGGAACATTTTTAAATATAGTAACTACCTACGCCTTTACAGGCTCTGCTTATGTTGTACCAAGTGCGGCTGCCAAAGCAGGAGTTCTGGCCATGACTCGATCTTTGGCGGTAGAGTGGGCGCCTCACGATATCCGTTCAAATGCCATTGCTCCTGGCCCATTCCCTACTTCTGGAGCATGGGAACGCTTACTACCGGGAGAACTAGCTGAGAAATTTGATCCGTCTCGTAGGGTTCCGTTAGGTAGGGTAGGTGAGCACCAGGAGTTGGCCAATCTCGCTGCTTATCTTGTTTCACCATTTTCGGCTTATATTAATGGGGAAATTATCACCATTGATGGGGGTGAATGGCTTCAGGGGGCCGGCCAATTTAATGGGCTTAGGGCAATTAAACCTGAATGGTGGGATGCCATGGAGGCGAAAAGAAAGAAGAGGTAAACTCAGGATTGATACTTATTTGGCTTACTGGGACTGTAAAGGAGAAGCTCTCGATGAAGGGTTATACCATGGATTCAATGAGTTGCCTATTGTTTATAGTATTAGGAGTGAAATGCATAGGGAGTTATAGGTGGTCTTCCTTGAATACTGGAGGCTTTTTATAGGGCAATTCCAGACTATGATCCCATGTGGGAAGAACCTTACTGATGTTTTGCTCATTAATCGAAGTGGTTTCGATAAAGTACCAATTCCCTCTGTTTTCCGTACCTACAGCCACGAGATTACTCTCGGAGGTGATTGTCCCTCCGGGAACCTTGATTACTGTAGTGATAGGCACTACGGCATGTATTTCCGTGGCATTGGAGCTAAATTGAATATCATCGCCAAATTCCAGGGTGGTGAGTTTTTGCCCTTTATTGATTTTGGTATCTTGAATTTGTTTGAGAATGTTCTTCATTGCGGGCCTACCGCCAGCTTTTTCGATTAATATGGGGTAGGTGAAATCCAATAAGATTTCATAATCACCGTGTATCTGGGCATAAGCATATATTTGCCCCGCTGTTTTAATTTCTTCTATAACCTGTGCTTCAGCCGTTAAGGTAAATTGACAAGCACATAAAAAAAGACAGCATAAAAAATTCTTTACCATAACCTTTTCAATTTATTAGCTAAAATAGGTTTTAGTGAAGAAAATTCAAGTTAATATTTAAGATAATTTATTGTTCGATGTCCCAGGCCTCAAAGCTTTCCAGTTCACCATCGTATATTTGGTAACTAATTTGGATAGGATTACAACATACCTCACAGTCTTCAATGTAATTTTGTTCAGGTATGCTTGGGTCTAGTAGCATAGAGATTTCTGCCAGACAATAGGGGCATTGAAAAAAATGTTCTATTTCCATAATGACTTAGTCTAAGTTTAACCCATTTTACTGACTTCCTGAAGGAATAAAATAGAAATTCATCCATTTAGCTACTCTACCCTATGAGTTATTCAGCCTTTAAACCCGGATTATGTAATAGGATTTCTCCGCCCTGACATTGTCAGGGGTGAAGCCAGTCCCGTGTTTACGGGAAGTGTTGCAATCGCTAAAAATATCAGACTGTTTGGAGATTTTAGCATAGCACCGCTATGGTGAAATTGAAAACAGCAACGAAGTGGCTGATTTTAAAGCGATTTCAGCACGTAATAGAATGTCTATTGCATATTTCGGGTTAAACTTGCTTTTTAAACCTTTATGGGTTCAAGTCAGGGGTTAAGGGGCCGATAAGAAATAAAATTCGGTTTCTTAATTTATAATCCACTTCCTGATAAGGAGATAGGGGCGTTTTTGCTATCTAAAACCTCGGTGTTTTCACACTTCAATATACGGTAAGGGTATTTTTTTAGCAGTTCATAATTATGGGTTGCCATCAGAATGGCTGTGCCTCTTTTATTGATTTCCTGAAAAAGTTTGAAAATCCCATCTGAAACATCTGGGTCCAGGTTTCCTGTGGGTTCATCTGCAAGTAGAATAGAGGGTTCATTTAATAGTGCCCTGGCAATAACCACACGCTGTTGCTCACCACCTGAAAGTTGGTGAGGCATTTTTGTAGCAGCACCTCCCAAGCCGACACCCATTAAAACCTCTATCATTCGGTTTTTCATTTTGAGTTTGTCTTTCCAGCCTGTGGCGCGCAATACGAAATAGAGGTTTTCTGCCACGCTTCTGTCAGGAAAGAGCTGGAAATCCTGAAATACTATTCCTAATTTTCTTCTTAAGAATGGGATTTCTTTCTTCTTGATTTCCTCAATGGGATAGCCTGCAACGGATGCCTTGCCCATAACCAATGGTAAATCAGCATACAGGGTTTTTAAAAGTGAACTTTTCCCACTTCCTGTACGCCCAATTAAAAATACAAATTCCCCTTTTTCAATGTTGAAGTTTACATTTTTCAAAATGGTATTGATACCTTGAAAAACACATGCGTTCTCAACCTTAACTACAGGATCGTTGGAAAAAACCATATCAGAGATCTAACTTTTTTAGTTTACCGAAGGGAAGTTCTTTGATGAGTTTTTCAAGCGCTTCTTCTTTGCCTCCAAGCCCGAATTTTTCAATTTTTTTAAGTGGTCTATCTGCCCTGAAGTAAGCCACAAGTACAAAATTTTCATCTCTGATCTGTATATAATCAGGGATTTTTGCTTTCCCTTTCACTTTGATGATGTACATGTCCGGTAGTTTTTTTATTGTAACCTTATAGCCTGGCAATAGTTTTCAAAAAGGAGCAGGTCCTCAAACCTGCCCCTTTGAATATTATTTGTTTGCTTTGGCATGGTCAGCCAAGAATTGAGCCAATCCTTTGTCAGTAAGTGGGTGATTCAATAAACCTGTGATCACTTTAAGTGGGCAAGTTACCACATCAGCTCCAAGTTCAGCACATTTAACCAAGTGCATGGTGTGTCTAACAGAGGCCGCAAGGACTTCAGTTTCATAACCATAATTTTGGTAGATATGAACGATTTGAGCGATAAGGTCTAATCCATCAAAAGAGATGTCATCAAGTCGGCCAATAAAAGGAGAGAGGTAAGAAGCTCCTGCTTTGGCTGCAAGAATGGCTTGACCTGCTGAAAAGACCAAAGTACAATTGGTGCGGATTCCTTCACTTGAGAAATATTTGATAGCTTTGATGCCATCTTTGATCATAGGTACTTTTACTACGATTTTGTCGTCAAGTTTTGCAAGTTCCTTACCTTCTTTGATGATTCCTTCAAAATCTGTAGCAATCACTTCTGCACTTACATTGGCATCCACTATGTTACAGATGGCCTTGTAATGGTTGATGACATTTTCGTCACCACTGATTCCTTCTTTAGCCATTAAGGAAGGATTCGTAGTCACCCCATCTAATACACCTAGGTCATAGGCTTCTTTTATTTCGTTGAGATTCGCAGTATCGATAAAGAATTTCATGCTTGTTTTTAGGTTTGTTGATATGTCCCGGTAAATTTAAACCAAAATTAACAAAAAGAAGGGGCTTGAGTAGGAAAAGGACAAAAAAATAAGCGGCATCGCACCGCTACGACCGCCTACCCTTGCTTCCTTCCGGACCTGGGGGATTCAGCGGGAGCTGGTCGTGCCGCTTGGTACAAAGGTAACTATTTTCAGTACATCCGCAAAATATATTTTTCACTCCTTCCTAATCCCTTTATAATCAAAGCGAAAAAATTCTGGCAATATTATTGATATCATTTCCATAGATAATTCCTTATATTTTCGATGCTTTGTAAGCATAACAGTTATTAGCTATGAAAAAGACATTAAGTATTTTAAGTTTGGTATTTATTATGAGTTCTTGTGCCCTTATCCAACCAAGAATCCCTTATCAGTTGGGCATGTCTGAAAGCAAATTCCTTAGACAAAACAAGGATGCGGTAATCAGTCAAATAAGCGTGGACAAAAAAGTGTATAGAGTCAATAATGGAGATAGATTCTACTTATTGGTTACTTTTGAAAACGATGCCTTGACTAATCTTGAGGAAATGGAATTGACCCCACAGTGGCCAGCGCAAAGATACATGGATGAGAACAATCCCAATTACAACAACCCTAACTATAACAATCCCAACGGAAACCAAAACAAGTATCCACAACAAAATAATCCTAACCAATAAAGTGGATATTTAATGTGAAAAAATAAGCTTAACAAACTCAATTTAGGTGATAAGGCCTCTTTAAATTTTTAAGGAGGCCTTTATTTTTTGTTATGGAGCTTATGGTGTTTTTGTAATTAAGTAAAAAAATGTATTAAGTTTATTGTGTTGCTTAAAAATATGATTTAATATTTTCTTATATTTAATCCTTTATTTGGAAGATCAATAGCATTAGCATGGACAATAATAGAAGGAAATTTTTAAAGAAAATGGGAATGGCCGGAGCAGCTTCGGCAATGGTTCCGGTGGCATTTGCAGGAGAAGAGCCAAAGGCAATTTCCCAAATGAAAAGAAATTTCGAAAGTCCAGCAGACAAGGAATTGAATATTGCCTTAATTGGAGCAGGTATCATGGGATCCCAAGATATGAATACTGCACTTCAACATGACAATGTAAGTATAGTGGCTGTTTGTGATTTGTATGATGGTAGATTGGATTCGGCTAAAGAAAAGTGGGGACAACACCTGTTTTTAACCAAAGATTATAAAGAGATCCTGAAAAGGAAAGATATAGATGCAGTTCTAATAGGAACACCAGATCATTGGCACAAGCAGATCAGCATTGATGCCATGAACGCCGGCAAGCATGTTTACTGCGAAAAACCGATGGTTCATAGTGTGGATGAGGGTAAGGATGTCATTGATGCCTGGAAGAAATCGGGTAAAGTGATGATGGTAGGTAGTCAAGGGATATCAAGCCTGGGGAATGAGAAGGCCAAAGAATTGTTGGCTGAAGGCGCTATCGGAGACATCAACTATGCCGAGGGTTTTTGGGCCAGACATTCTCCTGAAGGCGCTTGGCAGTACAATGTACCTGAGGATGGTAATACCAAGACGGTGGACTGGGAAAGGTATATTTCCAATACCACAGATAGACCATTTGATCCACTACGGTTTTTTAGATGGAGAAATTACCTTGATTATGGTACTGGGATGTCTGGAGATTTATTTGTTCATTTATTTACCAGCCTTCATTTTATTACCAACTCTTTGGGACCAGATAAAGTATCAGCCATGGGGGGATTAAGGTATTGGAAGGATGGAAGAGAAGTGCCAGATGTTTTATTGGGAATGTTCCAATATCCAGACAGTCAACAACACCCTGGTTTTAACTTGTCTTTAAGATGTAATTTTGTGGATGGTACCAGTGGTTCTACCTACTTGAAAATTGTAGGTAGTAAAGGGTCTATGGATGTGAAATGGGATGAAGTGGTTGTAAAGACCAACCAGAAAGTGTCCAGTAATGATCCATTTATGGAAGCACAAGCAAAGATGAGAGGAGATGCTCCCGATCGTAAGAAAATTTTACCACCCAATGAAATGGTTTATAAAGTGGAGCCTGGTTATAAAGGAGCGCATTATGATCATTTTGGGAATTTTTTCCGTGCCATCAGGGAGAATGTAGAAGTGGTAGAAAACCCTATATTTGCTTTTCGTGCTGCGGCACCAGCTTTATTGTGTAATGACAGTTATTTCCAGGACAAATTTATTAAATGGGATCCTGTAAATATGAAATTAGTATAATTTAAGTTTAATATCTAAAACCAATGATGAAAACACTTATTAAAACAAGCGGCCTAATGTTGGCAGCAGTCCTTGTAATGTCATGCGCATCTGATGGCACCGACCTGTTTAATGGCAAAGACCTTACAGGATGGACAGTATATGGTACTGAAAAATGGTATGTTGAAGATGGTATTTTGGTCTCCGAGAGTGGCCCTGACGGGGAGTATGGCTATCTTGGTACTGAGAAAAATTATAAAAACTTTGAATTGACCGCACAATTCAAGCAAGATCAGGATGGTAACAGTGGTATCTTCTTTCGCTCAAACTTTGAAGGAACCAAGGTTTCCGGTTGGCAAGTAGAAGTGGCACCTCCAGGTGACGATACAGGAGGAGTATATGAGTCTTATGGTCGTGGTTGGTTGATCAAACCAGATCCTGAAAAAGACAAAAACCTAAAATTTGGTGAGTGGAATGATATTAAAATTCGTGTTGTTGATGACCATGTAACTACTTGGCTTAATGGCGTAGAAATGATAGATTATTCTGACGAAAAAATTGGTGAAGGTGAAGGGCAGTTGGCACTTCAGATTCACAGTGGTGGAGGTCTGAAGATTTCCTGGAAAAACATCAAAGTAAAAGAATTGTAAGTAGCCTGTTTTAGAACAAACAGTCTCAAGATTCAAAGGATTATACAGAAAAAAAGCCCCTTTTCGGGGCTTTTTTACGTTCAACTACTATTGTTTGACAAAAGGAACCAACCTTTGAGTCATTTTTAGTAATTTGCGCTCTAGAAAATAATGATATATGTCTAAATTTGATCCGATAAGACCTTTTTATGATAATGAAGTCAATCAGGCATTGAAAGAATATGGCCAACATCCCATGATGAAGGCAATAATGAATTTCACTTTTCCTGACAGATCAGAGGCAGAATGGGCCGAAATGTTTTCCGATATTCACTCAATCAGAGACTTTCAAACAAAAATTATATACGATGCTGTACTTAAAATTTTAAAAGTTAGTTCTGATGGACTATCTACTTCAGGATTTGAAAACCTGAAACCCAATACAGCCTATCTGTTTATTTCAAACCATCGGGATATTATACTTGACACCTCTTTGCTGAATGCTACCTTGTACGAACATGGGTTAGTGATGACAACTTCTGCAATAGGGGATAATCTTGTGAAAAAGCCTTTTTTGAAGGCATTATCAAGGATTACACGTAATTTTGTGGTTTTTAGAGGACTTAGTCCTAAGGCCATGTTTGAAAATTCTAAGTTGAATTCTGAATACATAAGGGAAGCATTGCTGAAAGAAAACAGGTCTGTTTGGATTGCTCAGAGGGAAGGCAGAACCAAAGATGGCATGGACCTGACACAAAAAGGCATGTTGAAAATGCTGGCCTTGGCCAGTGAGGATACACCTTTGAAAGACTATTTTAAGCAATTGAAAATAGTTCCTGTATCCATTTCTTACGAAAACGACCCAACAGACGTACTTAAAATGCCTGAATTACTTGCCAAGGCCAGGGAAGAGATTTATGTGAAGCAGAAAAATGAAGATTTCAAAACACTGGTAAGCGGGATTATGGGGCAAAAGAAACGCATTCATATTTCCGTAGGAAAAGTACTCGATGAAGAAATAGACGAGGTGCTAGGTACCGAAGGTCCTATAAATAAACAATTGCAATTACTTGCAGAAGAATTGGATCGGGTGATTGTACACAATTACCAGTTATGGCCTACCAACTATATTGCACTGGATATTATGAACAATACCAGTAAATATGCAGCGCATTATACCAACGAGGAAATGGAAGCATTTAAAGAAAGAATGCACAAAGGTATAGATATGGAAAACGAAGTTGCGGTACATAACTTTTTGGCAATGTATGCCAACCCAGTTGTTCACAAGCAAAATATTTCTCAACCAACTTCTTGAGTCCCCATTCTTTTAAAATGAAAATAACCTAGGTTTATGGCTTTAAGAAGCTTTCTAACCTAGGTTGTTTTTATATTGAATATATTCCTGAATCAAGTTTCTAATACTTATTTCAATCGATTCAGATTATCCTTAGTAGGACTGGTAATGATTGATTATTATACTTTCCAGAACACCTTCCTCGAAATTTAGTTTTACTACATCCATTTTGTTTTTTTCCAATGTGTATCCAAAATACCACTGAGGTGATTTTTCCATTTCGCTATCATAGGTTTTAGAGAGGTCTTTGGTCAGTAAATTAATGGCTTCAAATTTACTTTTATACTTCTCATTTTCGCTGATTGTTTTGAGCTTGTCATACAACACAGCTATATCATCTCCTTTCCTGATGGCGGACTGAGACAGTTCTTCAGGCCATTTTTCAAGTGCCTGACCACTGCTTAAATAGATGGTTTCTATGCTATTGTTTTTTATTCCTAACTGAACACCGGAAGAGGTACCTATTTTTTCATCCATAAAAATATAGTGATACAGTGGCAATTTGTCTTCCAATTCAGCTACTCCTTCATATATGTTGGAGACAATGTTTATATATTCAAGTCCTATATCACTTTTCAAATCGTTTACCGATTCATATACCGTCGCAGAATTGGCGCCTATGGTGAAGGTTTTGTAATCCCCAGACTTAATGGTATCTGTTGAAATGAGTGAAGAAATGGGTGGCTCAGTGATGATTTCCGGTTCCGTTTCAACTGTGTTGAGGCAACCTGCCAATAATAGAGGCAAGAAGAAAAGTGCCCATGCACCATTAGTTGATGGCGCTTTTTTGTTTGCTGTCATTTTACTTAAAAATGAGTCCAAGGTAATTTTTTTCATAATATAGAATGTTGGTTTAAAGAGCTTTCAATAATTGATTCAAACACTATACGCAACAAACTATGTGTATGTCTTGTTGAAGCTTCTTTTTCTTTTAAAGAAAGGAAAAAGTAGCAAAGACTTTCTCATCAAATAAAATCCCAAGACATTAAAAAGTAATCTTAGATTGAGATGCTGATGGTATTGTAGCCTATTTCTATTTTAACCCACATTATGCATTAGCCTATCTATTACGACCTGAATCTACCTCAAAATCAGTCGCTACGCTGCTGTTTTCGATTTCACCATAGCGATGCTATGATTAAATCTCCAAACAGCCTGATTTTCTTGCAGTTTCAGTTCTCATTACAATTCCTTATGGATAAAGCGGGTTTAATAAGAAAGCCAGAGATCTCACAATTGAATTCTCTGGCTTTCCTTTAGTGGTAATTGTATAAAGGTATAAAATAACTTATGCGCCCTTAACTGCTAAAACCTCTGGTAGGGATGCCAAACTTGGCAAGATATAATCTGGATGAGCCGTTTTTAGTTGCTTCTCATTTTGCGCTCCAGTCAATACACCAATCGTCAAACCACAATTTGCATTTTTACCTTCTTCAATATCAATGGTAGAATCTCCTGCTTTCAGTACCTCTTGAGACTCTGTAATGCCACATATCTTCATGGCTTTGTAAATCATGTCTGGTTGGGGTCGCCCATTCAATACATCGTCAGCGGTGACCAGCCCATCGATGTCCTTTCCTGTTTCCCAGCCTAATTTCAAAAGTAGCGATAAGGCTGTTTTGCGGTCATAACCTGTATTAAGCACCACAAACACACCTTTACTCCTCAGACCTTTCATCATTTCTTTTACCCCAGGAAAAGTTTTCACCTCCAACTGCTCATAAGTTAGTTTTAGGGTTGGTTTAAAATTGGCAAATGCTTCAGAGGCAATGCTTGCAATATCAGTGGAATTGGTACATGCTTTCAATACATCAGTTATGGCCTGATGCTTTTCCTTACCTGCCCCATGTGCCAAAACTTCCTCCAATGAAACGTTAAATCCCTTGTCATTGATTACTTTTTGAACGGTTTTGTAAACTACATTGTCCTCATCCACGGTAGTTCCCGCCATGTCAAGTACCACTAGCTTAATGTTTTTCATTTTTATAAATTAAATAGTTTTTCAATGTTTTCTTTAGCAAATGCAGGACTACCTGTCATTCCTTTTCCACCTATTCCGGTGACAATATGAATGTTTTCATCGATTGTTTTTTCATATAGCTCCCCATTTTTACATTGAGCGTAGGTTCCATACCAGCGATAAGCTATATCATAGGTGGGTAGGTCTATTATGGCCTTGGCCTCTTGAAGCATAAATTGATCAATCTCCATGTCTAAATCAAATCCCAGTTTATCACTATTTCTGGCGTCCGTATATTGATGAGAATCTCCCAGAATGACAGAACCATCCATTGCCTGCTTAAAAAGAATATGTATGCCCCATTTTTTCTCAAGCGTATCATTGGCCTCCTTCTTTTTTATAGAAGCATAGGAAGGACATTCCTGAAAGGCTTCATACCTTCGTATAGATCTTCCGGTCAATAGGGAGCCTGGCAGTTGATAGGACTTTGCTTGGGGTTTGGTTTGCATCATCTGCAATTTAGAAATTTCCATATCGCTTCCTGCAAAAATAGCGGGATACAATGTTTTAAATTCGCTTCCACTACAGATAAGAACTTTTGAAGACTTTAACTTTTTACCACTGGTGGTTGTGCACCTTACAAATGACCCATTGTTTTCGCAAGCGATCACTGTTGTGGAAGGGAGATAAGCGAGCCCCATTTTTGCATGCATAAAGTTCAGAAGCCGGTGAATCATAAGCCGTGGCTCTACAGTGATTTCTTCTGGGAAAAACAAACCACCTTTGACATAATCACTCCTTAGCCCTGGGAAATTTCCCAAACAAGTTGGCTTGGAAAGCAAAATGGAGGGATAACTTCTAGAATAATTGATCGAAGCAAGCTCCTCAATCAACTGCATTTCTTCTGCATCAGAAGCAAGATAGACTGTTCCTTGGTTTCTGACAGTTAAGTCAATTGTGCTGTGAATTTCTTTATAGATAGCCAGACTTTCTCTTCCATAAGCTTGCCACTTTTCATTCATTCCTGAAGGAATAACCTGCCCAAAATTGCGTACAGTAGCGCCTTGTGGAGCATTGTCCTTTTCGATCAGGGCTACCTTCAATCCCTTCTTTAGGGCATGATAGGCATGAAAAGTGCCCAAAACACCAGCTCCAACTACAATAAGATCAAACATTCCTTGACTGTGTTTCTATTGTCAACTTTTAAAGATTCTTCATAATTCTGATAGGAAAAAGAATCAGTCCTCCTCAAATATTCCTGAAGGAACCTTTCCAATCCAGGATTCAGGGGTATCCCTAATCCCAAATAACCTGGCCACTACTGCGGAAGTGTTGGCATTTGAATTGGGAGAATTTAAGGCTACACCTTTATTAATTCCGGGACCTTTGATCATCCATGGGACAATCATTTCCTGAACCGATGTACCGCCATGACTTGTGCCAATTCCACCATGATCAGTGAAGAGTAAAAAGTTGCTGTCTTCATATAACCCTTCCGCCTTCAGCTGCTTTACAAACTCCCCGATTTTCACATCAATTTCCTCAATGGCCGTAATAAATTCCGGTGACATCCACTCGTGTCCATGCCCTGCATGATCTACATGCACAGAATATAGGAAAATCAGGGAAGGTACATCCTGATTACTGACGAGAAAATCAAAGGCTGCCTGATAATTTTGATCGTAGTGATCGTCTTCTTCAAACTTTTGCTCGTCGAGGTATTTCTTATTGAACGGTTTGATAAGGCTTTTCCAATTGAAATAGAAAGCGGTCTTTATATTGGGGACATTGTCCTTTACAATTTTAAAAATAGAGGGGTAATAGCCGTTTTCATCCATTTCTTGAGGAGCAATTAAATGGTCTTCTTTCTCCCAGTTGTTACCAAATACACCATGTTGCTCTGGTCCACCGCCGGTGAGGTGACTAGTCCAGTTGGGCATGGTAACAGAGGGCATCACTGTCCTGGTACTTGTGGAAATCACCCCATCAGCAAATAAAGCATCAATATTTGGTGTCTTTGCTTTTTGGTAACCTTCCAGAGAAAAGCCATCAATGCCAAGCATGATTACTCGTTTTGCCACAGGCGCTTTTTCCTTACAGCCAATAGTAAACAGTAACGAAAATAAAAGAAGGAGCAGGGTTGACTTTGCTTTTATCATCTGTGGATAGGGTTTTTGTTAAGAATTGTTTTTTTAAGGGGGAATTCCCGTTTGATAAATATATAAAAAACCAGTGAGCAGAAGGATGTTGACCTTTTATTAAATCCTGTCTTTTTGTTAAATGGTTAAATATTATTGTATAAATAGGATCGTAGATTTTTAAAAGAGTTGGCCATTAGCTGGTTGCGATATGATTTTGTCAGCATTGTTGCAGAAAAAAAAGCAACAATACCGCCAAAATCAAGTAGAAGCATTCTTACAGTCCACGGGTTTCACCCATGGTTATTATTGTTGAAGCCGGATTATGTAATAGAATTCGTGATGAGTGTTGCAATCGCAAGAAAATCAGGCTGTTTGGAGATTTTAGCATAACACCGCTATGGTGAAATTGAAAACAGCAACGAAGTGGCTGATTTTAAAGCGATTTCAGCACGTAATTGATTGTCTATTGCATATTTCGGGTTGAAGCCCTCCAGGCTTCTTCAGACAGTTAGAATTAAACTATTGCATTGACCAAATGCATTGATTTAGGAGAAATACACATTCATATATACAAGGTTACATTAGAACCCTGACTTTTTCAGTTCACTTTAGTGTCAGGCGCAGCCTGAACACCGAAGTGAATAAACAAATGGATTCTCGGTTAAAAATTTCGATGACTTCGACAAGCTCAGGCGCCGGTATTTAGACAAGCTCAGCCACCGGATCTTTGACAGGGTCAGGTACTGGTGCTTCAACAAACCCAAACACCGGTAATAGATTCTTGAAGTATATACCTTAAAAAACAATTAACAATTAACAATTAACAATTAACAATTAACAATTAATCATTACCAAACACCCCATTTATCTCTGCAATAGAAATCCCCAATAATTGCTGGGTGATTTCATTTAATTCCTTTTCGTTTCCGGTAAAGTGGTATACGTTGTGGAAATGCTCCATTCTTTGGCCGGGAGAAAGAAAAGCTCCTGGAGAAACACTCTCTAATTCGTAAAAGGGACCCATCTGGCTACCATCTTCCAAGGGGCCATCATTATAAGCATTGACCGCATCCCCTTTGAAAGGATCAGCATCGGTGTTCCACTCCTGATTAAGGTAGGGCAATTCAGACGAAATATTGAAGGTAGTGATGCTCAATAATTTGTTGAGATGGTCATAGCTGGCAGCCATAGGGAGGCCTCTTTCGGGGGATACTCCCACTTTGCCTCTGCTTAAGCCATCGGCCTTTAAGAATAAGTAATTTTCTGTGATGGCAATTCTTTCCTCTGGAATTTCACCGAAATAGTTGGTGGTAAGTCCTTCTTTGCTGTCATTTGGCTTGAGAGGCAATACAATGGTGGTTTTTGCGCTAGGCCTAAACATGTCCAAAACCCAAAGGCAGGGGGCTCCGGTTTCTGGGGTCCATGGGAAATCGCCAGTGTTTTGAATGGAATTGATGGTGGTATAGCCTATCATTTTGATGGCAGAAACATCGGCTGTCAAAGCAGTGTTTTTTAAGATTTCCTCCTTTTCCAGAAGGGCAACGGTACGTTGAAGCTGTAACTTAAACTCGGTTCCCTGATAGTTGGTAATGGAGGTTGATTTGGTCATGGCTATTTCCCTCGGGCCAGCCTTGGTTTTTTCCCAGGGTTCATGGTCAATGGCTGCAGGGGTGTGCCAGTTCTCAAACACCATTTTTTTTCCCGGCTCAAAATATAGGGAGTACTTGTTTCCTTCCGGCCCAAGCCATAGGCGACTTTCGCCTCCATAGGCATTCATATGTTTGTCTAACGGGCCTTCAAATGCTTTATAGTTTATCCATCCAAAACTTTCTCCATTTTCCCCAGCTGCGGTAGAGGTGAAAACTTTGCCCTGGTACTTAGGGGATACCAGGATTTTGGCCTGCTCGTCAGCCGTACTTAGCTCCACAAGATTTGGATCAAATTTCTCTAAAAACTTTTTGTCCTGCAAAAAATTATTTGGACTGTCCTCAATGGTCTGATTGTCTTTTTGGCGCTCTGAGCAGGAAATAGTAAAGGATAAATTGCTGAGAAGGGCAAAAGCAAGGATATATTTGTTCATTTTGTGTTAATTCTTATGTGTTTTAACCACAATAATAGCATTAAACCTTTAAGGCTACAATTGAATTTATAAAAACAATGGATACCCATCGTATTTATAGTGAGTTATAGAATGAGCATTAATGTGACAGTGATTTGGTTTATGGAGGAAGGGGTTAAAATGGCAATGCTTTTTTGATGGTCAATGGAAAGCCAATAAGTTGAACTTACAATTCCCCAAACACTTCATCCAAATCTAACTCAAACCCAGCAAGCGCCTGTGATTTCACCCGGTCTCCCATGGTAAATAGGCGGGAAGGTTGGTATTTTCCTCCTTCAAGGGTATAGATTAACAGGGTACGCTCGTCAGGGTGGATTACCCAATATTCCTTCACTCCGGAGGACTCGTATACCTCGTATTTCAGTTGCAGCTCCTTTTTATTGTTACCGGGTGAGAGGATCTCTATAATCAGGTCCGGAGCACCCACACAACCCAATTCATCCAGTTTTTCCCGATCGCAGACTACACATAGGTCTGGCTGCACTACGGTATCGATATCCTTGTGCTTTCTGGAAGAGACCGGAAGGCGCACATCAAATGGGGCTACATATACTTTGCAGGTTTTCCCTTTTAAAAATTGATAAAGCGTATTTGAAAGCACCATAGAAACTTCTTGGTGTATCCTTCTAGGCGCTGCAGCCGCCTGCCTGAATACTTTTCCGCGGATCAGCTCCACCATCTCATCCAGTTGCCAAGAAAGATAATCTGCATAGGAATAGCTTCCATATGCAGAAAAGGGCTCTTTGACTTTATCTTTTGACTTTTCCATCTTTCACACAAATCGAAGTTGCTTAATAAAGATAACAAGATTTGAACGAATTAATCGGTAGATAAAGTTTGTAATTGTATGTAATCCTCAATTAACAATTATATAGTTCTAATTTATATTCCTCAGTTATAAAGAGATCTTATTGTTATCGTTTGAACTTACAATTCCCCAAACACCTCATCCAAATCCAATTCAAATCCGAGGAGAACCTCCGACTTGACCCTATCTCCCATGGTGTACAACCGAGAAGGACGGTAATTTCCGGTTTCCAGGGTATAGATCAACAAGGTGCGTTCATCAGGATGGATCACCCAATATTCCTTGACTCCGGAGGCCTCATACACCTCATATTTCAATTGCAGTTCTTTTTTATTATTTCCAGGGGAGAGAATTTCTATGACCAAGTCCGGGGCACCCACACAGCCTAATTCGTCCAGCTTTTCCGAATTGCAGACCACACAGAGGTCCGGCTGCACTACAGTATCGATATCCTTGTGCTTTCTGGAAGAAACCGGAAGTCGCACATCAAAGGGGGCGGTATACACCTTACAGCTTCCTCCTTTTAAATATCCATGAATTCTCGTAACCAAGGCTACCGTAAGTTCTTCATGGATTCTACGAGGAGCTGCTGCCGCCTGCCTGAATACTTTTCCCCGAATCAATTCCACCATCTCATCCAATTGCCAGGAGAGGTAGTCTGCATAGGAGTAGCTTCCATAGGCAGAAAAGGGTTCTTTGACTTTATCTTTTGACTTTTCCATCTTTTTGCATAAACCGAGCTTAACTAATAAAGATAACAAAATTTGGTTAAAATCGCTAGTGGACAAAAAGGATAGACTGTAAAGGAAAACAAAACTGTAAGTAGCTAGGCCTGTGTTTATTAAAATCATGAATTTTAATTGGATTTTCTTTTTAAAAATAGGAACAGCCCAAAGCTTATAGACTTTGGGCTTGTTTTTTTCTAAGAAAAAGTAAATTCTCGAAACGTTTATTTTTCCGCCTTTTTCTTAATCACCAGGTTCATAACGCCCTCAGGTGAATTGGCCTTACCAGTTACTTTATCGCCTTTCTGTTCCAGTATAGTTTTTACCACATTTCCTTCCACATTTACCTCAAAGGATAATTTTCCATCTTTTACATTTACATTTTTTCCTGCAACGGATTGACCGTTTTTAAAAGTAATCTTTACCGTGGTTGCTTTGTCCTTATAAGCGATATGCACAGTGCCTTCGTGATAAGGGTATGGAGCGTCATAGCATTCGTATGCCCATGTGCCTTCATATTTAGAAGGTATTTCAAAGGCCATCACCTCCGTATTAAAAAATGATACGGTGAATAATAAGAGTAATACTGCACTTAAATTTTTCATGATAGGATGTTTTTGGTTATACATAATGAAACAAAGGTATGAGCCTTTCAGATGCAGTATGAAAAATAGGGTTTTAAGCCTCTATTTAGGGGTGAGTGACAGGGATTAGTGCAATAAGTGATCGAACTCAGGGGTGAATTTGCGTGATACAGGGACGATTGACACGCTGCCTTCCAAGTGCAGGCTGACTTTACCTGAAGCTTTTTTTGCCAATTTTACATTTTGCACATTGACCAGATAAGATCTATGGCACCTTTTTATGGCGAAGTCTTTAAGTTGTTCAGAGAGGGCTTTTAAAGAATTCCGAAGCATCTCTTTTTTGATGGTGTCACTATCCCTGTAATAAATAATTGAATAGTTATCTGCCGCTTCGATAAATAGTATATCGGATGATTTTAAAGATAACCTGTTGTTTCCGTATTCATCTTTTAAGCTTATTATCTTATTGATAAAGGTGTCAGGTTCCGCTTGTTTTTGGCTTTCCTGTTGTTTGTTAAAAATGAAGATGAAACATAAAGCCAAAGTATAGGGGATCAATAGCCCCAGAAAAGTATATTTCAGGCTAATAAAATATTCAGAAAAAAAGTTGGAGCCATGGCTGCCATACAATCCATAGAAAACAAGTGATAATACCAGAATTTCAGCAATTGTCCAGAGGATAAAGTGAACCACTTTATGTTCTCTTTTGAATAATATAGGCTTAATAATCAGTTGTGATAGACCTATTACCACTCCGCCGATAATTCCAAACCCTGAAAGTCTAAAAAATTGGGACAGGCCTTGATCTGCCTCCCATTGATCTATCCTGAATGGTGTATAGAGGTTAATGAAGAGGATAGAAAAAAGGGTACAAAAGCTTATCAAAACCAGTTTCTTCCAGTTGTGGTTGAGTAGGTTAAAATCTGAATTTAAAAGATTATTTTTGTCAGTCATCGCCTTAAAATTAAACAATGGTAAGGTGAAAACCCTAAAAATCACCAAGACATTTTTCTGAAAATTGGGGGTTAGTGGGGAGAAGAATTTTCCGTGTATAGAATTGTTAAAAAAAGTTAATTGCTTGTATTTTTTTTTCTTCGATTTTATAATTGAACCCGCTATCAAAATAGCTATCATACGATAAATAGACAGAGATTTTACTTTATTAATTTAATTTATAAACTTCACTTATTTATTATTATGTCAGCCGTTTATTTACTAAAAAAAGGCCTCAGAAGGGGCAAGGGATGGTTTTTTCCATTGTTATTAGTCCTTTTGTTTCACCTTCATCCAATTGCGGTTTCAGCACAAGATTCAAATTCTGAATCCTCGTTTACAGCACGCTTATTCAATATAGAAGCCCCTGTTAATGAGACCTTTCGTTTTCAGACAACCCTAAAAAACAACTCTGACAAGGTAAAGGTATATGAACTCAATGCTGAAGCCCCTAAAGGCTGGAGGCTGGTATTTAAGGCCAGAGGAAGCCAAGTCACCTCTATTAATTTGGAACCTGGTAAATCGGAAAGTCTCAATGTTGAGGTGAAGCCTGCCCATGATGCAGCTCCCAAAAAGTATAGCTTCCCTGTATTCGCAAAATCCGGAAAAGATTCGATGGAACTGGAGCTTGAGGCAGTTGTGGAAGGCGCCTATGATTTAGAGCTAACTACCCCTTCAGGCCGTTTAAGTGGTGAAATTACTGAAGGAAAAAATACTGAAATTCACTTAAAAGTAATCAATAGAGGTTCACTTCCCTTAAATGAAATAACCCTTACTTCGAATACCCCATCAAAATGGGAGGTAAGCTTTTCTCCCTCCGAATTGGAAGAGCTTGAGCCTGGAAAAAGTGCAGATGTGATTGCTACTTTATCAGTTCCTAATAAAACTTTGGCAGGAGATTATGTAAGTAAGTTCACTGCCAAAAACTCAGAAAGCACAAGTACGGCAACCTATAGGGTGACAGTAAAAACATCCCTATTGTCTGGAGGTATCGGTATTTTGATAATATTGATCGCCGTAGGATTTGTTTATGTACTGATTCGAAAGTTCGGAAGAAGATAAAAAGGTCATGGATAAGCAGGTAATAGCGTTGAAAGGCCTTACGAAAAAATATGGCACTTTCACTGCGGTTAATGAATTGGATCTCACCATAAATAAAGGCGAAATATTTGGCCTGTTGGGCCCAAATGGGGCAGGAAAGACGACCACTATTCTGATGATGATGGGGCTTACTGAGCCCAGTGCTGGAACGGCTCATGTTTGTGGGGTTAATTCCACCAATGATCCCATAGCTGTAAAAAAAGTCGTGGGCTATATGCCAGACAATGTTGGGTTTTACGATAATATGTCTGCCTTGGAAAACCTGATGTATATCGGGGAATTGAATGGGATTCCACGCAGTGAAGTCGAAAAAGACGCCATAGCCGTAATGGAAATGGTCGGCTTGCCAGAAGATGCCATTCATAAAAAAACAGCAGCCTATTCAAGAGGAATGAAGCAACGCTTAGGTTTGGCAGAAGTGCTTATCAAAAAACCTCAGGTTGTGGTATTGGACGAACCTACTTTAGGTATTGATCCGCGTGGGGTTAAAGAGTTTTTGTCTCTTATTTTACGGTTAAGTAGGGAAAAAGGACTTACAGTTCTGCTTTCATCCCATCACCTTCATCAGGTGCAGCAGGTTTGTGATAGGGTTGGGATTTTTGTGAAAGGTGAACTTCTGATCGAAGGGGATATCGCTTCGCTTTCTAACCGCCTTTTTTCTGGTAAATCCTTTGAGGTAAATGTAACCTTCAAAAACCCCATTGACCTGCCATGGAAAGATGAAACAGAGTTACTTCAGTTACCTTCTATTGAGGAAATTTCCGTTGATTCCCATGATGTTTGGATCTCAGGAAGTGAGGATATTACACCTGATATTGTCCGGTTTTTGGTGGAAAAAGGATATCCTATCACAGGAGTCCAAAAGAAAGAATATGGACTAGAGGATATTTATCAAAAGTATTTTGAAAACAATATAAAGGAGACTATAAATCAATGAAAGGAATCATAAATGCGTTGGATAAGAATGCTTCTATGCGCGATGAAAATCGGCGAAACCCCTTTTGGATATTGGTGAGAAAGGAGGTCGCTGGTCATATTCGCAGTTGGAGGTTTATTATTTTATTGGTACTTATCGTGCTTACCTTTTGGGGGGCAACTGCGGTGGCCATGAACAATATTAAAGACACCGTGGCAAAGGTCAAAGATATGGAAAGCCTTTTCTTGTACCTTAAAATACTGACAACTACAGAAGGGACATTGCCACCGTTTCATGTTTTTCTTAATTTTTTAGGCCCCTTATTGGGAATCAGCCTTGGCTTTGATGCCATTAATTCGGAACAACAAAACGGTACATTGACACGGATTATGGCTCAGCCCGTTTACCGTGACAATTTGCTTTTGTCCAAATTTGTCAGCTCCCTGCTTCTGGTAGGAACCTTGTTGCTCTCGCTCTCTTTATTGATGATTGGAGGAGGAATGCTCATTACTGGGGTAATGATAGAAGTTGAAGAGCTGGTAAGAATTCTATGTTTTATGCTGCTCTGTACTGTTTATGTAGGTTTTTGGCTAGGACTTTCTATTTTACTTTCCATTGTCTTTAAACAGGCATCAACTTCTGCACTTACAGCTATTGGCATATGGTTGTTTTTCACGGTATTCTATCAGATAGTTATCAATATGGTGGTTACCATGCTAACCTCAGGTTCTGGTGAATTGTCTCAAATGCAAGTAATGCACCTCAATGAAATGATATTGAATTTTCTTCGACTTGCACCAAGTCAACTCTATGCAGATGCTACCACTACCTTGTTAATGCCTTCTGTTAGGAGTTTGGGGCCTGTTACTATGGAACAAATGGCTGGGGCCATTCCTTCACCACTTTCAATCAGAGATAGCCTGCTGATTGTTTGGCCACAATTAACAGGGCTGATAGCAGCTACTTTACTTTGCTTTGCCTTTTCTTATTACCTATTTATGAGAAGAGAAATAAGAACCTAAGCATCTCTTTTTTCCTGTTTTATATAAATAAAGCTGTTTGGAGGTTTAAGCTTTTCGTCTCAAAGATGAAACCTCCAAACAGCAACCAAGTGGCTGATTTTAAAGCGATTTCAGTACGTAATAGAATGTCTATTGCCTATTTCGGGTTAAAATTGAGGCAGTAAAATAAAGTCGAAACAATTATAATTTAAACCTTTGAAAGGCAGCATTAGTATTTGTTAATAAATACCGTATTTTTTGTCTACAATCGGATACACTTGGAGAGTATAAAGTGTCAGGCTTTTTCCGGCCTTCAAAGCTTATGGTTTTTGGAGCAGTATGGAGGGCGTTAAGAAAAAGAGTTAGCTCCTCAAAGAGATCCACTCTTTTTTAGCCTGTAATGCTGCTTCAAAAATCAAATGATGGCGCCGTATATGAAGTCTATTCTACAATTCTTTTCCATCATTTGAAATAAGATTTGACAGCCTTGACTTTTTTGGTTCGTTTTTGGGTCAAGCCAAAAATGAACAGAGAAAATGAGCAAAAACAGCTATCATGTCCCAGAATGTTGGTCTTCAACGTAAATAAAACCACCTTATTAAATTAAGTTAGATGGAATTATGCAATAGGTCTTCTGTTACGTGGGGAACCACTTCAAAATAGCCTGATTTTCTTGCGGTTACATCCCTGATTACGAATCCTTTTACATAATCCGAGTTAATGGAAAAAGAATTCCATAACTTTGCTTAGCAAATTAACTAATACGGAAATTTTATTTTCGATCAATAGGTAGCCAGAAAATGAAACAAATAAACATAAGGCACTTTTTTATCATGAGGTTATTCATAGCCGTAATGATACCTATTGTGCTTTCTCTATCCATACTGCCTTGTTGCCCTCCATCGGAAAGCTGCGCGGATGATGTTCGTCATTCTTGTACTGAGGATCCTGTACAAGGTGCTTTTCCCAGCTCGGGATTATGTTCTCCCTTCTTTACCTGTGGCCATTGTCCGGGCTTTGTATTTCAGCAAGTTGAATTCCCTCCCTTAACTTTTCAGGAGGTAAATGAAACCATTTCTGGAAATAGACCAGAATTCAAGCCTTTTATTCTAGTTAAATCCTTTTTCAAGCCACCAAAGGCTTAATCTACCTATACTAAATTGAGGTAATTTAAACCAGAATACTGACTTCTATTGGTAAAGATTTTGTCATTATTGTTGCAGAAAATAGCGCAACAAAATGGCCAAAATTATTTTATTCTCGTGGTTTTCCCAAGGGCTTACACCCTTGGCTAATAAAGTTTTACTTGAAAATCAATATAGAAGGAAGGTTGAAGCTAAAATGAGCTAGATGGATTGGCCATTGCTTATTTTCGGTTTAAATGCCCACCATTATTTTTCAATCAATCAACTATTAATTAATTACCGTGAAACACATTGTCACCATACTGTTATTGCTTTGCCTTTATGGCACTGCTTTGGCACAAAATACATTTACCGCTACGATCAAGGATGAGGAATCAAAGGAAGCCCTATTTGGGGTGTCTGTTTACTTCCCACAATTGGAGAAAGGGGCATCCAGTGATATAAAGGGAGAAGTTTCCATAGATGAAATCCCGAATGGTACTTACACAATCCTAATAACGCACTTGGGTTATGAATCCATAAAATTGGAAAAATCCTTTCCCATCAATCAGCAAGAAGAGCTGACGCTATTTATGGAACATGGGCATGAGGAAATGGAAGAGGTGGTCATCTCATCCACAAGGAGCAGCAGAACCATAGAAGATATTCCTACAAGAGTAGAGGTTATCGCGGGGGAGGAACTTGCCGAGAAAGGAAATATGAAACCGGGTGATATCCGTATGCTTCTGAACGAAAGCACAGGGATACAGACCCAACAGACTTCAGCAACCAGTTACAACTCGAGCATTAGGATTCAGGGACTTGATGGGAAGTACACCCAATTACTTAGAGATGGACTTCCACTGTATTCCGGTTATTCGGGTGGTCTAAGTCTGATGCAGATTGCCCCTCTTGATCTCAAGCAAGTAGAAGTAATCAAAGGCGCTTCTTCTACACTCTATGGTGGAGGAGCCATTGCAGGCTTGGTAAACCTAATTTCTAAAACTCCCGGTGAAGACCGAGAGCTTAATTTTATGGTGAACGGGACCTCTGCTTTAGGCTTGGATCTTAGTGGTTTCTATTCGGAAAGGTACGGTAAGATTGGAACTACCGTATTTGCTTCTTATAATAAGGGGACGGCCTATGATCCAGCAGGCATAGGACTTACAGCTATTCCTGAATTTGAACGGTATACCATCAACCCTCGGATGTTTTGGTACCTCGATGAAGCTACGGAAATTAACCTTGGCTTTAACTTTACTACTGAGGATAGGCTGGGAGGCAATATGGATTATGTCGCCGGCAAAACGGAGTCCGGATATTTTGAGTCCAATGAAACGGATCGCTTGTCTACACAGTTTGATGCTACCCATCGTTTTTCCGACCATTCCCGCATTCAACTGAAAAACAGTATTAGTTTTTTCGATAGGTCCATAGCTATACCCAGCTATGTCTTTAGTGGGAAGCAAGTGTCCTCCTTTTCAGAACTGAATTATGTCACCTTCGGCGATAAGATGGAATGGATTGTAGGGGCTAACCTATGGACCGAAAACTTTGATCAAAGACGGGGCGATCCGGACAATGACCTGGGATTTTCCAATACGACTACAGGAGCTTTCGTCCAAAATACCTGGAACATGGCTGCACAATGGACCCTGGAAACTGGATTGAGAGGCGATTACCAAAGTCAATATGGAGCCTATCTACTTCCCCGCTTTTCATTGCTGTATGAACCCAATGAAAGAATTACTTTCAGGACAGGAGGGGGACTTGGGTATAAAACACCCACCCAGTTTACCGAAGATACAGAAAGGCTGCACTTCCGAAATATTCTACCTATAGACTTTTCGGAAACCAGTGCAGAACGTTCTACAGGGATTAATTTGGATGTCAATTACAAATGGCCCGTAACAGGTGATTTAAGCCTAAGTACAAATGCCCTACTGTTTTATACACAGATCAATGACCCTATGCTATTGCAGTCAAACAATAACGGCATGTATGCATTCACCCAGCCCAAAGGGTACATCAATACCCAAGGTTTGGAAGCCAATATGAAATGGAGTTACCATGATTTTAAGCTTTTCGTAGGGTATACCTATGCTGATGTTAATGAACATTATGACAATGAAGAAAGCGAATACCCTTTGGTGGCCAAACACAGGCTGAACAATGTATTGATGTATGAAAAACATGGGAATTTCTGGATCGGGCTGGAAGCTTACTATTTCAGTCCCCAAAAGCTTTCAGATGGCAGTACTGGGAAATCCTATTGGATTATGGGCATCATGTCTGAAAAGAAAATCGGAAAGTATTTTTCCCTCTTCCTGAATTTTGAAAACATGTTGGATACCCGTCAGACCAGGTTTGATACGATTTACACAGGTAACATTAGCGATCCTCAGTTCAGAGATATTTATGCCCCCGTGGATGGTTTTGTGATCAATGGAGGGTTTAAGCTTAGTTTATAACCTTTACCCATTGAAAGCCGAATAGAGAATTGAAAAGAGAGTAAAGGTCTTGTTGGTATTGTTGTGATTTATTGACAACCATACCGACAAAACACCTTTGCCTTCGACAAGCTCAGGCGCCGGTCCTTCGACAAGCTCAGGCACCGGTAAACGATCACCTTCTCATCCCACCACCATCTCACTCGATCACCATATCACTGATCACTCCATCACTACATGGAATTTACTGATTATCAGGTACGATTTTAAATGATTTTTTTGCCGCGTAGGTTCTTCCTAGCCAGTCCTTGGCAAGAACTTCCACGGTATGTTCTCCTAAGGGGAGATCGGAAGGAATTCTGCCACTCCATATATGGGAAGAGATCAAAGCAGTGGATGGTCTTATTCCCCATGGAAGTTCTTCTGCATGGTCCCATTCATGTAGGATATCCAACAAAAATTTGTCGTATTCGGGTACAAGTTTTAAAGCTGTCCATTCGCCTTCGTCCACCCTGTATTTCACACTGTCTCTAGGTGTTCCCTGGAAAAAGTTTACGGTAATCTCCCCTCTGTATTTTTTTGCTTGCGGTACAATTTTGGGCATATGAATACTCATTTTCCAGTCGTTTTCTCCAGAAGGAACATATTCATAGCTGTAGGTATTGTTAGTTATATTAAGAAAGGCATAGCCTTTGGGTGTGCCGTCACGCATTATGCCTGAAGGGGTGCCATAGCTGTCTTTGGGGCCAATATAAATACCGCCTGAAGTGGCTCCGGGGTTGTAATGGTGATGAATACCTGCGTTGGGCCAACCTTCTTCGGTGGTGAAGAAATGGTGATTTTGGGAATGGGTGTGCCCAGAAAGAGAGAGGGTGTATTGATAGCCCTTTAACAAATTAAAGAGTTTTTGTCGGTCTCCTTCCCTGAATTGATCCGGTCCTTTTTCAAACTCATAAATGGGAATATGAAAAGCCAATACGATAAGCTTGTCTTTTGAAACATGTTTTAGATCGTTTTTCACAAATTCCAGTATGTCATTTCTAAAACCGCCTATATAGCTGCCTTGTCCGGAAGGGTTGGGGGTGATTACATCATCCAATATGATAAAGTGGGCATTGGCATAATTCAGCGCATAATTGGTAGGGCCAAAGCTGGCCTCATAGGTTTCATCTGAGAGTTTGTCTTCCTTATAGCTGTTGGTGTCGTGGTTTCCCAGCAAATTGTACCATGGAATTCCTATTTTTCCAAGTGATTGGATGTAGTTGTCAAATAAATTTCTAGCACCAAGGTCACCCAGGCTTATGCCAAAGGCAGCTCCTTTGCCCCCGATAAGCTCAGAAATTATGGCTTTCTCAAAATAACCAGCATTGGTAAGGTCATCGGCTTGGGGATCTCCAAATAAGAGTACCGAGAAATTCGGGTCTTCTTCCTGCGCAATCAATGGGAAATCTACTGATTTGGGTAGTTTGCCCGTGGGAAGAATCCTTTTTTCACCTGTATCCGGTGACCCATTGGGCTTGTGGATGTAAAAAAATTGAGGCTGATTGTTGGCGTCTACTGGCACAGCATAGCCTGCAGGCTTAATAACTGAAACGATCATGTCATCATTTGCGGGTAGGCTATAGCTTCCATCTTCATTGCTCAGACTTACCTCTTTGCCATTGGTAACCGCTACGCCTTTGATGCCTTTTTCATTTCTTTCCTTGATCGCATTGTTATTGCGGTCTTCGAATACATAGCCCGTAACAGTTTCTTGGGCAAGTACAGAGGAAAAGCTGGAGAGTTGTATTAAAAATAGGGCAGACAAAATGCCTGAACGTAGCATTGGTATTATTGTAAACATGGTTTTGAAATGAATTTATATTGTGGGAATAAAGTACAATTGAAAAGTTAGATGCTATTGAAGGCTTAATTCCGAAATCTATAAGCGTAAATTAAACGGTAATGGATAGCTAATTTCAGTAATTACAAATCTATTGTTTTTTTTATTTTTATCGACATTATGAAATTGTGAATGTTTGGAGTGTTAAGAATTTGGCAATGAAAAAATGGTCAATTTTCTATTTAGCACTGCTTTATGGAAAGATCCGGTAAAGAACAACTTTTTTATTAAGCTTTAATTTTCCTGTTGCCTAATATAAGCAAACTGTTCCAGAACACAGGAATAACATCAATAGGCTTGTATTTTAAGCCCTGGAAATTGATGGTTTTTTCCACTTATTTGAAAAGTATTAATATTCCTGAGAAAAGTGAGGGGGCTGTTTTTTGGTTTTTTTGACAAAAAAAGTCCCAAATTGAATAAATCAACTTGGGACTAGGACTGTTGGCCGACCAGGGCTCGAACCTGGACTCTTCTGGACCAAAACCAGACGTGTTGCCAGTTACACCATCGGCCAATCATAAGTTTTAAAAAGACTTGCTCTTTTTTAGTGACACAAATGTAGCAGGTCTTTTTTTTTAATGCAAATCCCATTTCAAAGAATTTTCCCTCGAATGCTTTAAAGGCCTAATTCTCAGAAACAAATTTTACCTATTTTCTGAAATAAAGTTTGATTTATTTCAAATTGGGAGATTTTGAGGTCTCCTACCCATGAATTTTGATTTTCTCTGCAAAACGAGTCCTTTAATTATCTGGGTAATTTGCCTTACAAACCTGTCATACTCACCTTGGCATAATTGTCATTTGAAAGTTATTGATTCGTGCTCAATTTGCCATTGATTTTAATTCAAGCCAATTGTTATTTCCATAATTATTTCTTTCATGTCGATCAAATCACCCATAATTGTCCTATTTCTTTTCATGATTTCCACCTCAGGTGTTTTTGCACAACAGCAATTTACCGGGACCATCATAGATAGCCAAACCAAAGAGCCTTTGTTTGGTGCTTATGTATTTTTGAAAAATATGGACGGAGAAACCTTGAAGTCCAGCTATACAGATTTTGATGGTAAATTTAAAATTGATAGGCCTATAGTTAAAGACTTTCTGATAGAACTTTCTTTTATCGGTTATCAAGTATTTCAAAAAGAAATCAAATCTCCTGAAAGCAGTGATTTGGGAGTTTTTGAGATTGTTAGTGATGGCCAAGAGCTAGAAGCGTTCGAATTGTCCGCTGATGCACTTACTGGAGAGGTCAGGGGAGATACGGTAGCATTCAATGCCAATGCTTTTAAAACCAGACCACAAGCTGATGCAGATGAGTTGGTTCGAAAGATGCCCGGTGTGGTGATCCAAAACGGAGTCATTGAGGTTCAAGGGGAGGAAGTAAAGGAAGTCTTGGTCGATGGAAGGCCTTTCTTTGGTGATAACCCTGCTGCAGCTTTGAAAAATCTTCCAGCTCAAGTTGTATTAAAGATTGAGTTTTTGGACCAAGGGAGTGAAGAGTCTAAGTTAACAGGCTTCGATGATGGGGAGACCATTAAAACAATAAATATCATTACGAAACCGGATATGCGTGCGGGTAGGTTTGGTAAGTTTTACGGAGGCTACGGTACAGACAATAATTATATTGGTGGAGGAAATATGAATTTCTTCAATGGAGCCAGAAGACTTTCCGTTTTAGGATTGAGTAATAATATCAACCAGCAGAATTTTGGAGGAGATGAGTTGGGTAGTCTTGAAAGCAGTAGTGGAGGATCAAGTGATGGTCTAACTGTAGGAGAATTACCAGGGATAACAAATACCAATGCTCTTGGAGCCAACTTTTCTGATGAGTACCTAGATGAGAAACTTAAAGTTTCCGGGAACTATCTTTTCAATGACAGAGACAATGTATTGAATAGAACTTCATCCAGAGAATATATTTTGCCGGATGATAGCCTTCAATTGTACAATGAGGACAGAAATTACCATACAAAAACGCAAAGTCATAGGTTTAGTGCAAGGATAGATTATGAAATCAACGAAAAGCATGCTTTGGTTTTGAGACCCAGAATAGGTTTGGATTTTAGAAATTCTGTAAATCTTAGGGATTCATACAATCTCTATGATGAGAATACCTTCATTAATCGGAATCAAAATGAAACCACTTCTTCTCGCGAATCCATGAGTTTTTCGAATTCTTTGAATTACAGGTATAAATTTGATAAAAAAGGTAGAGCATTCTCCACCTATATTTATACAAGTAAATACAACAGTGATAGTAATTCAGACTTAGTGGCTGTAACTACGAATTTCCAGGATTCCAATGTTGATTCTTTAATCCAATTCAAACAAAACAAGTACAATAGCTTTTATTATAATGCAGGTTTGAATTTTTATGAACCTTTAAGTGAAAAATCTAGGCTTCGATTTGGATACCGAGTTTCAAACAATAATTCTGATACCAACCAAGATGTTGAAATTAAGGAAGCGGAAACAGGTTTGATAGAGATTGACAGCACCTTGACCAATAGGTTTAAAAATAGTTATATCACACATAGGGGTGGAGCTGGTTATAGTTTTAAAACAGAAAAGCTTTCTTTCTTCACCAACCTAAATTATGAGGCTGCTTATATTGACAGTGACAGGTTGTTTCCAGGCTTTGAAAATACTCAGCGAACATTTTCCAATTTTCTTCCTAGGGCGGTAATCAATTACCAAACAGGAGAATTCAGTAATATTAGAATTGATTACAATACCGATACAGATGCACCTTCTATTGGACAATTGCAGGATGTTATCAGCAATGCCAATCCATTGCAACTTTCAACTGGTAATCCAGAGCTAAATCAAGAATACAGCCATAGGCTCTTTACCAGGTATAGGATTATTAATCCTGAGACCAATCGCTCTTGGATGTTTTTCCTTTATGGAAATATCAGGAATGATTATATAGGTAATGAGACTTTTATTGCTACTCAGGACACCCTGATTCAGAATGATGTGACCTTGGCCCAAGGAGGGCAATTTACAAAACCTGTAAACCTTGACAATTATTATGTTTTCCGAATTTATGGAAGTTATGGATTTCCACTAAAATTCATGAAAAGTAACTTAAGTATTAATTCTAGCTTTAGTACGCGGAACAGGCCAGGTATTATCAATGGGCAATTGAATAACAATAAAAACACCTCCTACAGACAGGGAATCAATCTAAGTAGTAATATTAGTGAAAGTATTGATTTTAATCTGTCCTCCAGAGGAACATTTAATTGGGTAAGGAGTAGTTTGCAAGAGAGTTTGGAGAATAATTATTATACGCAGAGTACCAAGGCTGACCTGTTTTGGAATTTTGTTGGAGGAGTTTTCGTAGGTACAAGTGTAAACCATCAGCTTTATACTGGCTTGGGTGATGAATTTGATCGAAGTATCCTATTGACAAATATGGATATAGGGTATAGAATTCCGCCTAGCAATAAAACCGAACTGAAACTTACCGTTTTCGATTTGTTCAATCAGAATGCAAGCATTAGTAGAAATGTAACAGATGTCTATATTGAGGATGTTAGAACTCAGGTTTTAAGACAGTTCTTTATGCTTACGGTTACCTACAATCTTCGAAGATTTGGAGGTTACGACATGGCCCTGTAATTGGAGATAAATTTGAGATTAATTCAATAGGCGACTCAATAATAGGGCGCCTATTTTTTGTTGATTATTTCAACTTTATAGATTTGTATAAAATCTTCTTCCTTTTCAGAATTTAATTTGGATAACCACCATAGCTTTCCGTCGCGCACCAAAAATTGACGGTGATCTAATTTATCGGGCAAGGCTAAGCTTTGTATGGTTTCGCCCTGATGGTTCATAAGCAAAAGGGTATTGGGGTATTTCCCTTCCATTTTATATTTTTCTTTGTTCATAGAATCGTATCCTGGGTTATAGGAGGCGATCAAATAATCTTTGTAAGCTTTAAGGGTATAAGTACGGCCTGCAGACATATCGATAGCGATGGATTTGGGATCTGCCTTTCCTCTATCTTCTCCTTCACCCATTGTATAATTGGGGTAATCGATGCGTTTCCTGTCTAGCAATTGGTGTGGTGAATGAATGTCATACACGTTAAGGTGGGGATCCGTTCCGGCAATGACAAACAATTTATCTTCAAAGATGGTAAAGCATGGATTCATTTCCGAAATTTCATAGGACCGTCTTGAGTTCCGGAAAGGACTGTTTTTTTCAAGATTGATAATCCGTTCGGCAGTTCCTTTCTCGGGATCAAATTTCACTAGTAGTTGAAATTGATCATAATATTCGTCTTGTGTTTTGTTATATTCACCCCATGCCACGAGCCCTTTTTGAAACAATATTCCATTGTGTTCCATTAATTCCGAATCGGCGGCAGCTCGTCCTGCAAAGAAAGGAACCTCTTCCTTAAATGGTTTGTGCTTGGCCAGATTTCCTTTTGAATCAAATTCGAAAAAGCCCTTTTGTGACACGAGAGAAATGTGTTCGTTTTCTTTAATATTGGCGGTGCTCCATAAAAATCTGCCGTAGCTATCCTTTTGGTCACCACCTTTGTCCATGTTTAGTAAAGGATTGCCATTGAAATCGGTCATTAAAATGATGCCTCTTTGCCTATCATGAAGCAATAGCCTTTCCATTTTGGGCTGGATATCCATTAAATCAAGTAATCCTAAATAATCGATGCGTATGCTATCGGTAATTTCAATTGATAGGTTTGTAGGCGTTTGCGTTTTTCCTTCTTGGCAGGAAAGTAGTAGGAGAGATAGGACGCCAATAGATAGTAAGGTTAGGTGTTTGGATACGTTCATGGTGGTTTTTTAACAACTAAAATAATAATTATACACCTAATTAACAAGGTTGTTTGTTGTTTTTATTTTTTTAACCTTCTGAAATTAAATGACGTAACTCATTTGTTGATTTCCGGAGTTTGCAAATATGGTTTTGGGTTTATTCTAGATGAGTGTGATAAATATCGATTTTTACTTCCGTATTTCTGTAATAATTGGAATGCATTATTGACCTGTTTGATTTTTATCATATAGCTTTCAGAATGTTAGGATCTAATTTGTAAATTAATGCTTAATAAATTTGATATATCATAAAGTCAGGTCGTATATTTGGAAAAAGATAAAAAGGTCTTTTTATTTTAAACTCTTATTCATTCATTTAAACCTGTTAATATATGCTCTCAAAATCACAAGCACGGGCATTTTTCCTAGGAGGTACAATGGTAACATTTCTAATATTTATTGGATTGACCATTTATTCACTTGCTCCTGGAAATGACCAAACAAATCATGAGTTAATCACCGATCAGGTGATCAAAGGAAAACATTTGTGGGAAACCAACAATTGTATGGGTTGTCATTCTATTTTAGGTGAAGGTGGCTATTATGCACCAGAGTTGACTAAAGTAGTAGAAAGACGCGGTGCTCCTTTGATCAAAGCCATCTTACAATCACCTGTTCCTTGGGCACCCAACGGTCGAAAGATGGTGGCCTATGAGATGACGGACGAAGAAGCCGAAGCCATGGTGGCTTATTTTAATTGGATAGGTGGAATAGATCTTAACGGATTTGATAGGATTGTTTCTCCATTAGCAAAAGACAAAAAATAAACAATTGCCTTATGAAATATAAATCACAAAAAGTAGCCTATTGGTTTTTTGCCCTTTGTATGCTGCTCTTTTCCTTGCAAATAGTGTATGGTTTTATCATGGGATTTGCCAGGATAGGTATGGATGGCCTTCATGATTGGATACCTTTCAATACTGCTCGAGCAGTGCACACAAATTTGTTGGTAGTTTGGTTATTAACAGGCTTTATGGGAGCAGCTTATTATATTATTCCAGAGGAAGCTCAGCGGGAGTTGGTAAGTGTGAAATGGGCCTATATTCAATTGATATCTCTTGCCGTGGTAGGGGTTTTAGCCATCACTGGTTACCATTTTAATATTTGGGAAGGTCGTAAATTTCTGGAAATTCCAAGAGAACTTGACTACTTGGTCGTGGCCAATGTGCTCCTGTTTCTTGGGATAATTTTAGCGACCCTTTTTAAAGGGAAGCGACAAACTACTACTGCCATGGTTTTGACTATGGGTTTGGTCTTTGCAGCTCTATTGTACCTACCCGGTATGATTTGGTTTGATAGTCAGGTGACAGATTCTTTTTTCCGTTGGTGGGTTGTGCATCTATGGGTAGAAGGTGTTTGGGAATTGATTATGGGTGGTATTTTAGCTTTCCTGCTTATCAAGCTCACCGGAGTGGATAGAGAAGTAATTGAGAAGTGGTTGTATGTAATTGTTGGACTTACTTTTCTCTCAGGTGTATTAGGAACAGGTCACCATTATTATTACATAGGAGTAAACAAAATCTGGTTGATAGTAGGAGGGGTTTTCTCTGCACTTGAGCCTTTGGCCTTCCTAGCAATGGCACTGTTTGCGGTGTACATGTACAGAAAAGGTGAAAAAAATCACCCCAATAAAATCGCTTTGTTTTGGACCATTGGTGCTGCCATTGTCTCCTTTATAGGCGCGGGGCTATTGGGTTTTGCCCATACACTTCCTCAGACCAATTTGTATACACATGGAACGCTAGTGACTGCCATGCACGGACATTACGCCTTTTGGGGTGCTTATGCAATGATTGTTCTAGCAATTATCAGCTATGTCATGCCCAATATCACAGGTAGAAAACGTCATGACAATACGAATGGCCACCTGGCATTTTGGCTTTCCAATATAGGTATGCTGGGTATGGTGGTAGCCATGGGAGTAGCAGGAGTGGTTCAGGTTTATCTTGAAAGACGTTTGGGAATGGATTTTATGGTGGCACAAGAGGAAGTGAAAATACATTTTGTCGTGATGCTTATCAACGCAACGCTTTTCGCTTCAGGCATTAGCCTCTACATTTATGAATTTATTAAATACGGTAGACCTACAGATGAGGCCCTGGAAGAAGCACTTGACGAAGAGCAGGTGCTGGTGAAATAAAAGCTGGTTTCCAGCTCTTATGGGATTTTATTGGTCATCCTTTTTATAAAAATCAATCTAAGGCCAAATCGTTCTCTGCAGCGGTTTGGTCTTCTAATACCTTCAAAAACAGCATTTATGATTGCCATAGCACCTTATTACCTTGAAACACAAAAGGAGTCGGAAGTTTTTCAGCACGCTTTTAAAAATAAATTGCCCTTATTAATCAAAGGTCCTACAGGTACAGGAAAGTCAAGATTTGTAGCCTATATGGCACATGAACTTGACAAAGCCTTGATTACCATTAGCTGCCATGAGGAGACTTCTTCAACGGATCTTATTGGGCGCTTTATCATTAAAGGAGCTGAGACGGTCTGGCAGGATGGGCCGCTAACCACCGCAGTAAAAGAGGGAGCTTTGCTTTACCTTGATGAGGTGGCTGAGGCTCGGCCTGATGTCATCGTTGCCATTCATTCCCTTACTGACCATAGACGAGAATTGTTTATAGACAAACTAGGGCTAACCATTAAAGCCCACGAGGATTTTATGTTGGTGGCCTCCTTTAACCCCGGTTATCAGAAAGGATTCAAAGAATTGAAGCCTTCCACTCGGCAGCGCTTTTTAGCCATTTCTTTTGAATATCCTGATGCCAAAAAGGAAATTGAAATCCTTATGAATGAAAGTGGTATCAATAAGGATGATGCCAAAAAACTTGTAGCCATAGGGCAGAAAATCCGAAACCTCACGGAATTGGGATTGGCAGAAACAGTTTCTACCCGGCTTTTGGTGGATGCCGCCAAACTGATAGAAAGTGGACTTCCCAAGAGGCTGTCTGTAAATGTAGCTGTTGTGCAGCCTTTGAGTGATGATGCCGATACGATTCAAGCCTTAAATGATCTGGCAGGCTTGATGATTTAATCATAAACCCGAAACATGCAAAAGAAAAGGGGCAACCATTTCAGCTATAAGCATACCTAAAAACACTAGAATAACTTTATAACATGGGATTTGAGTTAGATGAATGGATTTATGGCAAGTTTGTCAGGTATTTCAAGAAAAGCAGACTTGCTGCTGAAGAAAGGCTGGAAAACAAGGTCGATCTTGAAAGTATCAAGCCTAGACTTACTTTTTTGGCCAGGGCGATTACAGGTAAAGCCATTACTGTTTTTCCTGCAGAGCGTGAGGGAGGATATAAAAATGAAAGCTATTTTCTACCGGTTTCGTTTGCCTTGCTTCCGTCTTGGGAGGAGAATTTATTCTTTTATTTTTATAGAATAATATTTTTAAGCATTCAGCAAGACCTGGGTGCCTGCTGGGACAAAGATGTGGATGACCTTACGCTATCCCGTCAAGTGGCTGAACAGATTGCCCCAGAGGTTTTGGAAAAGATGGAGGAGACCTATCCGGCTGTTTTTCATTTTCACAATAAGGCAAAAGATATTTTTACCCAACAAACCAAACCAGAAAACCCCTCAGATTTCACCTGGTTGTACGGCAAATGGATGTGTAGTATAGCGGATTCATCAAAAAGCCCATTAGAGAATTTTGATGATCAAACGAAAAAGGGTAAAGAAACGACCCCAACTACTACCTTGAGTGCTCGTGCCGTAGAGGAGGTCAAGAATTTGAGTCTGGATAAAAAGCAGCAGGAGGATTATGTATTGACCCATAACTTTGAGAAAGTTGAAACGGCAGAAGAAGCAAATGGGGTGTGGAGAGATTTTGATGGCAAGGATGAACTGGAAGAGCATCAGGAGGCCTTGGAGGAAATTAATATGCGATTTACTGTGCGTGTGGATGATACAGCTCATTCGGTCTATCAAGCAGATTTTATAGAAAATACCACCCTAGCAGAAAGTGCTTCAAATGACGAGAAGGGCTTGCACTTAAAATACGATGAATGGGATTTTAAAAAGCAACAATACAAAATAGACTTTTGTAAAGTCTATCCAAGATTGCAGGTGCAGACAGACACTCAATATTACAAAAGAACAATTGCCAAAAATGCTTCCACCTTGATGGGTTTGAGGAAAATGCTCACCTCTGTCAATAATAAAATGATGCAAATGAGGAGGCAAAATCAAGGAGAAGAATTTGATATTGATGCATTGACGGATCTTTATACTGATGTGCATGCGCGAAAGACACCTTCTGAAAACATTTATGTCTCCAATCGAAAAAAAGAAAAGAGCATCTCTATTCTATTGCTACTTGATGTGAGTCTTTCCAGTGATGGTTATGCTGCCAATAGCCGTGTTATTGATGTTGAAAAGGAAGTTTCCATTTTATTTGGAGAGATTTTACATGAGTTTTCTATCGATTTTTCTATTGATAGCTTTTACTCTAAAACCAGGAATTATTCTACCTATCTCACCCTTAAGGATTTTGACGAACCATGGGAGAAAGCCAAACACAAGATAGGAAGTGTGGAGCCGCAGGGATATACGAGGATTGGTTCAGCTTTACGGCATGCCGGGGCCAGATTGGATGATAGGGATAGTAGAAACAAATGGGTCATTTTGATCTCAGACGGTAAACCGAATGATTATGACAAGTATGAAGGGAAATACGGGATTCAAGATGTGAAACAAGCCCTTAGAGAATTGAATGAAAGAAAAATTAATTCCTATGCCCTGGCAATAGAAGCACAGGCGAAATATTATTTACCTCAAATGTTTGGCCAAAATCACTACCAGATTTTGACCTCCCCTGTGGAACTGATGAAGTCGCTGGTAAAGCTGTATGAGAAGATTAAACACCAATAAGTAGAGAAAGAAAAAGAACACAATCAGTATGGAGCAAATGCAGGAAAAAATTTCGTTTAAAAATATTTATTATCCTCCAGGTGGAATAATGCTCTGGATCATAATTTTTCTGGAACTAGGCACTTTCGGTCTTGGACTGTTAGGTTTGGCTTATTATGGCGCCCTGACTCCTGAGCTATTTCATGAAGCAAGAATGCATCTAAATACACTTTTAGGCACCAGCAATACTTTGATTTTATTGGTCAGTGGATACACCATGGCCAGGGCAGTGGCTGCTTTTAGAAGTGGAGACAAGCAAAAAGCCAAATGGTTGATAAAAATAACCCTAATTGGCGGGGCTTTATTTTTAGCATTGAAAAGCTATGAGTACTATGAGAAACTTGCTTCTGGATTAGAAATGTGGGACAATATGTTTTACACTTTTTATTGGTTACTCACCGGTTTTCACCTTGTGCATGTGGTGGTAGGGATGGTTATTTTAGGCTATATGTCTTTTAAAATAGATGCCAGAAAATCACCTACCGACGAGCTGGATCTGGAGTCAGGCGCAGCCTTTTGGCACATGTGTGACTTGATATGGCTATTGTTGTTTCCCTCACTTTATTTGATTTTCTAATGAAAAATACCCAGGAAATTACCTTGTTTGTTTTGATCGGATTAACCTTGCTTACAGCCGCTGCTGCAAATTTTATTGGTGAAAAGGCTGCCTATCTCCCTTTGCTTATAATGGGAATAGCAGCAATTAAATTCTTATTGGTTGCTTTTCAATTTATGGAGCTAAAAGAAGCCCATCGATTTTGGAAAATTCTCACGGCAGTAGTTGGTGTTTCTTTGGCCTTTTTAATAGGGGTTTTGGCCTAATTTTTCTCGAAGTATTAAGCAGAAAAAAACAGGGTTTACATTTTTTAATTTAAGGAAGTCTAAAAAGAATCTCATTCAAATTAACAGGTTCAGTTTGTTCAAAATGTTTTTAGGGTGTGAATAGAAATGGTTAGCTTTAGGTTTATAAGGTTACCCCTATGAAACTGAAAGGCTTTTATGGAAACGCTTCTTAAAGAAATCAGAGCTTGTAGAATTTGCGAAAAACACCTTCCTTTAGGCCCTCGGCCGGTTTTATCTGCGCATTCGAAGAGTAAAATTCTAATCGTAGGGCAGGCTCCGGGTACCAAGGTGCATGTCAGCGGTGTGCCCTGGGATGATGTTAGTGGTAGGAATCTCAGGAACTGGTTGGACGTTGACGCAACACTTTTTTATGACCCCGAAGTTTTCGGGATAGTACCCATGGGTTTTTGCTATCCTGGAAGGGGCAAGGGTGGGGATTTGCCTCCTAGACCCGAATGTGCACCCGAATGGCATGCGGATTTGTTTCGTGAGATGCCAGCCATTCAATTGGTATTGTTGATAGGGCAGTATGCACAAAATTATTACCTGGGAAAGGAGAAGAAGAAAACCTTGACCGAAACGGTAAGGAATTACCAAAATTACCTTCCAAAGTTTTTTCCTTTGGTGCACCCTTCGCCTAGGAATAGAATCTGGCAAATGAAAAACCCTTGGTTTGAAGATGAAGTGGTGCCCGCCTTGCAAAATGAAGTGCATGCGCTACTGTGATTTGTTTTGAACCAATAAAATGTGCCATCTCTTTATTGCTCCCTTCGATTTGGGTTTCATTGTTGCTTAATGCGAGTTATTGTATTGTCTTATGTTTGGTTTTTGAAATTCTGTTTGTCTGTTTACTGAATTAACGTTATTTTGAGGCATGAAAAACTTGAGAAGAGATTTTTTAAAAAAATCAGTATTGGCGGCTGGCAGCCTTTTGACAATACCAACGATCATACCCGGATCGGCATTGGGTAAAAATGGCTTTGTGGCACCCTCAGATAGGATTAATCTGGGTTTTATTGGTGCCGGGAATCAGGCTGGAAATGATGTCAAAGACTTTTTAGCTGACAAGCGTGTTCAAGTGACGGCTGTTTGTGATGTCAATAAAAAAAGTTCAGGATATTGGAATGGCAAAGTTGCGGGGAGAGATTATATCATGCAAGTAGTGGATGAGCACTATTCAGAGAAAAACAAGTCCAGCTATCAATCTGCTATTGGCTATACTGATTTTAGAGAATTACTAGAAAACAAAGATATAGATGCTGTAGAAGTAGTCACTCCCGACCATTGGCATTCTATACCCGTGATGATGGCAGCTGCGGCGGGCAAACATATTTATTGCCAAAAGCCTCTTTCACTTACAGTAGAAGAAGGAAGGGCCATGAGTGATGCTGTCAAAAAATACGGTGTGACCTTTCAAACGGGCAGTCAGCAAAGATCCAGTTATCATTTCAGAAGGGTTTGTGAGCTGGCGAGAAATGGAAAGTTGGGAGATCTTCATACCGTCACTTGCGGACTTCCTGGGGGAACACCTGATTTTGGAAGAACAGGTCACTTGACAGAAACCATTCCAGTGCCCAAGGATTTTGATTATGACATGTGGCTAGGTCCTGCTCCTGAAGCACCCTTTAGTCCTTGTAGAACCCATGTAAACTTTCGTTGGAACCTGGACTACTCAGGTGGCAATGTCACAGATTGGGGAGGGCATCATCCCGACATTGCCCAGTGGGGAATGGGGACTGAACTCACTGGTCCGGTAAAAATTCAAAATGCCCAAGCGGTTTGGTCAGATCATCCGGTTTGGAATACGGCTACAAGGTTTTATTTTGAGTGCATTTATGAAAATGGGCTAAAGTTAATCATTCAGAGTGACAAAGACATGGGCGTGACTTTTCAGGGAACCGAAGGTTCGGCATGGGCTACAAGAGGAGACCATAAAATCAATCCTGAAAGTTTGAAGGACACCGTAATTGGACCTGATGAAACGCAACTGTATGTAAGCGATAACCATTTTGAAAATTTTATAGATTGCATTTATTCCGGTGAGGAAACAGTGGCTCCAGCAGAGGTAGGCCACCGGTCTATTACCCTTGCCCATTTGGGGAATATTGCCATGATGTTGGAGCAGGATCTGCTTTGGGATCCGAAAAAAGAACAGTTCAAAGATAATTTTGCAGCCAATCAGTTGCTTATGAGGAAAATGCGAGAGCCTTGGGCTTCTATTTATCGAAGTTTAAAAGTCTAATCATTATCTACTCGAGAATGTTTTTATATTACAATACCTGATTAAAGTCAGTTAATAGGCTGAGAAAATTAAGTCTTTTTGGGCAGGTATCTGGTTAATTTTGTAATTGATCTAAGGATTTTTCAAGTCTGGAAATAAATTAAAAATTACCAATATGTCCCTAATTCATAATTTCCATATCCCTGTAATGGGTTTGGGTTTTACAGTAGATACCCCACTTAAAGTCGCACGTTTTGGCATCTCATCTGTAGTGTCCATTATGGATGACCAGCTGTTGGAAGACATGCGTAGTCATTATACCAATACGGAGGAATTTGAGCCAATAAATGAAAAAGTTGATGATTCCAGAGCAAAACGAATCAAGGCTTACCTTAATTTTTTACAAAGTACTGTTGATGCTCAAGTTGAAGAATTAAAAAATCAAAACTTTGGAGAAGGGCAGGAGATAGACAAGTACTTTGATTTATTGCCCTTTGATCATCCTTTAAGCGCTCTGTATTTAAATATGCAGCTTGCTACAGGTAAAGAAAAACTTGACCTCCAAGAAGCATTAAGGGAGGCAATTGTCCCAGGTAGTATTGATGTCAATATAATGACCAAGGTGGACAAGCTCAATTACGATAAAGAGGGAAACGTATTACCTAGAGAGTATTCAGATGCTTTGCTTGCTTTAAAAGGCTTTGCAGAGAGTAATGTGAGAGGTGGAGTGGTTTTTTCTGCAGGCATGAATCCAGCCCTTTATGGCTATGCAGAGAAGTTCAAAGATTTTTTTCCTGATGAAAATGGTCTCATAAAAAAACCGATTATTTTAAAAGTTTCGGATTACCGATCTGCTTTGATTCAAGGAAAGTTTCTAGCAAAGAAAGGATTGTGGGTGGATGAATACCGAATAGAGTCCGGCTTGAACTGTGGAGGTCATGCTTTTGCTACAGATGGATTTCTTGCGGGGCCTATACTAGATAGTTTTAAAAATAATAGAGAAGGTCTTAAAGAAGAAATATTGACGATCTGTCAGGATGCTTTGAGTAAAAAGAATCAACCATTATTGCCATATAATATCAAACCCAAAATCACTTACCAGGGTGGTATCGGTAGTTCGGATGAAAACCGCATGTTGTTAGAAAAATACGAATTGGATGGCACCGGTTGGGGCAGTCCTTTCCTTTTGGTTCCTGAGGCCACAAGTGTAGATGAAGAGACCTTTGACAAACTTCTGAAAGCCAAAAAATCAGATTTCTATTTGAGTAGGGCTTCTCCTTTGGGCGTGCCATTCAATAACCTGAGAACAAGCACTGCAGAAGCTCAGCGAAAGGAAAGAATTGCAAAAGGAAAGCCTGGAAGCCCATGCTATAAAAAGCTTCTTTCTTCAAATGTTGAGTTTACAGACAAGCCAATTTGTACGGCATCACGACAATACCAAAATTTGAAAGTCAAACAAAGGGAAGCAGGCGAGATTTCTGAAGAGGCTTTGACAGAAGTATTAGAAAAGGATTGCCTTTGTGAGGGTTTAGGTGCTCCTGCATTATTGAGCGCAGGAGAAACACCCCGAAGGAACCTTAAAGCTGTAACCATTTGTCCTGGCCCAAATTTGGCTTATTTCAAAGGCTCTTTTAGCTTAAAAGAAATGGTAGACCATATTTACGGAAAGGTGAACCTAACTTTAGATCCGGAACGTCCGCATGTGTTTGTGAAGGAATTGCAACTCTACTTGCAACACCTCAGAACAGATATTGAAAATGCCTTGCCTGAAAATGGGAAGAAAATGGAAGTGTATATCAATAAGTTCAAGAAAAATTTATCTGAAGGGATTGCCTATTACCAGGATATGAAATCTTCTTGGTCCATGGACAATGCTTTGGTTTTAGAAAGGGTAAAAGCTCAATTGGCTGAAATGAAGTTAAAATTGCAGCTTGTATAACGTTTTTTAATCAATTCTCTATTTTTTACACTATTGCCCTTTTTTAGATTTTAAATAATCGGAAAAGGGCTTTTTTGATTTTAATCCTGATGTGAATGCTGGAGTTAACGACCGGGGGGAGAAAAAAGGGTAGATGTACTTTGTAGGAAAGCGAATGAAAGAGGTATATAGCCTAAAAAAAATTCCATCAGTCCTGTAGTAATCCCATTGCAAGCGCACTTGAAATTCGATAAAAATTTATTGTTTAAACTAGATTTGATGAAGAGTTTGAAATTAACTATTTCATGTGATTTTTTGAGTTTATATTTGCCTGAGTTTATTACAGATTAATTGGTTAAAAAAACTTTTGTTTACTGTGAGGGGCTAATTATAGAGGGAAATGCCATAAAACCAATTTACCTTTAAACAAAAAAGAACTTTTTTATCAAATACTCCAATAAAAATATATTCAATGAATTCAGAGAAAGCATTTTTATGTCTTTGGTTATTTATCGGGTTATCCTGTTTTGGATGCATTACAGAGGAAGATGGGAAATTGGACAATAACAATCCGGTCATTGCCATTATAAGTCCTGCAATAGATCAGACATACGTTGCCGAGTGGGGAGGTGCCTGGCCTGAAGGGGAACCTGTGCTACTTGAAGCCAAAGGGATTGATGATGTAAAGGTAAAGTCTATTCAGGTTACTGTTTCAATTAATATTGGAGATATTGTATTGAATAAGGTCCTTGAAAATCTGTCTGATAATAAATTGGAATTTACATTTTCGGAAAGTTTTACCGCTGAGGAAACAGGAGTTTATACGGTATTGTTTACTGTGATTGATTCCAGTGGAAATGTGGGGACTTCAACTGCCAGAACATTTACCTATTTATAATGGGTAGCTAACTGGTAGGGTATAAAAAACATATTTAACTTCTTTGATAGGATAAGTAAAAAGGTGTGATTTAGTTTAATATGACCATTAGTAAAGCTTTTATTTTTGATATGGATGGCGTTTTAGTCGATTCAGAGGGGTATTGGAAGCAGGCAGAATATGAAGTGTTTACTTCTTTGGGTGTTGAGGTAACTGATGAACAAGCAGACCTAACAAAATCCATGACCACTTTAGAGGTTACCCAGTTTTGGTACGAGAGATTTCCTTGGGGAAATGTCGCTTTAGAAGTAGTAGAACAGCTTGTTGTGTCAAGGGTTATTGCGTTAATTGAGTCTGAAGATTGTCTGATTGATGGTGTGAAATCCTTTATCGAAAAGCTTAAAGAAAAAAAGTATAAGATTGGTTTGGCAACAAATTCACCTCAAAGGATTATCCCTGTAGTATTAAAAAAATTGGATGCTTTGCATTTATTTGATGTAGCCCTATCCGCAGACTCAGAAATAAAAGGTAAGCCAGATCCTGCAATTTATTTCAGCGCGGCTGAAAAGTTAGGTGCTAATCCGGAGGAGTGCATAGTAATAGAAGATTCCTATTCAGGGATGCTGGCTGCGAAAAATGCAGGAATGAAGGTTATTGCTTTTACAAATGGAAGCAAAACCAAAGATTTTCAAATAGCAGACTTTCATATAGACAGCTTTGAAAGTGATAGGATGGAATTTTAAGTAAAATTTCAACCTTTTAATAAAATGGGCGTTTTTAGTTTCATTCAAATCCTTGTGGATCGCAAGTTTTTCTCCCATTTCCCCTTTATAAATCATCTAACTTTTTAAGAACCTTTCTTTAACTGAAAAGAGTCGTTTAAAAATTAAGTAAACAACATTTCTAGGGCCTTCCCGTAAGATGTGTTTTAGCAAACAGCAATTGGCTTGGATTAGCTTGTGTAGTAAAAGCCTCAATGAATAAACCCTTAATAGAGAGAAGATGTCAGTGCATTGCTATTGCCTACTGATCTTAATCCAGCATTGAGAAACTTAAAAAACGTAAAATGACAAAAAGAATATTCATTATAATCCTGTTTTTGAGTAGTTACCATTTCACATCCGCTCAAGACAACAACTTGCAATGGTTAGACATTGAACTTTCAAATTATCAATATCCCTATGCGGTTTCCTACTTGCCATTGAACATTCAAGAACAAGATTTGAAGATGGCTTATATGGATGTGAAGCCAGATCATTATAATGGGAAAAATATTGTTTTATTACACGGCAAAAATTTCAATGGAGCTTACTGGGAAAGCACCATCGAAGCATTGACAAAGGAAGGCTATCGTGTGATTGTTCCTGATCAGATAGGCTTTGGGAAATCCTCAAAACCAGCTTATTTTCATTATACTTTCCAACAACTTGCACTAAACACAAAAGCTTTACTTGATTCATTAAATATAAAGGAAACAGCTATTTTAGGGCATTCTATGGGAGGAATGTTGGCCACTCGATTTGCTCTGATGTACCCTGAGACGACTCAAAAACTTATTTTAGAGAACCCCATTGGTCTTGAAGATTGGAAATTAAAGGTTCCTTATAAACCTGTTGAGTGGTGGTACCAAAATGAATTGAAAAAGAATTATGAAGGCATTAAAAAGTACCAGCTTGAAAGTTATTATGACAATCAGTGGAAACCAGAATACGACCAATGGGTCAACTTACTGGCAGGATGGACACTTAATTCATCCTACGAAATCATTGCCTGGAATGCGGCACTTACTTATGATATGATTTTTACTCAGCCAGTGGTTTATGAGTTTGAGCATATATCATCACCTACCCTATTGATCATTGGTACTAGAGACAGAACGGCACTTGGTAAACCTTTGGTAGCTGATAAAGTCAGGGAAACCATGGGTTTATACGGCGAATTGGGTAAAATTACCCAAAAGAAGATTCCCGATGCTCAGTTGGTTGAACTTCCAGGCATTGGTCATATGCCTCATATTGAAAATTTTAATGGGTTTGTTGGTCCACTGATTGGCTTCTTAAAAGAATGATCGTTTAGGAAGTGATTTCTTCAACTTATGGTGGTTGGATTGCTTTATGGGTATTTAAATCCTAGGGCCAATAATTGTTGAGTTATTTTCCAAACAAAGGAACTTAAAGGCAAAGCAAAGCGGTTTATTTGTTGTCTATTCTGAATTTAATTTGCTTGACACCCAATTTAATTAATTCAGGAAGTTGATGTCCAAATTAGCCATTTGGGTTCTTTTAGTTAAGAGGATTTCTTGAATAGGGAAAAGGCTTAAGATATTCTAAGCTCTGAAACCTAGCTGTTCAAAAGGGGGAAAGTATGCGCTTGATAAACTTTTCATTGGAGTTTATTTTACATGGATGAGGTGACGAGTCCATTTGTAATTTAAGTAAGAAATGTCTGTTATTTGAAGTCGTAACTGAAGTTTTTAATGTAAAACTTTGTTTTTCAGGTGCTTGATACTTGATTGATTTATGGTTTTTCGCTTACCCGCCTTGTGATAATAGAATTGGTCAGGCTGTAATGGGTTCTGTGGTATATTGGTAATTAAAGATAAAAATGTCTTTTTATTTGCTACTATACTCTTTATCTTTGAATAGTTTTTAAATATTGGGCGTTTATTCGCCTATAAAAAGTAAGCCTGTTATGGGAAAACCGCTAAAGAGACATCCGGCATTTGTGCCTGTTTCTAGAGATCATCATTTTGGCTTGTTGTTAGTATGGAAGATACGGCAGGGACAAGAGAAGGGAATAGATCCTGAAAGATTACATAATTATGTAAAATATTTTTTCTCCACCCATTTAGAGCCTCATTTCTCTTTGGAGGAAAAGGTGATATTCTCATTTATGGCTAAGAATGACTTACTTAGAAAAGAGGTAGAAGGACAACACAAGGCGATCAGAAAGTTATTTAAGAAACTTGATGTTCTCAAAGAGGATGAATTGTCAGCGCAATTGACGGAACTTTGTTTGCTTGTAGAAGCACATATTCGTTTTGAAGAAAGGAAGCTTTTCCAATATTTGCAAGTCGAATTACAAAGCAAAGAACTTGAGAAAATGGAGGAGAAGGTAGCGGCAATCCACAATCCCATTACTGAAGAGTGGGAAGATAAATTTTGGATTAAATAAAGTAAAGATTATGTTTTCTAAAGCTTGCGAATATGGAATTAGAGCAGTGATTTACCTTTGGTCTCAAAATACCAAAGGTATAAAATTAGGCGTAAAGGATATCTGTAAAGAGATCGATGCTCCTGAATTTTTTACTGCGAAAATTTTACAATCTCTAGCCAAACAAGATTTAGTAAGTTCTACTAAAGGGCCAAATGGGGGCTTTTATATTAATGAAGACCAAGAAAATATGAGGCTTTTGGATCTTGTGAAGGCCATAGATGGAGATAAATTGTTCAAGGGTTGTGGGTTAGGATTAAAACATTGTTCAGAAATTCACCCTTGCCCTATACATGATGAATATAAAAAAATTAGAGAAAATTTAGCTAAATTGCTTTCTGATAAAACCATAAAAAAACTTGCGGAGGAGGTGTCTTCAGGTAAGGCTACCTTGGTCTCATTGCTGGGTTAAAATTAATAGGTTTGTATGGTTAAGAATGAAAAGGAAGATTTAGATTCATTGGATCAAATCATAAAATTAGTCGATCTTTTTTATGGAAAAGTAAAAGAAGACAATTTGATAGGGCCAATTTTTGAAGATAGAATTAAAGGCCACTGGGACAAACATCTTCAAAAAATGTACACCTTCTGGCAGACTGTTTTATTAGCGGAACACACTTATTACGGTAGTCCGTTTCCTCCACACGCAAAGCTACCTATAGATAAAAAGCATTTTGAACGGTGGCTATTATTATTTCAAGAAACACTTAGGGAAAATTTTTTTGGCGAAAAGGCAACTGAGGCCCTATGGCGAGCAGCCAAAATGGCTGAAATGTTTCAGATAAAAATTGATTATTACCGTGATAATAATATAAGCCCCTTAGGTTAAAAATAGAACAGGGGACTGTTGTTTAAAAGGATCATTCTTTATTAAGGGATTTTTACAAAAGCCTCTTCAATAACAGCCAAATTTACTGTTTTTAAAGAGGCTTTAGCAATAGATTTGATTTGCTTGCTAATTTTCGCAATCTCAGGGTTTTTATAAATAAGGAGTGGAAATAAGACAAAATAAACCTGAGATTTATATTTTACTAATCTCAAGAATTTGGTTTACAATCTCATCATTTTCTAATCCCAGCCCTTCTTTTTGGTATTGCAGAACCCCCTCTTTGTCAAATACACTTATAATATTAGAGTGAGAAAAATCCATGGGGTTTATTTTTTTGTATTTCACCGATAGGATATTGGCAAAATCTCTTACGCTGTCTTCGGTACCTTGAAGAAATAGCCATTGATCGGCATTCATCTCGTTTTCAGCTGCAAATTTCTTGAGCCTTTCAGGCGTATCAACCAAAGGGTCAATACTTACCAGTACATAGCGAGGTTGGGTCCCTGCCTTGGTTCCCACTTTTTCTTCAATAAACCGCATATCAGCGACCAATCTTGGACAAGCAGTTTGGCATGATGTGTAGATCATTACTACAACCAAAGGTTGCCCTTTTAGGTCAATAAATGAAATCTGATTACCATTCTGAGTGTTCCAATTGCTGGGTAAATTATAAATGGACATTTCATTCAATTCCTTGACTTCTTCTGGAGTGATTGAGGTTGAAGTTGTTTGTTCTTTGCACCCTTGAAGGAGTACAACAAGTGTCAACATTATTGTGATTGCTGTCTTCATGATCGTTTCATTTATGGCAGATTACCCTGCATTAATTTTATTATTGGATGTCTTTTGCACATCTAAAACCAAGGTTTGTCATACTGTACCTGGCCTTTAAACTAGAGCGCATAGCGTAACGCATAAAGGCGGCATAGTTCATCAAATCGTTGGCACCTAATGCCCCACTTGCACAAAATAAGCCTTGGTCAGTGTTTCCATTATTTCTGGATTCTCCTGTGATGATGATTGAATTAAAATCCAAGGTCCACTCCCAAACCAAACCATGTAAGTCGTAGACACCATAAATATTACTTGGTTTGCTGCCTACTTTTAGTAAGTAGGTTTTTGGTGTTTCATAGCTTCTCAGAATCGCTAAATTATAGAGGCTATCTTCTCTGGCATCTTCTTTCACTTCATTGGCCATGGCCAGATATTCCCATTCATCTACTGTAGGAAGACGTTTGCCCTGACATGCACAATAAGCCTTTGCCGCAAACCAAGAAACCTGAACGACTGGGCTGTTCTTGAATGCTGAAGGATAGCTAAGGTCTCCTTCCCAAACTTCTAGGTATCTTTTGTCTGCAAATAATCCCTTTACCTGAGATTTTCTCCATTCAGGGTATTCTTTTACGAATTGCAAATACGCTTCATGGGTTACCGGTAGTGGGTCTATATAAAAAGCACTTACATTAACTTCTTCACTTGAGTTGCCATAGAGTGGGAGGTAAGACCCCCCATCTATTTTTCTCATGGCATTTTCTTGACCAAAAGTGGAGAAATGGATCAATGCAAGTGCTCCTATTAATACCCAATTTTTCATTTTCTTTGTGCTTGAACCATTTGAGGAGTGATTACTTTTCCACTATTGCCCCAGCTATTGTATATGAAGGTCAGTACATTGGCAATCTCGCTGTCATTCATTTGTTGTGCAGGCATTATGCTATTATAGGACTTTCCATTTACAACCACCTCACCTGACAAACCGTGTAGTAATATCCCTATGGATCGATCCACATCTGCGTTAAGGTAATCGGATTTTGCAAGTGGAGGGAAAGCATTTGGAATCCCTTCACCATTCGGTTGATGACAGGCAAAACAGGCTTGCATGTATAAGTTTTTACCGGCAATAATTTGCTCTTCTTTACTAAGGTTTACAGGAGCTTCAATCTCCAGTTCATTTTTAGGCATATTTTGTATTACACTTCCTTCAGGCTGATAAATTCCTTCCATAATTGCTCCTGCAAATATTGCCTTGTTTTCCTCTCCAGACACGGAGAGAATACCTAAAGCCCCTTTATTAAATGCCCTGAAAATACTGTGATCTACCAGTACTAAGTTAGAAGGGACATCAGCCACAAATTCTACTATGGCCGAACCGCCAGCAGGGACCAATGTAGTTTGTACATTATGGTTGAATTGTTCTCCTCCTTCAAGGTAAACTTTGTCAAAAATCTCACCGATAACATGGAAGGAAGAAACTAAGTTTGGACCTCCATTACCGAAAAATATCCTGATGTTTTCACCTACTTTAGCGGTAATGCTGTTGTCACCTGAGAGGCCGTTAACATTTCCGTTAAATACTACATAGTCAGGGTTTTCATCAATGGCTTTTTGCATGCTAAATGGTTGCAATCCTTGTTGACCAAATTTCCCTTCTGTATAAAAGTCACCTTGCATTACATAAAACTCTCTATCCACAGGAGGTAATCCTCCTTCTGGTTCAACCAATATCAGACCATACATGCCATTGGCAATGTGCATTCCAACTGGTGCTGTTGCACAGTGGTAAACAAACAATCCTGGATTTACAACTTTAAAGGAAAAGGTCTTTTCTTGTCCTGGTGCAACGAATGAAGCTTCAGCACCACCGCCTTGACCTGTGACGGCATGTAAGTCTATATTGTGGGGTAGCTTATTGTCTGGGTGGTTTCTAATTGTAAACTCTACCACGTCTCCTACTCTTGTTCTGATAAAAGAGCCAGGAACAGAACCGCCGAAGGTCCAATACATATAGGTAACTCCATCGGCCATTTCTCCTTCTTTTTCAACGATCTCCATTTCTACAAATAGTTTTTTTGCAGGCCTGTTTCCAACTGGTGGAGGTACGTTTGGAGGGGCTGTAAGCGTGGCATGTTCTTCTCCAAATACTTTAATTTTGGCGTAATCTGTTACACTTTTTGGGGTATGATTTTTCTCTGAATCATGATTCCCACAACCAACCATTAATACTGAGATTAAGAGGATAAAAAGATAAAAATATCCTCTAACTGATCTTACTTTTGCTATTTCCATGGTAAATCATTATTTATATAGGTTGTAATTTTTAAAAGCTTTTTTTAGTGCTGTTTAGTTGGCTAAAGGTAGTGAGACATGGATGCGCCCAATAAAACAAAAATTAGGTGAAATCATGATATTTGTCATGTATTTTGATGAATAAATATTCTATTAAAATATATGTAATTTTGTTATAATATAATTTAATAATTGTTTATTTTACAATATTGTTTTATTCATCTAATATTATCTGTAAAAATTGAATATTCAAAACATAAAAAATGGAACTCTCAAATGGAATTTGACCTAAAATAAAAAGGTTTCATGCCTATTTACATGAAACCTTTTGGACTGACTTTACTTTTTATTAGTTAGAATTATTGTTTAATCCTTGCTAGGGCTTGTGTTTCAATTCTGATTTAACTTAACATTATTGTAACCTTTAAAACTTACAATAAGGGTAGCAGAAGAATCGGATTTTAAAGCGAATTCCCCATTAATATCTGTTACAGTTCCTGCGTTAGCGCCTTCTACTATAATTAATGCACCCGGAAGTAAATTTCCTTCAGTATCCCGAACCGTACCATTCCAAGTTCCATTTGAATAGTTTGCCTTAATTTTTAAACCATCCACGTTTGGAGTGAATTCTCCTATGTTTACTTCACCCAATGGTAGCTTGTCAGAATCTAATTCCTCTTTGCTAAGTGTGAAAAACAGAGGGATTGTCATTTGTACCCTTATGGGTTGACCATTTTGCATTCCCGGATTGAAATCCGGCGCATTTTTAATTATCCTTTCTGCTAAAAACTCAAAACCATTTTCAGTTCCACTGGCAGCGGAAACATTGGAAACTGATCCATCTTTCTCTACCACAAATTGAACTTCAACCTGGCCCTCTATGCCCTTAATTCGGGCATATAAAGGGTATTTCGCTTCTTTTTTGACATAATTTGAAAATGCTGTCATTCCACCTTTGAACTCAGGCATTTTATCCAAAGGACTATTTTGGTTTCCCTTCCATTTTAAACTGGAATCAGGAGGGAGTTGGTTGGATGGATAAGCATTGATTTTAATTGAAAATCCTGTAACTATCAATAAGGCTAATAAACTGAAAAAGGCGATTCGAAGGCGCATAGTCGTTTTCTTTAGGGGTTTATTTAACATAGTTAATCTGTGTTTTAAGGTGGAGGAGGAGATAGCACTTGTCCATATCAAAGGATTATTTTGAATGCTGAGGCTTAACAGTAGCTTTTTGTATTTGATAGGATGCACCGAATCTTTTACGCCTTGATCGGCTAGGTATTCATGATTTAGGACAATGGCTTTCTTTACCATAAATACAATAGGGTTGAACCAGCATATCACCGATATAAATTCCATCAATGCCAAGTCTATATGGTGTTTTTGAACGATATGGATGAGTTCGTGCTTTATGATCATTTCCGTTTTTCCGGAACCTTCTTTATAGGTTGAAGGATGCATAAAAACATACTTTCCGAAACTGAAAGGTGAAATCACTTTTTCTGAGAGGATAAGGTTGGCCTTCTTTAAGGTTTTGCTCGAGGCTTTTTTTGTCCAATTGATTAGCTTTAATAATGCACTTATTTTCTTAGCGAATAAAAGTGCAGTTATAGCCAAATAAACTGCCAGGATCCAAAATTCAGCAGGAATGGCCTGAGTTGATGGGGCAGAAGCTACAACCGGAGTAGATTGGTTTTGGGCATAGGGAAGATAGTTAACAGCTACAGTGCTTTCTTGTGGTAGCCACAAGGGTAAGCTTATAAAAGGAACAAGCATGGCCGCAGGGATCAACGATAAAAGCAGCCACCGGTTCAATGTGAATGTTTTCTCATTTGCCAGAAAAAGTTGAAAGAGCAAAAAGATAATTGCGGAACAGCCGATAAATTTAACCAAAACCATCATCATTTTTTTCTCCTTTCAATTTCGGTTTCTACAAGTTTTTTAATTTCTTCCAATTCATTGGTACTCAAGTCTGCTTTCTTGGTAAAGAAGGAAGCAAATTGAAGCGGTGAATCAGAGAAAAAATCTTTAATAATGGTTTTTACCTGCCCGGAAAAATAATCCGGTTTCTCTACAAGAGCATGGTATTGCCTTGAGTTCCCAAATAATTTGAATCCTACATAACCTTTTTGTTGCATGCGTTTCAGCAGTGTTGCCACAGTGCTTGGCGCAGGTTTTGGTTCAGGAAGGACCTCAAGAAGTTCTTTCATAAATATGGGCTGGTTGGACCAGATCAACTCCATTAGTTTTTCTTCGGATTTGGATAACTTCATTCTACATTACAATAAGGTGTTCTACAAATGTAGAAAAATAATTTATAACTCCAAATCTTTGATCTATTTTTCATTCTTTCGGACTAAATTCTAAACCTTGTCAAGTTGAGGCAAGAAGTATAGAATGTCAGTCCTATTGGATGATTGAATATTGCGCAAATCATGTATTTGATCCCGGCTTTATATAAAAGGATATATTTGTCTTAAATGTTTGTAGTTTTGTTATTGTAAGAATTAGAGAGGGTTTTACTAAGGATTAATTCTTAATTGTGGAAATTATTTTCTATAAAAACAACCAGCAAATGAGGAAAAACTGGATTTTGATTTCACTACTTAATTTTTTAATTGCAGCCATAATGGGCTTGGTGCTAAGAGCAGCTTTCGTATGGGAGTTAAATTGGATAGAATTTAAAAATTTATTACATGGGCATTCCCATGTAGCCCTTTTAGGTTGGCTTTACCTTGGCTTTTTCATTTTGATTCATGGTAATTTTTTACCTAAAGAAAAGGCCTCCAAACCAATTTATACCTATCTGTTTTGGTTAACACAATTTTCAATAACAGGTATGATGATAGCCTTTCCTTTGCAAGGTTATGCTGGCTTTTCAATATTCTATTCCTCCCTTCATATTGTCTTGAGCTATCTCTTTGTCTTTAGGGTATGGAGAGATCACATTAAAGGATGTGAACAAATAAACCTTTTATTAAAAACCTCATTATTCCTTCTTCTACTTTCCACCTTAGGGGTTTGGGGAGTGGCAGTGATTATGGGAAACGGAGGTGGGGGCGGGATGCTGTACCAGGTAGCCATACAGTTTTACCTTCACTTTCAGTTTAATGGATGGTTGATTTTTGCGCTTTTAACCTTAATTGTTAAAACCTTCAAGGTTGGTTTCCCAAGACTTGGTTTTCGTTTAGTTTACGGGTTTTTATTGTCAAGCCAGATTTTGACATTTGCTTTGATCTTGTTCTGGGCCTACCAGTGGAGCTGGGCTTATTATGTCAATGCAGTAGGGGTTCTCCTGCAACTTTTTGGATTAGTGGCAATTTTTGTTTTAAAGAGAAAATCTTTGCCTAAACTGTCCTTACATTTCTCTCCTAAAACCAAACCATGGCTAATACTTGCTGTAATAGTTGGCCTAATAAGGGTAGCTGCTCAATCTTTGCTCGTTTTGCCTGAGTTAGCCGAAATGGCTGTTATTTTGCGTTTATTTATTATAGGGTTTATTCACCTAAGTATGCTTGGATTATTCTCCGCCTATTTGATGTTTTCTTTTATTAATTCGAACACTATGGAAGTACAGAACCGAGGAATGAAAACCGCTGTTTGGTTCTATTACCTAGGATTCATAGGTACTGAAATGCTTTTGTTTGCCCAGGGCTTTTTCTTTTGGCAAGGTTGGGGATCCATGGCTTATTTTAATGAAAGCTTGTTGTTTTTTAGTTGTTGCTTACCATTGGGGATTTGTATTTATATTCATTTATTCAATAAGCATCAAAATAGGGCCTTACTCACAAATTACACTTAATAAAGGTTGTTCATGATCCATTGGTAAATCAAGCCTATGCCGACCCCAGATACAATGATAAGAGGAGAGGGTATTTTACTATATCTCAATAGGATGTAGGTGCCGATGATGATGACGATATTAATGAAATTATTCTCCATAGGTTCAAATAAAAGATAAGCAGCGGCGATCAACATGCCACAACTTACCGCATTTATTCCTTCTAGGGCGGCTCTCACCGGACGGTATATCTTTAAGGCATCCCAAAACCGGATAACAAAAAATATTAGAAAGGTGCCTGGTAAAAATATACCTGCAGCTGCAACCAATCCTCCAGTGATCATGCCAGTAACTCCCCATTCTCGCATGGACAATGCACCAATATAAGAGCTAATACTAAAGGTTGGGCCTGGGATACTTTGAGAAATGGCGTAACCTGTCAGAAATTCTTCCGAACTTAAATAGTTTTTGAACTCTACAAATTCTGTATACAAGTAGGGGACTAAAACCTGGCCTCCTCCAAATATAAGGGATCCATTTCTATAAAAATTCTCAAATAATCTTATTGGCAAGATTCTGGTATAATGTCCCAAGACAGCCGCTGAAATCAATACTCCTGCCCAAAGAATAAAATTCCCCCAAGAGATCCTAATTTTTGGTTTCTCTTCAATGATTGGTTGTTTATTGTAATTGTGGGTAGTAATCAAACCACCTAAGACCAGCATGATTGGGAAAATAAAGGGTGAATTGTAAAAAAATGCAATAAATGCTGCAATCATCATTAAGATGGCGGCCTCTACCGTATGGATCATTTTTTTTATCGTGATCTGAGAGGCGTAGATGATATAGCCTATGGCCATAGGCTGAATAAATTTAGCAAAGCCCAGCTCTCCTTTTGTGTTGGACTGCAAGTATTCAATCAAGAAGGCTGTCCCTATCATAAGAAGGGTAGCCGGGAGTACCCATACCAATAAAGAAAGGTAGGCCAATACCGGTCCTCCCACCCTGAAGCCTATTGCTGATATGGTCTGAGTAGAAGTTGGCCCAGGCAAAACCAGACAAAGGGCATTTAATTCCAGCAAGTCTTTCTCTGTAATAAAGCCTCTTTTTTTGACCATTATATCAATGACCATGGCCAAAAAAACCTGTGGACCTCCAAAAGCTGTCAGAGAAAGTACGAGCACATCTTTCAGATATATATAATACCGTACCTTCCTGATGGTCGTCATATGAACTTGTTATTTTTTCAGTCCTAACTCTTTTAATCTTTCATCTAAAAATTCACCTGCAGTGCAATCTTCAAATGCTTTAGGGTGATTTTCATCAATACAAGAGTTCAGACAACTCAGGTCCATTTCAGAACGAGGATGCATGAAAAATGGAATTGAATACCTGCTGGTGTCCATTAATTCACGTGGAGGATTTACTACCCGGTGAATGGTGGACTTGAGTTTTTTATTTGTCAACCTTTCCAGCATGTCTCCTACATTCACTATCAATTGATCAGGAAGGGCAGTGATTGGGATCCATTTCCCATCTCTTCTTAATACTTGTAAACCATCTGCACTCGCTCCCATTAGGATAGTGATTAAGTTGATGTCTCCATGTTCGGCTGCTCTAACGGCATCGGCAGGCACATCATCAGGATTTTTTATAGGGAAGTAATGGATGGAACGTAAAATGGAATTGCCATTTTCAATTTTGCTTTCGAAATAATTCTCCTTGAGTCCTAAGTTTAAAGCAATGGCTCGGAGCATGGTTTTACCAGCAGCTTCTAAAGTTTTAAATACCTTCAATGAAATGTCTTTGAATTCGGGCACTTCCCTTGGCCATACATTGGGTAGGTATTCTTCTTTTACGGTATCATCGTTTGAAATCTCATCAAGAGGTTGGCCTACATGGTAGAATTCTTTCAAATCTCCTGTATTCCTTCCTTTGGCATGTTCTTTACCTTTACCAGTATACCCTCTTTGAAAGCCTTTATCAGGCTGTTCATATTTGGCTTTGATATTGTCTGGAAGCAGGAAGAAGTTTTTGATGGCCGAATAAAGCTCATCCTGCATATTTTGATCGAGTCCGTGGTTTTTTATGGCCACGAATCCAATGTTCTCATATGCTTCTCCTAGTTTTTTTACAAAAGCAGCTTTTTTACTACTGTCCCCAGAAATGAAATCTGCCAAATCCAGGCACGGAACCTCTTCAAATAAAATTTCGCTCATTTGCTTTTTAAGTTTAATGCAAGGTAATTTTTTTATTGTTAAAAATAAATACCTTTGAATCCGGATTTCACTTTAGATTTTTAAGTCCAGCGTGAAATTAAAAGAAAATAATTAAGTAATTGATCGAGCGTATGAGAAATGATGAAAATCACCCGGTAGGATTATTTTGAAGTCTTTTTACCAAGGGATAAAATAGCTACACAACCTTTCACGTTAAGTCCTTACAGAACAAATTTATATGAAATTCAAGAACATTTTTTTTACCATAGCCCTTTTATTGGTATTTATGTATGCCTGTGATTCTACAAATAAGAAATCTGAGGCATTGGTGGATCAACAAAATGAAGCCCCAAATGAATTGAAAGAAAGTATAGTAGAAAAAATTCAATTCGAAAAGCTGGTAACAGCAACGAACCCTGATGCAATGCTGGACATATATAACCCAATAGGGAATGAGGACTTTAAAGAAGGGAAGGTGGCCTTCTCTTTCAATATTCGGAACCATGGCTTAGGGAGAGAAAATCCATTGATGCTTTCATTAAATGGGGCGAGTCCTAAACCTTATACCTTGCCAAATTTTCAAATGGACTTAAATAAAGGCACCTATAGGGCTGTTGCTTTTTTGGTCAACGAAGAGGGCTTAGCCCTAAAGGAATATGGGAACTTTTCTCAACGAGATTTTACAGTAGGAGGGTCAAGACCTTTTCCAGAAGACGAGGAGCCTTATGTGATTCTTCACCTACCCATAGAACAGCAAAGTTATTCTGCAGATGAGCAGGTTGTCGTGGACTTTCTTTACCTGGGAGGCGCACCAGACAGCGATGGGGTGAAAGTATTGATTGAAATTGACGGTCAGCAGTTTATTACTGAAGAAATTGTTCCTGTGAAGTTATCCAAAATAGAAAAAGGGACTTATAGTCTGAAGGTTAGTTTGATTAAAGCTGGAAATGGGGAAGAGTTATCAGGTGTTTTTTCTAGCCAGACAAGAAATATTCTTATAGAATAGGCTGGTTTTAGGCGAGTAATGTGCGTAATACAGATAAGGATTTTATTTCTCCAAATCCATCGATATGGATTTTGTAGAACAATATCCAATCGTCTAATAATTGCCTTTTTATATTGCCGGGCACCTCTGTGGGTGAATGAGGTTCGCTTTCTAAAATCTGGTTAAGGAACAGGCTTTTTTTTGTGTAATTACTACTTGATTGATCAACGGGTAGTTGTAAAAAAAAGTCATTTGCGTCCTCAGGTTCAAAACCTAAATAGCGGGAAGTACCTATCAAAAAATGTAGAGCGAATAATCCCGGTTGGTACAGTTCTGCATCAAGGGCTAAAATTTGGTTCTTAAGATGGTCAAACAGCAATTCATTCTGGTAATTGTCAAAAACAACCTTTCCCAATATTTCAGCCATAAACATACTAATGCCAGAACGGATAAAATCAAATGGGATGCGTTGAAAACTTATGTCTGATTTTATTTCAGAAATTCTATGGATGTTGGCATTCTCTTTATCATAAACGACAAGATCCACCAAGGTTAAGGGTTGAAAAAGGGCGACTTTGGAAGATGATTTATTACTCCTCACTCCATTTACCACATAGGATTTGAGCCCAAGTTCTCTTGTGAAGATTTTCGTGATAATCGAAGTTTCTCTGTATTTTGTATACCCAATTACAATTCCAGTAGTTTTTTTAAGCATTAAGTGGTTACATCTAGGTCAAAAAAACACCTGCGACAACGGGCCTCATAGCTTTCTTTTTCTCCCAGCATTACCTTGGTTTTTTCCGCAGACAATCTGTAACTAAAAGAAGCAAGATCACCGCATTTCATACATATAGCATGTACTTTAGTGACATATTCAGCCATTGCCATTAATTGAGGCATCGGCTCAAAAGGCTTCCCTTTAAAGTCCATGTCTAGACCGGCAATAATTACCCGAGTACCAGTCTTGGCAAGTTTTTCTACAACAGGAATTATTTGGGCATCAAAAAACTGAACTTCGTCAATTCCTACCACATCGCAATTACCTGCTAGAAGCAAAATGTCTTCAGCAAATTGTACAGGGGTAGATCGGATAATGTTTTCATCATGTGAGACTACATTATTGTCATCATACCTTTTATCGATGGCAGGTTTAAATATTTCCACCTTTTGTTTGGCGATTAACGCCCTGTTAAGTCTTCTTATCAATTCTTCTGTTTTACCAGAAAACATTGAACCGCATATTACCTCTAATTGCCCTTTTCGGCCGGTTTTTCCTAAAGATGGTTCAATAAACATAAATTCTGAATAATGGTAAAAAATCTTTACTACTGTAGTTGACCAAACAGAAAGAATGAATCAAGGTCAACAGGAAAATTAGTAAATTATAAGCAGACGAAATTAATTGATTTATATTTATTAATAAAAATTAAAGCCAGATTAAACCTGAAATAGGCAAAAGGCCATCTATTATTTGATAATACCACCTCGGATTAGGTCACTCCTTGCTAGTTCAACCCGGATTATGTAATAGAATTCGTGATAGCCTGTCCCGTGTTTACGGGAAGTGTTGCAATCGCAAGAAAATCAGGCTGTTTGGAGATTTTAGCATAGCACCGCTATGGTGAAATTGAAAACAGCAACGAAGTGGCTGATTTTAAAGCGATTTCAGCACGTAATAGAATGTCTATTGCATATTTCGGGTTCAACCTTGCCCGAGGACTCTAAAGTTTGGTATTTTATCAAGCCTTCGAATGGCTGATTTTATGGTGATTTCATGTTTTTCTATGGGACAGGGAAATGATATAGTGTATGGGCTTACTTTTTAACATAAACCGAATCTTTTCTGAGCTAAAAATATTAGGCCATTGAATAGGTCTCAGGCAGTTTTTTATTGCTGAGGTTATTTTCAAAAAACTATAAGGGGAGAAAATGATTTCAAATTTACCTTGATTCAGGTCAGCTAACTATTGTTACTTATTAATGTCTTTGAATCGGGGTTTAAAGAATAAATTACATAACTTTACCTCTATATAAAAGGGAGAAACACAAGTAATATGACCAAACAAATGATTTTAGATCAAGATTATATTGACAGTTATTCCAGAGATTTTTCTCAAATAATCTGCGACAATCATTTCATTAACAAGGGTTACATTAGCGGACAAGACATTGTAGAGCTAACCTCTTCCTCTCAACTTAACTTAATGGTTATTCGAGAGCTTTTTGAGGATTGGCAGAAGCAGGTTGACTCATTCACTCAAAACCCTTATTTTGATTACAAGGACAAGGCGGTAAAAGAGGCGTTGTCAGACTTTATGATTGTACTTTCAAGAGCCATTAAGATTGAGCAAAATGACTTTGCTCCCCTTCTAAGTAAAGCAGTGACAAAAACCATATTTCTTGCGGTTGACCCAGTTGCTTTTATAGAGGAAATATTGGACGAGAGACATGAAAAATCTACTGCCTATGTAAAGGAACTACAGAAATACATAAAGTGGTACACGCAAATGTGGGTCCCTGCGGCAGAAGATTGGGCCTCTGAGTCTGGAGATATAATATGGAAACAAAAGTTATATGAAGGTTTAGAGAAGGAAACCAATGATTCAACCCAAGCGGTATCCTTGCTTGCTCCTTTACAAGATGTCTTATCACTTGACTTTGATAAACTTATCAAAGAAGTACCTCAAAAGCTGAAAGATGAACCAGTTCCTGAACTTGTTGAAAAGGTAGAAGAAACGGTGCCCAAGCACTATATCGTTGAACCCTCGGAAACAGTTATAGACAATCAGGAAGAAGAAGCACCAAAGGAAGAGGCTTCAAATGAGGATTTGATAGAAACAATAGACCCTTCCATTGTTTGGGCCAAGTTTGATTCTGGAGAAAACCCCTATATGAAAGGTAGCATAACCCATCTGAAGGAAGGGATGGGGATTAATCAACGGATTATGTTTACCAAAAGGCTTTTTCAAGGTAACCCCGACCTGATGGATCAAGCCATTATCGAACTGGATGCAACAGATAGTTTCTTTGAAGCAATTGACTTGCTCAACCAGAGTTTTGTGAAAAGCTTGAACTGGGATATCCACTCTGAGGAGGTGATGGAATTGCTTCAGTTGATCTTTAGGAAGTATGATTCTGTCTAATGGATCTTAGGAATCATTATAAAAAACTGCATAGTTCGGCTTTATCTTCAATAAACAAAGAAGGTTTTAATTATGACAAAGAATTAGATAACCCTTCGGATCTAAGGAGGGGTTTGACCCTTTTAATTAGGCCAAATAAGAAGATAAAAGAAGCATTTGAACTATTTATTCATCAAGCTAGGGAAGTGCTTCCTGATCAGTATTTTTATTCAGTTGATGATATTCACGTTACGGTTATGCCCATTGTCTCTTGCTACAGTGGCTTCTCTATGGAAGGAATTGAAATTGACCGGTATGATGAAATTATTCAAAAAGCTTTAAGAGGAGTAAGAGAATTCAAACTTGACTTTACAGGGGTTTTTGCCTCAGCCTCATGTTTGATTATCAAAGGTTATCCTGTTAATGGATACTTGGAACATTTCAGACAAAACCTTCGAAATGCTTTTTCAGGAGCTAAGCTAGAGCAATCCCTAGACAAACGCTATAAGCTTGTGACAGCACACAGTACTGTGGTAAGGTTTAAGCAACCTATAAAGGATAAGAAAAAGGTAATTGAATTAGTAAAGGCCTTTAGTGATTTTGAATTCGGATGCCAATCCTTTGAACAGCTTGAATTTGTTTACAATGACTGGTACCAACGAAAATCAATTGTTCAGCTTTTGAAATCATATAATTTAAAACAATAGCATCACCCCTTCGGGTTTAGCCATTAATTAGGGTTTACGGCAACATTGTCAATATAAAACACACCTAAAGGGACTTTTTCATCAGCTCCAGGTAATGGTGGCTCTGGATCTTCATTGGGTGTTTTTCTGTTTGGAAGGTCTCTGTAATTCCCCGTTCTGAAAGAAATACGTTCCACAGACTTAACAGCCTCTGTAAGTGGGATCATTTTTCCTTTCAACTCCCCATTCCAATAGAGATCAAAATACCCATTAACGCTAGCATGAATGTTTAACTTTATGCTATTCCATTTTTCTGGGTTAACTTTTCCTAAATTAACTTCAGTGTGACCTGATAAATAAATCAAATCCCCTGATTCAGTCAATTTCAGCCTTATGGGACGATTGCCAAACTGGTCCGTAATGTCCATTTCCATCAAACCATTGTTGTTGGTAGGTACCATAAAATCCCATTTGATTTCTACGTTTTGACTGGTTTCAAAAACCCGAATAGCCCTTGCATAATCATAGGGGTCCTCATCAGCGAGTTGCAATGACAAGCCCTTACTGAGAGGGGACTTCACCACATTTACAGGAGCCCATTTGGGAGAATAAATGTTCCAGTTAGTGATGGATCCATTTTCAATAAGTTGGTCAAAGGAGTCATTAACAGGGCCATTGATGGTGTACCTGATAGGCGTCGGTACTTTGCTTACCCACATGTCTTCTTTGTTCATGCTATAAGTGAGCCACATGTCATCACCTGGCGGGTTGCCATTGCCTTTTACGATGCCCCTTACATAGCAAGGTCCAAAATCCTTCCATCTTCCATAAAACCTTCTGGCGGGGACTTCTCCCTGAACCAATACCATGTCATCAAAAATTACTCCATCATCCGAACTGATTACAATAAGTGGATACCTGTATTCATCAATGTCTATAGGGTTGTAGCTTAAAGCATACCGCTCATCTTCCGTTTGCTGAGCCCAGACTTTTCCACCTGCCATGGTAAGGGTAGAAGCCTTGACTGTTTTGGAAAAATGTTTCCCTCCATCTTCTGATATGGCAGTGACCGAACGTTTCCAAAAGCCAACGATTTTACCATCCTTTCGGGAGTAATACGAAAATGCTTCACCGCCGCGTTCTCCCGAATAAAAGCCATCAAGGCCATTGTCTTCATCCCGCCATTGTAGAGTGACTAAAGTATTACCTAGTAATTCATCACATGCCGCTATGAATGCTTTGTCATCAGATGTTTTATAAAAGGGGAAAGAGGTATTGGAAGCATTCCAGTTGGTATGGCTATTGTACCGGATAAAGTATATTGGTCCATAGCTTCCATCTTTGTTTACTTCTCTTACAACCCTGCCAATCCCTCCTTTTTCAAAGGGATCTTCGGTATGTCCGTAAAATGCTATTGTGAGTAATTTGCCGTTTTTGCTTACATAAAACCCCATTCTTTGGTGCATCATATAGCCATCGTAGCCCTCAGGGATGCTAACTCCCGCAGGAGCTTTGTAAGGAGGGAAGATCACTTCCGGTTTGCTCCAATTTCGACCGTCCTTTGAACTTGTCAATAAGGTCTGTCCAGGAGCAATGTGCTCATCTACAGGGTTGCTTAGGTATTGCTGGTAAAACTTCCCTTCCCAATAGGCAAGGTTAGAGGCATGATTGTAAGTCCAACCGAAATCTTCGGCCATTTGCGGGTTGGTTCTGTTTGCCCGTAACGTTTGCCTGCTATCTACACCTATTGCATACCTCAGTCTGCCCTCATGCTTATCTGGGTCAACACTATTGCCTCCTATATAGCGAACTGGCTCCTGGATACTGCCTGTTTGGCTGAAACCTGCAAGAGGCAAGCCAAACAGAAACAATAAGCGAAAATAGAAACAAAGGTTACGGGAAATCATTGGGTTATAGTTTAATGAAGATCTTGTTCTTAAACAGGATATAGGCCGGAATGAAATTAACCATGACAAACAAGATGGCATACAGCATACTAACAAGATTGACAGGAAGTCCTATACCCGTAAATACATCTATAAAATACATGTTTAGGGATTGACCACCTACTTCAAGGGTGTAAAAAATCAATGATAATACATCAGCTAAAACGTAAACTGTAATGGCATTGGCTCCAAAGATGATTCCAATGGAGGTGCCTTTCTTTTTACCAAGGATATCTACTAAGAAGTAACTTGCTCCCAAAGCGATAAATCCAGCTCCTCCTGTGATCAATGTGAATGAACTGGTCCAAAGGTGTTTGTTAATAGGGAATACTTGTGCCCAAAGTAAGCCTGTAAGAACAATTACAAGTCCTATTGACATGAGATAATTGGATTTTAAGTTTTCATTTTTATCGGAGAGTAAGATTTTCCCGGCTAGAAGGCCTAAAATTCCTGTTACAATTGCTGGAAGAGTAGTGAAAAATCCTTCAGGATCCCAAGATCCTTCCCACATTCTTCCTGGTAAAAACATACTGTCAATCCAGGCAGCAAGGTTTCTTCCAGGTTCCAACATAACCACTCCTTCTCCAGGAGTAGGTATCAAAGTCATGCATAACCAATATAAAACAAGTATTCCCCCACCTAAGTAGGCTTGTTTTTTCCAGTCTGTATTTAAGAATAAAAATGAACTAGCTAAGAAGACAATTGCTATTCTTTGTAAAACCCCAGCGATCCTCATGTTTGAAAAGTCAAAATCAGGAATAAGGTTTAGAAATATCCCTAAGACAAAGAGTTTTACCGCGCGAGTAAATATTTTCTTATACATACCACTTTTAGGCACCCCTTCTTCTAGTCTTTTAGAATAGGCAAAGGCCACTGAGACACCCACCATAAAAATGAAAAATGGAAAAATGAAATCTGTCATTGTCATTCCATTCCATTCTGCATGCAATAAAGGTGGATATACATGGCTCCAAGATCCCGGGTAGTTGACCAGAATCATGGCGGCAATGGTAAAACCCCGGAGAGCATCCAGAGATATTAATCTAGTAATTGTAGGCTTCATACAATATATTTTTTTATTTAATAGTCAATTTAATACCATGAGGTGTAATAATAAGGCTACTTAAACAATTTAATTATGAATAAAATCACTCGGATCGTTGCCTACTTACTTTTAATAAGCTGCTTTTTTTCCTGCCAACCCTCTACAAATTGGAAGGAGGCTGTTGATTCCATTTATATCGATTGGGAAGTAAAAACCAACTTTACGGAAGAAGAGGGGCAATTTGAAGCCAGTTTTGGAATAGAAAACCGCAGTCAGTATCCGCTTGGGGAAAAAGGTTGGGACCTGTTTTTTAGTATGGCCCCAAGAGGAATCTTATCGAGTGAAAATGCCAAAATCACCCATATTAATGGAGATTGGTACAAGCTTAGCCCAATTGATGGCTTCGCGCTAGCTCCAGGGGAGAGTATTTTAATTCCTTATGTTGGGATTGAAGGGGTGATAAAAGAAACAGATGCACCTATGGGTATGTATTTTGTTTTTTACAGTGAGGATGGAACATCTGAAGAAGTTATTCCCGTAAAAAACTTGGAGGTTAAGCCATTTTTAAGGGATGAACAACGCCTGAGAGGTGCCATGGACGAAGAAGCTCCCTATTCTGCGGAAAGTCAATATGAACGCAATGAGAATTTGGTAAAATTAGATAAAGAAGAATTATTGCCAATTATACCTACACCATTTAGTGTAAGGAAAGGAAATGGTCAATTTATACTTGAGGAAAAACTTGCCATAGAATTTGAAAATGGCCTTTCCAATGAGGCAAAATACCTTAGTGAGAAATTAAGTGAACTTACAGGAGTTAAATTTTCTACACATGAAGGTGTGAGCAATAATCAAGGGATAGTGTTGAAATTGGCGAAAATGGAAGTCAATGGTAAGCGCGATGAGGCTTACAAATTGGATGTCAATCAAAATGGGGTTGTGTTGACAGGTAGTGACCCTGCAGGTGTTTTTTACGGAGTACAAAGCTTATTGGCACTATTAGGTAATGATGCTTACTTGAACCAGAAGTTACCACTTAGTCTACCTTATATTAATATAGCGGATTCACCTCGATTTGGCTTTAGGAGTTTACACATGGATGTGGCTCGAAATTTCCAAACGAAAGAGACCATTAAAAGGACTCTTGATATCATGTCTCATTATAAGCTGAATCATTTTCTGTTTTATACCACTGAGGATGAAGGATGGAGATTGGAGATTCCAGGACTTCCTGAATTAACAGAAGTTGGAGGTCAGAGACAACATGCTAGTAGTATGGATGATCCTTCTGTTCATCCGGGTTATGGCTCTGGACCATTCGCTTATATGGAAGGGAAAAATGGAAGTGGGTTTTACACAAAAGATGAATTTGTTGATATCCTGAAATATGCGAAAGAACGACACATCACAGTTATTCCTGTGTTGAATTTTCCAGGACATGCCAGAGCGGCCATCAAGTCCATGGAGAAAAGATATTTAGATTTAATGGAAGAGGGTAGAACAGAGGAAGCTGAAGCTTATCGTCTCGTGGATCCGGAAGACAAGTCCCAATACATGTCAGCACAGTCTTTTAAAGACAATGTTGTCAATGTGGCCAATGCTTCAACTTTTGACTTTTACCTAAAGGTTGTTGACGAATTAACAAAAATGTATGCAGAGGCAGGTCTTGAACTTAAAAAAATGCACTCCGGAGGAGATGAAGTAGCAGAGGGGGCATGGACAGCCTCTCCTCAGGCAAGAGAATTATTGAAAAAGCTACCCGAAATCAAAGATCCCAAAAACTTACAAACGTATTTTTTCAGTACTTTATTGGAAAAGTTGGAAGGTAGAGATTTAGAAATGCATGTTTGGGAAGAAATGGTCCTTCTTAAAGATGAGTCAGGAGTGTATAAACCTAACCCGGCCTTTGCAGGGAAAAAGGTCGTTCCTTATATATGGAACAATATGTTTGATTATCCTGATTTGGGTTATCAGTTGGCCAATATGGGCTACGATGTGGTACTATGTAATGTGTCCAACTTTTACTTTGATCTGGCCTATAGTAACGATCCTGAGGAACCAGGCTTGTATTGGGCAGGCTTTGTCAATACCAAAAATGCCTGGGCATTTGCGCCTTATGATTGGTTTAAGACAACTTATAAGACCAGTATGGGTAGAACAATAGATCGTGCCAAAGAATTTAAAGACATGGTAAGGATTAACCCTGATGCCAAAGACCATATCATAGGTCTAGAGGCTCAGTTGTGGACAGAAACCGTAAAAGGCAGGGATATGGCGGAATACTATATGTTTCCTAAGATGCTTGGGTTTGCAGAAAGTGCATGGGCAGCTGAGAGAGATTGGGAGAAAGAGCCGGACTTGGTTAAAATGGATCAGAATATTGCTAAGGGCTGGAATCAGTTTGCAAATAGAATTGGGCAGACAGCATTGGCAAAACTGAGTTGGTGGAATGGGGGCTATAATTATAGAATAGCACCTCCTGGCGCAAAAGTTGAAGACGGTAAGTTGTTTGCCAATGTGAATTTCCCCGGCTTACAAATAAGGTATACCACTGATGGAAGTGAGCCTAATGAAGAGTCAGCACTGTATACTGGGCCAGTAGAAATAGAGGGAGAGGTAACACTTAAAGTGTTTGATGAAACTGGAAAAGGTAGCAGGACAATAAAAGTTTCTCCAAAAAATTGGGAGCTAAGAGAAAGTAATTGAAACTTTGATTATATTCTGTATTTGAAGGTTGAAATGTAGATTCTGGAAGTCTACGTATTATAATTGACCGATACAGTATAATATTTTGTAACAAATGTTTTTTACAATAAAATTTGTCAATTTACCTGAATTAATTTTTGTGTAGTTAATTCGGTAAATTGGCTAAAAATTAAAATGAAACCCAGATGTATTAAATTATAACACAATATTAATTTATCGGTAATATATCGATGGGATTTGTAAATTATTCATTAAATTTTTATAAAAAAATACATAAACCATTCATTTACAATTATTAGTGACTTAGGTATTTCCGCAAAATGAAGATTTAAATACGTGATTTGCGCAGAATTTACCAATTTATTCCTTGATATTCATAAATAATTAGAAGGCCAAGTAGTGTAGGAATACGCTATTTGGTCTCCAATTACTTTACCAAAACGATAAATACTTGGAATATGGAACAACCTGACAAAAAAGTAATGGATGGTTTTCGAAATGGCGACCAGAAAGCCTTTGAAAAAATTTACCAATATTACAGAATACCTGTAATTCGCTTTAGTGTTTCCATTATTAAGGACGAACAGGAAGCGGAGAATATTTATCATGAAGTGTTCATGAAAATCCTTAAAAGAAGGAAGAACATAAAGCCTGAATTGAACTTCAATTCTTATGTTTTTACTTCAGTAAAAAATGAGATTTTTGACTACTTGAAGGCATTGAATAAAAACAAGACTTTGAAGGAACAGTTTTGGGAAAGAATTCATCAGTCAGAAGATGATTGTGCACAGGTAAAGGAGGAACAATTAACCAAAATGGAGCGCATTATTAGAAATCTCTCACCCAAAAGAAGGCAGATTCTTGAAATGAATTATTTTGAAAAAAAATCTTATAATGAAATTGCAGACCTTTTGATGATTTCAAAAAATACCGTAAAAAATCAGTTGGTCAAAGCGAAGTTTATCCTTCGCAGAGAAATGGAATGACAGGTTTTAAGTCTATTTTTTAATTTTGAATTGATTTGTACAAATTTGGTATTGTATTCACTTTTTTAGGGTATTTAGGTCTATGCATTTATTTTCATTATCGTACTTACTTATAGTACGAAGGGTACATTGTGGTTTATTTTTAATGGTACACTCATGCTGATAATTAATGATTTTTTACAGAAGTAATGATTGGGAATTTTTTTAAAACAATGCACAAGGTTTTTTGATGTAAAGTTTCATTTTGGGCTAGATGCTTATAAAAACACAAGGTGGGATAGCTAATTTTAATTGGCGGCTTAATGATTGGTAAACCCAAATAGTGCAATAAATCTGCTATTACATGATGAAACCAAATCAACAGCTTAGTCTTCCTAACTGTCTTCAAATAAAATATTTCTAGTGGCTTTAGCTCCTCAAGATAGAACAAGGGAATACCATTCTAAAGTCAGACTTTGTGGTATTCTGGGTTAAAGTGAAAAATTTGTAATATTGTATTGGTAAAGGAAAGAAAAGTATAAGAAAGCGTTTATTTCGTATAATATCTTTAGTATCTACATAAATATGCAATATTTAAACAATCGTAAAATGTGCAGATGTATTCGACTCCAAGCATTAATTGGCTTGCTTTTCCTAATTTTTATGGTGCCTGAGTTTAAGGCGAAAGCACAGGTTGAAACCATTGCTAGTCAAAGACAGCTATTTGTAGATGATTTTTTGGTTGATCAATTGGAAAGGGCGGAATTAGAAATGCACCGACCAGTTGATGAGGGTATCGCATTCAATTTAGACAAGCTTTGGGAAGGGAAATTTTCATTGTACACAACCATTATAAAAGATGGTGGTACTTATAGGGCTTATTACCGTGGATTGCCTGATGTAAAGGAAGGAAACGATAGAGAGTTGACTTGTTATGCAGAATCCAAAGACGGAATAAACTGGTACAAACCAAATCTTGGTATTCATGAAATTAATGGGTCGAAAGACAACAATGTAATTTTAGTAGACAACCAATTGACGCATAATTTCAGTCCATTTTTGGATACCAATCCAAATGCAAAAAAGAGTGAAAGGTACAAAGCCTTAGCAGGTAAGAAAGTGACGGGCTTGTATGCGCTTACATCAGCAGATGGTATACACTGGGTTAAAATGCAGGAAGAGCCAGTATTAAAAGAAGGTAATCTGGATTCGCAGAATGTAAGTTTTTGGTCTAGTAGTGAAAACAAGTATTTGGTCTACTTTAGAACAGTGGACTCTGGGTTTAGGTCAGTCAGCAGGGCTTCCTCCACTGACTTCAATTCCTGGGACCAAGGAGTTGAGATGAAGTATGGTCCCACTCCATTGGAACATCTTTATACTCAGCAAACCAGCCCTTATTTTAGGGCTCCGCAAGTCTACCTTGCCATTGGGGGTAGGTTTATGCCAAACAAACAGGTTGTGTCTGATGAACAGGCCGCGATTATGGGTATTGACCCCAATTACTACAAAGCATGTTCAGATGCTTTTTTAATGTCATCCCGAGGAGGTAATAATTACAATAGGTATTTTATGGAGTCCTTTATCAGGCCTGGTATTGGTTTAAATAATTGGGTTTCACGAACCAATTATCCGGCGTTGAATATAGTACAAACCGGGGATACGGAAATGTCCATTTATGTGAACCATGATTATGCACAAACTACCGCTCATTTGAGAAGGTATTCCATGAGATTGGATGGTTTTGCTTCTTTATCCGCAGGTTATGCGGGAGGTGAAATGCTGACCAAGCCTTTTGTGTTTGATGGTAGTGCTTTGGAATTGAATTATTCAACCTCAGCAGCAGGGGAGATTTTCATAGAACTGTTGGATGAAAAAGGGAATAAAATCCCGGGTTTTTCCAAAGAAGAATGCCAGCCAATTATTGGAAATGAATTGGAAAGAACCGTTTATTGGAACAAAAATACAGATGTGTCCAAGCTTATAGGGAAACCTGTCCGGATGAAAATATACTTAAAAGATGCGGACATTTATTCATTTAGATTTTATTAAAATGCAGGGATTCAAAAAACAAACATTACTCATTCTAATGCTTTTACTCCAGGGGATCGCCTTTGCTCAGATCCCCAATATTGGGAGCAATAGAGAACTTTTTGTGGATGAGTATTTAATAGAAAACCTGGAGAATGCCAAACTTAAATTGCATGAACCTGTAGATAAGGGGCCCGTGATTAAATTTGAAAAACCATGGGAAGGTGCTTTTTCTGCTTATTTCACTGTTATCAAGGATGGAGATACTTACAGGGCTTATTATAGAGGTGTACCTGAAGCTGGAAGCGATGGTAACGACGGAGAGGTGACCTGCTATGCAGAATCAAAAGATGGCATTAATTGGACCAAGCCAGACCTAAAGCAGTATACCGTCAAAGGCACCAAAAAGAACAATGTAATATTGGCCAATGCGGCACCGGTAACCCATAATTTCAGTCCTTTTCTAGACAGTAACCCTCAAGCAATAGCGTCTCAAAAATTCAAAGCACTTGGAGGGACTAAAAACAGTGGGTTGGTAGCTTATGTGTCCAATGATGGGAAAGTATGGGAGAAATTACAAGAGCAGCCAGTATTTACTAAGGGGGTTTTTGACTCGCAAAATGTGGTTTTTTGGTCGACAAGTGAAGAGTTATATGTTTGTTATTTCCGTACTTGGACGGGAGATGGTTACAGCGGATTTCGCTCTGTTGGAAGAACGACCTCTAAGGATTTTGTCAATTGGTCCGAGCCAGTGCAAATGAGTTTTGGAAACACAGAATACGAACACCTTTATACCCAGCAAACCAGCCCTTATTACCGTGCACCACAAATTTATTTGGCTATCGGGGCGAGATTTATGCCCAATAGGAAAGTGGTCAACGATGAAGAAGCTAAAAAGTTAGGCGTGAATCCTAAATATTACAATGATTGTTCTGATGCAGTTTTGATGTCTTCAAGAGGGGGAGGAGCATACGATAGGCAATTTATGGAATCTTTTATCAAGCCGGGAATTGGATTGCAAAATTGGGTATCTAGATCTAATTATCCTGCATTGAATATTGTGCAAACCGGAGATACTGAAATGTCCATTTATGTAAACCAGGATTATGCCCAGCCAACCGCTCATTTGAGAAGGTATTCCATGAGATTGGATGGTTTTGCGTCATTGTCGGCAGGTTATGGCGGAGGTGAAATGACTACAAAGTCTTTTATCTTCGACGGGAATGCTTTGGAGTTGAATTATTCTACTTCAGCCGCTGGCGAAATTTTGGTTGAGTTGCTTGATCAGGAAGGCAATAAAATACCAGGTTATTCTATGGAAGAATGCCAGCCCATCATAGGTAACGAAATCTCTAGAACAGTTTATTGGAATAAATCCAACGACCTCTCCAAGTTAGCAGGTAAGCCTGTTAAAATGAGGGTGTACTTGAAAGATGCTGATGTTTTTTCCTATAAGTTTGGCAAGTAAACTGGCATCGGTAAAGCAAGCCCATTTAGCTAATAGTCAAGTAAAATTGTATTGTAAAAAATAGGCGACTTAGTTTACATGTCCACTTATTAGGGTCAGGATTAAATTCCTATGGAGTAATAATTATCCTTTTCTATAGAAAAAAAATTCAATTGATAGAAAACCATTGAGTTGATTATACTATTCCCGATTGGGATAATAGGTCGTTAACCTCTATGGTTTTTAACTCAAAAAGGAAAAAGAACAAATAAATAATAGAGCATTTTTTTGATCAAATAATGCTCTAATACTTTTGGTTTATTTTTTAATGTGTTGATTTCCTTTTAGTTATTTCGTTGTTGTTGAGGGTGTTTATGCTGATTTTAAAAGTCAAATTTAATATTTGGTGATGATTTGATAAGAATATTGTTAACTAAAAAAGCCTTATTCCTCTATGTAAAACTAATTCTGGATCAAGGTGTTGACTTTGTAATATTGTATTAATAATGTAAAAGAAAGTATAAGTAAACGATTATTTCATATAATATCTTTGGTATGTGCATGTTTGTACAATATTTAAATCATTATTATATGAAAAAAATTATACAAGAATTACGTCTATTTGGGCTGATGATCCTATTTATGATCATGGCTGGATCGGAGGGTTATTCACAAAGCGCAAGAGAAGTTACCGGAACCATCACGGATGCATCGGGAGAATCTTTGCCAGGTGTGAATATTTTGGTTAAAGGCACCTCTATAGGTACTGTTTCTGATATTGATGGAAGTTATAGAATAGCCGTTCCTCAAGACCAAAACATACTCGTGTTTTCATTTATTGGTTATACCTCTCAGGAGATGGGTATAGGAAATAACAGTACCATCAACGTACAACTCAAATCTGCCTTGTCGGATATGGACGAAGTGGTGGTCATTGGTTTTGGAGAACAATCCCGTGAATTATTAACAACCTCAGTATCCAAAATGGATGAGCGAGTTTTAGAAAACATTCCCTATTCTAACGCCGCATCAGCCATGCAGGGAACATTGGCAGGAGTAAGGGTGCAAACTACTTCAGGGCAACCGGGAGCAGCACCTAGAGTAATTGTAAGGGGAGGGACTTCTATTAATAACCCTAATGGAGCAGCCCCTTTGTATGTAGTAGATGGAGTAATCAGGCCAGACATTAATAATATTGCTCCAGGTGATATTGAGACCTTTCAAGTGTTAAAGGACGCTGCATCCACCTCTATTTATGGAGCCAGAGGATCAAATGGGGTAGTGGTAATTACTACTAAATCAGCCAAAGCCGGTTTTATTTCAGCCACTTATTCTGGTAGTTATTCCTTGTCCCAGCCAGGAAGCTTATATGATCTAGCTTCTGCACGTGATTATTTGAATTTCGCCAGGAAAGCAATGATCGTTCAGGATATTTTTCCTGATGCATCATTCAGAAATACCAACCCTATAGGCTTCGGAACAGGTAATGACCTGACTAATAACACGGCTTATACCACACAGTATTTGACTTCTGAAAACGAATACAAGCTTAATGAGGGCTGGGAAAGCATGCCTGATCCTCTAGACCCATCCAAAACCTTAATCTTTAAGGACACAGATTGGCAGGATGTATTGTTTAGAACTGCTGCAATTCAAAATCACCATGTATCGCTTTCTGGTGGAACAGAAAAAGCAAAAGTGACTGCTAGTCTTGGTTATTTGGACAATGAGGGGATAGCCATCACCACTGGATATAAACGCTATACCATGAATGTCAATGGAGATTTTAAAGTTAGTGATAAATTTAGCTTTTATGGAATTGTCAACTATGCCAACTCAAAAGACAATCAGGTAAATAGTATCACCAATATTTTTGCCAGGGCAATCACTTTACCTCCAACAACCAAATACCGATTTGAGGATGGTACTTTGGCACCAGGCCAGGCATTGAGTGAAGGAAATCCTGAATATGTATTGAGGAACAGGGTGGCAGAAAACAGGTCGGAAAACCTGACTTTTTCCCTTGGTTCCAGGTGGCAAATAACGCCAGAGTTAAGCTTTGACCCACAACTGTCAATTTATAATAGAACAAATGATTCGTACAGTTTTCAACCTGCTGTTTTGAATGGCCCCAATAATCTGGTGGACAACAGATCTGCGAGTGCTTCGATTTCTAAATGGAGACAAACTCAGGTGGATGCGGTTTTTCACTATGCCAAAACTTTAGGTGAAGCACACAATGTGAACGCAACTGCAGGTTATGCCTATTTTGGAAGAAATATTTCCTCTCTTAGCGCTTCGGGCCAAGGAGCTTCTACAGACCTTATTCCTACTTTAAATGCCTCTGCAGAGCCGACTAGCGTAAGTAGCTCCATATCGGATCAGGTGATTCATGGTTATTTCGGTAGGGTAAATTACGATTTTAACTATAAGTATTTAGTTTCTATAAATGCAAGGTACGATGGCGCATCTAATTTAGGAGCAAATTATAAATGGGGATTCTTCCCAGGAGTAGCTTTGGGTTGGAATATGCACAATGAAGATTTCTGGGAAGCATTGCCGCAGGATGTTTTTAGTAAACTAAAAATTCGTACCAGTTACGGTATCAATGGTAATATTGGAAACCTTGGTGATTTTTCCGCTCAAGGAGCCTATGGAGTAGGAGCAAGGTATGGGGGTTACGCAGCCATTCAAAACACCTTGATACCCAATCCTGAGTTGAAGTGGGAACGGTCCAAAACTTTGAATTTTGGAGCAGATCTTACCCTGTTTGACCGCTTAGGGCTTGTTCTAGACGTGTATAGAAGGGTTACGGATAACCTAATTACGAATTTGGCTTTGCCACCATCTACTGGTTTTGGTAGTACGCTTACCAATTTAGGTAGCTTAGAGAATAAAGGAGTAGAATTGGAAGTGAATTACAATGTTTTGCCTTCAGCTTCAGATTTCCAATGGAACCTAGCAGTCAATTTTGCCACCCTACAAAACAAAATATTAAAACTCCCTGAAAATGGAGCGGAAAGAAATCGTGTAGGAGGCTATTACGTTTGGGATGCAGGTCTAGGTGATTATGCCTGGAAGGGAGGTCTTCAGGAAGGCGGAAGTCTGGGTGAATATTATTCTCATGAAGAATTGGGTGTTTATGCTACCGATCAGGAGGCAGAAAATGCGCCAAGTGATACCTACAAAAGATATCCAGATGTCTCTTTTGGAGGAGACTTTATCTGGAATGATTTAGATAACAATGGGGTAATAGACGAAAAGGATAAAAAATATGTTGGTACCGAATTTCCAACCTTAACTGGCGGGCTTACCAATACTTTCTCTTACAAAAATTTGATGCTTTCCCTTCGTATGGATTATACAGTTGGACATACTATTTACAATTATGCCCGTGCATTTATGGAAGGTCAATGGAAGTTGAACATGAACCTTACTCAAAATTTAGTTGACAATGGCTGGCAGGAACAAGGCGATGTGGCCGAATTGCCGCGATACGATTGGGAGAGTACCAGAGCCCAAATCAACGTTCATCCAAACCGCACAGGTCAGGGGTACTATGAACCTGGTGATTACCTGGCCATAAGAGAACTAAGCTTAAGCTATAACTTGCCAAAAAGCGTATTAACGCCTGTTAATTTGGAGAATGTAAGGCTTAGCCTGACGGGTAATAACCTGTATTATTTCACCAAATACCAGGGACTAAACCCCGAATTTGGCGGGCAGGATTATGGACGTTACCCAATTCCGAGAAACTTTATTTTTGGTCTAAATATTACCTTTTAATTTAAAATAAAGGAATCATGAAAAACTTAAATATAGCTTTAATTATAAGCCTATTTCTATTCGGCTCCTGCTCCGATCTGCTGGATGTTTCACCTACGAGTGTGATTACCACGGAGTCTTTCTGGAAGACAGAAGGGGATGCAGAAGGTGCCTTGATTGGTATGTATGTCAACCTCAGAAGTATTTCTACCTCTACCTTGTATTATCTTGGAGAAGCAAGAGCCGATGTTGTAGCCCTTGGGACCGTGGGCGATGGCGGATGGGCCAAGTATTACACCAACCGCTTGCAACCTGACAATGCAGGGCCAAGTTGGCAGAGTTTGTATACGCTGGTAAATAGTGCCAACTTAATTCTCAAGTATGTGCCGGGAATTGACTTTGCATCTGAGGAAAGGAAAAACACCATCTTGGCGGAAGCATACACAATGAGAGCATTTACCTATTTTGTAATGACGAGAACCTGGGGGGATTTACCCTTGCGTATGGATCCAACGGAAAGTGAAAATCCTGAGTTGACGCAAATTGAAAGAACCGCACAAAGTGAGATTTTTCAATTCATAAAAGCCGATATTGATAAAGCTTTACAGTTGTTTCCTGACAATAGTTACGCAGAAAACAAGATGTTCTGGTCCAAGCCAGCCACTAGTGCACTTAAAGGAGAGGTTTACCTTTGGACGGCAAAACAAATGGGAGGTGGCAACGCTGATCTCCAAACTGCATTGGACGCGTTAAAGGATATCCAAAACACAGATGTAGACTTATTGGATAATTTTGCGGATGTTTTTGATTATGACAATAAAGGCAATAAAGAAGTTATTATGGCTGTAAGATTTGCCGAACTCGAATCTGCAGGTAATAATTATTTCAACGCCATGTATCTCATTGGAAGTGCTATCCCTGCCAATATTTCTTCAGAAGCAAGGGAAACAATAGGAGCAATAGGTGGAGGGAGCAATAATATTACAGTTCCTACAACATATGTTAAATCCTTGTTCACCAATGATGATCAAAGGAAGGATGCCTCCTTTTATGAAATATACACTATCGGGGAGAATGAAGCCTTGACTTATTACACAACAATAGTAACAAAGGGAAGTGGTACCGTAATAGGGGGTAGTAGAAATTTTATTGATGACATTATTTTATACCGGTATGCTGATGTTTTATTGATGATTGCAGAAGCCAAAAATGCGCTGGGTGAGGATCCGTCAATGGAAATTAATCAGGTGAGAATGAGGGCATATGAAGACCAGTTCGATAATTATGCCTTTACATCAGGTACTGTAGAAGAAAACAATGAGATAATCCTTGAAGAAAGGTTAAGAGAATTGGCTTTTGAAGGTAAAAGATGGTGGGATTTAGTGCGATTCGATAAAGCCATCGAAATGCTTCCTACATTAAGTGAACAAGCCAATCCTGAACAAAAAATCCTATGGCCGATCTCTACTAGTGTTTTGAGTTTGGAGAATAAAGTAACTCAAAACCCAGGTTATGAATAAAGGTTTGAAAGCTTGAATACTTGGAGACAAATGATTTTTAAACAATTTAAAATTGCGCTGATATTAACGGTGTTTTCTAGTGGAATAAATTTTGGATGTAATTCCAAAGAACCACAAAGAGCCTCGCCAAATATTTTGTTGATTGTTTCTGAGGACAATAGTTCAGATTTGGGATGTTATGGGAATAAGCTCATACACACTCCAAATCTGGACAAGCTTTCTAAAAATGGGGTTAAGTTTCTCAATGCTTATACCACTTACGCAGTTTGTAGTCCATCGAGAAGCAGTATTTTCACAGGATTATACCCGCATCAAAACGGTCAACTCGGATGGGCGACCCACTATTACGCACTTTATTCCGGGATAAAAGTTTTGCCAAATTACCTTAAAGAATCAGGCTATAGAACTGGAATCCTAGGTAAGGTTCACGTTAATCCTGCAGATAGATTCGACTTTGATTTTTCCGCATTACCCGGTTCCAATTTCCAAAAAGAAAACTTGAAGGATTATGCCATACAAGCAAAGAAATTTGTCAACCAATCAGAGAACCCTTATTTCTTGATGGTAAATTTGCCGGATGCACACCTGCCATTTCAGAATGAAGTGGAAGGCTTACCTACGCTTAAAGTAGACCGAAATAATATTAAAGAAACACTTCCTTTCGTAGGCGTTAATAATGAACGCCTGCTGGATCAAACAGAAGCCTACTATAATTGCATGAATCGATTGGATGAATCTATCGGAATGTTGTTGGATAGTCTAGGTGATATGTCCAATACCTGTATCATTTACCTAAGCGATCATGGGGCCCAATTTAGCAGGGGGAAACTTACCAATTATGAAGGCGGTTTGAAAATCCCCTTTATTATTTCCTATCCTGAAGAGATAAAGGAAACTGGTTCAAGCAAGGATGAGTTGATCTCCGTAATTGATATCTTACCGACTGTTTTAGATCTTGCTGGGATTTCAGGTGATTTTAATTTTCCAGGTAGGTCCTTAATGGATTTATTTACAAAGGATGGGGATGTGACAAGTTGGAGGACATATCTGGGAGCAGATGGAGAAGGTGCCTCACCTGTATTTTATTACCCTAGAAGGAGTATAAGGGGGGAGCGATACAAACTTATTCAAAACATCGATGTTGGCAGAGGGGAATTTCCTGCTTTTTCTGCCTATGCTGATCCTGATTTTGGGTCCGGTGCTACGATTGAAGAAATTGCAGCTTCTGACGAAAGGATTCGTCAGGCATATGAAAGGTGGAGAAAGCCTCCTGAATGGGAGTTATATGATCTACAGGAAGATCCCTGGGAATTTGAGAATTTAGCTGATAAACCAGAATTAGAGACAGTTTTAGTATACATGAAGGAAGCACTTTCAGCTTGGAGAAGGGATACAAATGATCCGTTTTTATCAGCAGATAAACTAAGAAATTACACCTTTGAAATGGATTCAATAAACAACCTTTACCCCGATCATAGTTACCGAAAGGTAGAGGGATTTAAATGGGATTACTTGGATTACCTAAACAATTAACCGTTAGTTATTATGAAAACCTTGTGGGCGAGTTCCTTTATTTTCCTTATGCCGGCCTTTTGGCTGAGTTTCTTCCCTCAGAAATCCTCAGTTAAAACGGTCAAAAGTAAAAGTCTTAAGGTGGAGATACTTCATCGCTACATTGCCATTGATAATGTGTGCGCATGGCCTAACCTTACAAAGCTTGGGGACGGGAGTATTCATGCAAGTATCTTTAACCAGCCCAGTCATGCCAGGAGAGAAGGCAGTGTGGAGGTCTGGTCTACATTGGACGGAGGGAGATTTTGGAATAAAACAGGTGTGGCTGCAAAAAATGAGGTAAGTACCAACCGCATGAATGTAGCCGCTGGTAAAAACCAGGTAGGTGATTTGGTAGTAGTGGCTTCTGGGTGGGAATTAAAAGATTCAGGATCTGCTGAAGGCAGCAAAGAGCTTGTAGGCGTGCTCCGTGCCTGGGTGTCGTTATCAGCGGATGGTGGAGAAACATGGAAAATTTATAAAAATGGTTTTCCAATTGCAGAAAACGGAATGACTCAATTTATTCCTTTTGGGGATGTTTTAGAAGCGGCTGATGGAAGCCTAAGGGTACTTGCCTATGCGCAATCACTAGATAAAAGCATCAATAAAGTATCCTATTTTAGGAGTGATGATCAGGGAAAATCCTGGATTTGGGTGTCTCATTTAAGTGAAGGAAAAGGGAGTACATTATTCTCTGGGGGACACAATGAAACAGCATTTTTTCAGACGGGTCCCAAAAACTGGATAGCAGCTGCTAGAAGATGGAAAGCAGGAGCTGCTATGGATTTGTTTGTGAGTGAAGACGATGGAAAAACCTGGGTATTGAAGCGTCAATTGACAGATGAACAGCAGCATCCTGGTCATATAACAGCCTTAGCAAACGGAGACCTATTGCTCACTTATGGAAATAGGAAAGATGGTCAATTTGGTGTGGCTGCTAAGTTTAGCAAGGATAAAGGTAATACATGGTCTGAGGAATATATATTGGTAGATGACCTTAATAGCAGGGATTGCGGCTATCCATCAAGTGTGCAGTTAGAAGATGGGAGCATTTTGACAGCCTTTTATGCTGACGGTACTGAATCGCATCAAAGGTACCATATGGGTACAATAATTTGGAAAAAACCTGATCAGCTATGAAGTCCTTTTCGGCAGAAGAAATACATGGGGTTTGGGGTACTGTATTGCTCCCCATTTTAAAAGACCAGTCCATCGATTGGGAGGTTTTAGAACATGCATTGAAATTCACCCTTGATGCCGGCTTAAATGGAATTTATACCAATGGGTCTGCAGGAGAATTTTATAACCAAACAGAAGCAGAATTTGATAAATTAAGTGAATTAGTAGCACAGGAAGCAGAAAATGCTGGTGTCCCTTTTCAATTGGGTTGTGGACATCTCAATCCGCTCCTTTCTCTTGAGAGGGTAAACAGGGTGAAGTCATTTTCTCCTTGTGCCCTTCAGGTTATTCTACCGGATTGGATAAAAACCAATAATAAGGAGACGCTTAAATTCCTGGAAAAGACAGCAAGTGCTGCAGCCCCTATAGGACTAGTGATTTATAATCCACCACATGCCAAAAAAAAGCTTCTTCCAGAGGACTATGCAAATATTTTAATGGAAGGGTTACCTGTAGTCGGATGCAAAACAGCGGGAGGGGATAAAGAATGGTATTCAAAAATGAATAACTTACCCAAGCACTTTTCTTATTTTATCCCAGGCCATTTCATGGTTACAGGCATCACTCAAGGAGCGAAAGGGACTTACTCTAATATAGCCTGTATGCATCCTAAGGCTGTAATAAAGTGGTACCGAATGATGCATGAAGAACCTGAACGAGCTCAGCTCATTGAAAAGCAGCTTTCGTTGTTTTTTGAGAGAGAAATATTGCCGTTGATATTGGAAGAAGGTTATTGTGATGTGGCCATAGATAAATTTTTAGCTAGTATTGGGGATTGGTCAATGACTGGAACTCGATTAAGGTGGCCATATTCAGGTATTGATCCAGAAAGAATAATAAATAAACGAAGAAAATTAAATAAATATGTTCCTGAATTTTTCAAGGAATTAGATTAAATAAAATAAACCTACTATCCATTATGAAAGCTAGCTTTTTACTTTTAATAGTTATTTTCCTCCAGTTGACCCCTGGATTTTCTAACGAATCGTTGAAAGATTCTTTAGAAGTAGAAAAAATATGGGACAAGGCGCCCCACAACGCCTTTCCTGATATGATCAGGTTTAAAGGATCGTTTTATATTGCCCTTAGAGAGGGGAATAACCATATGCCAGATAAAAGTGGGTCCATCAGGATCTTAAAGTCAAAAAATGGTGAAGATTGGCAAAGCGTTACCTTGTTAGAAGAAGATGACCGGGACGTTAGAGAGGCTCGATTGTCAATTACACCGGAAGGCCGTATCATGGTGCTGACTGCCGTCGGTGTATATGAGGGTGGGTATAAAATTTTGTATCCCATGGTTTCATTTTCTGATACCAAAGGAGAGAATTTTTCTTCCCTACAAAAAGCCACCATGGATATGGAACCTTCCCTCGATTGGATATGGAGCCTGACATGGCACAAAGATGTGGGCTATGGGATAGTATACCAGAATAAAGTGGGAGGATGGGAAGTGCACTTGTTAAAAACCACCGATGGGATTAACTTCAAACATGTTTCACAATTACCGATTGATGGCAATCCCAATGAATCCACTATAAGGTTCGATAAAGAGGGAAAGATGTATGTTTTGGTAAGAAGAGAGGCAGGAGATAAGATGGGTGTACTCGCTAAAAGTGACGCTCCTTATAAAGATTGGACTACCAAGAAATTAACCAAGCAACTGGGTGGACCCAATTTTCTTTTTTTGGATAAAAATACCCTTGTCATGGGGAGCAGGGATTACCGAAAAACGGGTGCTAAAACGGTTATTCATATGACTGATCTTGAAGGCAATATTAATAAAACAATGGACTTGCCAAGTGCTGGGGATACAAGTTATCCGGGGATGGTCATTTATAAAAAGAAGCTTTGGTTTGTTTATTATTCCAGTCATGAAGAAAAGACCAGCATTTACTTAACCAAGATACCGCTTAAAGAACTAAACCAATAAGGGATATTGGTTAAACCCGAAATATGCAATAGACAATCTATTACGTGCTGAAATCGATTTAAAATCAGCAACTTCGTTACTGTTTTCAATTTCACCATAGCGGTGCTATGCTAAAATCTCCAAACAGCCTGATTTTCTTGCGATTGCAACACTTCCCGTAAACACGGGACAGGCTTCACTCCTGACCATTGTCAGGGCGGAGAAATTCTATTACATAATCCGGGTTAAACATCACAACTAATTAATTATACACATGAAAAAACACTTATTAATAATTGCTGTTTTAATTCTAAACAGCTTGTCTGTGGAAGCTTTCGATCCAGCAGATAGTACTAAAGTAGCAGCGCCTGCAACTAAAGTAAAGGATTTTATTATTTATCAGGACCAAACCTATTATGCTACCTTCCCTTCCGTAGTTAAGAAAAGTAATGGAGAATACCTTGTAGCTTTCAGAAGGGCTCCTGACAGAATAGTAAACTTTAAAGAGAAGGGAAATAGTCATGTAGACCCAAATAGCTATTTGGTAGGAGTGACTTCAAAGGATGGGGTCAATTGGACCAAAGAACCGGAATTGATTTATTCTCATGCATTTGGGGGGTCGCAGGATCCATGCCTATTGCAATTAAAAGATGGTACCCTACTTTGTGCCAGCTATGGTTGGGCATTTTTGGAGGATGATGGTTTGGAAAACATAAGGAAACCACATTTTGCCAATAGTAAAGGTACGGTGTTTCTAGGTGGTTACTTGGTTAAATCTCTTGATGGAGGAGATACTTGGAAGGGGCCTATTTACCCACCATCTATTGAGCCTGAGGTAAACTATACCCCAATGGGGAATAAAGTGCCAGCCTATAACAGAGGAGCCTTGTATGAAGGGAAAAGTGGAAGGATATTTTGGGTTGTTGCAGCAAGTGATACTGAGAAAAGAGGAAAAACCTCTAATTACCTTTTGGTTTCCGATGACAAAGGAAATACTTGGGAACACCTAAGTACTGTTGCTGTAGATGATGAGGTAATCTTTAATGAAGCTTCTGCTTATGAAACTCCTAAAGGTGATATCATTGCTTTTATTCGTACAGCTAAATTTGATGATCAAGCAGTTATTGCACGATCAAAAGACGGAGGTAAAACCTTTGAGAAATGGGAATCAATGGGATTTCAGGGACATCCACTTCAGGCATTGAGATTACCTGATGATAGGGTGTTTTTGGTTTATGGATACCGCCACAAGCCTTATGGTATCAGAGCAAGGATTTTAAATCCTGAATGTACCGATTTTGCCACGGCAGAGGAGATTATTATCAGAGAAGATGGAGGAAGCACAGATATAGGCTATCCATGGGCTGTGAATATGGGAGAGGATAAAGTATTGGTAACTTATTACTTTAATATCGACAATAAGAACCGACACATTGCAGGAACAATTCTTAAAATAAATTAACCATTACCAACCAGTCCAATTTGCTATTAAAGCCCCTATAAGGAAACTTAATTAGCAAGTTGGACTTTTTTTACTAAGCTACTTCCTGAATATTGACCGTTTTTCTAAAATCGGATGGGGTCATTTTTTTAAGTTTTTTAAATTGCCGGTTAAAATTCGCCAGATTGTTAAACCCACAGGCAAAAGCTACCTCTACAATATTCATGTCTTCATTAGACAAAAGTTTACAGGCGTGTCCTATTCTGACTGTATTTAGGTACTCTATGAAAGTGATCCTATATTGCTCTTTGAAGAAATTACAAAAAGTAGTGACACCCATATTGGCCATAGAGGCGATTTCAGACAGGGTGATTTCCTGATCAAAATTAGTTAGAATATGGTTTTTAATTTTAGTCAGCCTATCAGACCCTTCAGGTTCACTGTCTATATAGCCAGGGCTGGCTAGCAATTGATATTCTTTGTTTCTTGAAAGGATATCAAAAATGGAAAGAAGACTTGAAAGCCGTTGGATTCCATTCATATGAACCATCTCCGTCATCAAAGCAGTGATTTTTTCCTTTGTTTTCCCTGTAAACGCCATGCCTCTGCTAGCAAGGCCTAGTATACTTTTAATGTTTTCCATCTCTGGTATCTGTAGAAAATCAGCGCCTAGAAAATCTGCTTGAAACTGAATAACTATGGCCTCTGCGTCATGATCAGCCTCTCCCTTTGTGTAAACAGGATCGTTGAGCCAAACATGTGGAAGGTATGGTCCCATACAAACCAAATCCCCAGGTTCAAAATAGCCAATATGATCACCAACCATTCTTTTGCCGGTACTCTTTAAAACCAATACCAATTCGTATTCCGGATGATAGTGCCAGGGACAAGGGAAATAAGGTCCTTTTTCCTTAAAGACTATAAACGATTTGTCAAATTCTTGCGGTAGCCTAACTTCTATGGTTTTCATAGCTCTTTTGTTTAACCCTATTAATTTAGAAAAAATAGAAGCAAATGGAAACTACTGTGTGGCAAAAGGTGATATAATAGTATAAAACAAAAAAAATCCATTAAGAATTAATGCTGGAATTCCAGAGATAGAATATAATAAACCATGGTTTGCGCATCTTCAAAACTAATATCAGGATGAGGGGCCATCACGGGGTTTCCCCAAGAACCAAAACCCCCGGAAATGATTTTCCTTGCCAGTAAATCCCTATAGGCAGGTTGTATGGGATAGCGCTTGGCAATATCTTTAAAGGCTGGTCCTTTGGATTTTTTATCTATTCTATGACAGTCGTAGCAGCCGGCGTAGGCGATAAGTACCTCACCCTTAGAGAGTACACTGTCGGGAACATGTTCATCCTTTCCCGGGATTTTTCTTATGTAGTTTTTTTGGCGGATTTCACCTTCGGACAGAATTTGCTCCTCCTTTTCATTTGAATTACATGAAATCAATAGCAGACTCAGGCAAATAAGTGAAAAAGAAATCCATCTATTGGGTAATATTTGAAACATGCTCAAATTTAATATAAAAGATAAACTTGTCCTTATTTTTTTAATCAAAAAAAGGCAAGCCATGGCAATCTACTGCTTGATTATTTATAAATTTGGGTATGAGGAGATTATTTAGGTTTACGTTTAGTTTGGCAAGTTTTGCCTGTCTCTGCCTAGCAGGGCAAGCTCTTGCCCAGAGCAAATTAGAAAAAAGGGTTAACGAGAATGCCAGCAAGGTAGAAGGGAAGGTGATTGAATGGCGTAGAGATTTTCATGAGCATCCTGAACTAGGAAATGAGGAAACCAGAACAGCCGGAATAGTAGCTACCCACCTGAGAGCATTGGGTATGGAGGTCACCGAGGGAGTGGCTGTTACAGGTGTGGTAGGAATCTTAAAAGGAGGGAAGCCAGGACCTACAGTAGCTTTACGAGCAGATATGGATGGATTGCCTGTTACCGAACGAACTGCTGTTCCTTTTAAATCCAAGATAATGACCACTTATAATGGTCAGGAGAGTGGAGTCATGCATGCCTGTGGGCACGATTCTCATATGGCCATACTGATGGGAGTGGCTGAAGTTTTGGCAGAAATGCAAAAAGACCTTAAGGGCACAGTGAAATTTATTTTTCAACCTTCAGAAGAGGGTTTGGAGGACAAAACCATTGATACCTGGGGTGCCAAACAAATGGTAGAAGAGGGTGTGATGACAGATGTTGATGTGATTTTCGGATTGCATATCAATTCTCAAACACCAGCAGGGGTTATCAAATACAAACCGGGACCGGCTATGGCTGCAGTAGATGAGCTAGAAATTACCGTCAAAGGAAAGCAAGCTCACGGTGCTTATCCATGGTCTTCCATAGATCCTATTGTTACTGCTTCACAGATCGTGATGGGATTGCAAACAGTAGTGAGTAGAAACGTGAAAATTATAGAAATTCCAGCCATTGTTACCATAGGAGCAATACATGGTGGAGTTAGACACAATATCATTCCCGAACAAGTAGACATGATCGGTACCATCCGTACTTATAGCCAGCCTCAACAAGAGCTTATCCATCGGAGAATTAGAGAAATAGGAGAGCATATTGCAAAAAGTGCCGGAGCTGAAGCAGAGGTGTCCATTAAAAAAATGTACCCGGTTACTTTCAATGATGTAGATCTGACTGCCAAAATGCAACCAACTTTAGAAAGAGTTGCAGGTAAGGACAATTTGTGGGTGCATGATCCTGTTACAGGAGCCGAAGATTTTAGCTTTTTTCAGTTAGAGAAACCAGGTTTGTTTTTCTTCTTGGGTGGAATGCCTGTAGATGGAGATCCTGAAACAGCCCCTTCCCATCATACACCAGATTTTTATCTGGATGAAAGTGGCTTTGTATTAGGCGTCAGGGCATTGTCACAGCTGACATTAGACTATATGAACCTTTAAGCCTACTGTAATAGGCCTAGATTTCTAACATTTGTCCTGTTGGAATATGATAATTGGATTTAGATTTATCAGGATTAATTTTGCTAGTAATCCCTATACCATCAGTTAAACCCGAAATATGCAATAGACATTCTATTACGTGCTTAAATCGCTTTAAAATCAGCCACTTCGTTGCTGTTTTCAATTTCACCATAGCGGTGCTATGCTAAAATCTCCAAACAGCCTGATTTTCTTGCGATTGCAACACTTCCCGTAACCACGGGACAGGCTTCACCCCTTACATTGTCAGGGCGGAGAAATTCTATTACATAATCTGGGTTAAATCGTTTCTTAGAAGGAATAATTCTAAAATTGAGGTCGGAGTGAGTTAAATTACGGAAAGGATAGCTATACCATCCTTTCCGTAATTACCCAATAAAAATTTCAGAGACATGGATATTCCGGAGTTCATTATGCTATTGATTAACTACATAAAAAGGAAGGTTATGAGAAGTGTAATTGCCACTGTCATCTGATATATACACATAAATTCTGTATGGGCCTTCGTTTTTTGGGGTCCTAAATTTCAGCGTAGATGCACTATCGGCTTCCATTAGGTAGCTCATGTTGTGTTGGTAATCATCAAGTTCATAAAACTTGGCCTCTTCAGGTCTTATTTCCCACTTAAATTTCAGGGCTGATAAATCATCAAAATCTGTTATAGGAAAGGCAAAATACAAGGAATCTGCAGCCAGGTATTGATTGCTTTGTCCGGGTCGGTCGTTAAAACTAATGTTAAAAATTTCAGGTAGATTGCTATGAAATGCTTCACCTTTCCAGAGACTTTGTATGTATTGTACAGTCTCTGAGTTCTCCCCTTCGGTAGAAAACTGGCTAAACCAAGTATCAGTAATTTCAAACTTATTCCCCCAGTAGAAGGCATAACTCCCTAAAAAAGAAGTGGTATCCTGATTCATTAATTCCCAATATTGTTGTAGAAAGTTAATTTTTTGCTTGGTGCTCAGCTCATAGGGTGCACCCCATGCTGTGTCTTTTACTTCCCAGTGACCAGGTACTCCCCATTCTGAGAAAATGTATGCTCTTCCCCATCCTTTGTTTTTATAATTTTTATTGTCTTCAAAGAAGTGCTTGATCAATCCGAATCCATTATATCCTAATATATCGACATCTGGCATCAGGTATTTTCCTCGTCCTATCGTTTTGACATTTATAGCTGTCATGACGGGATGATTGGGATCTGTTTTTTTGATCATCTTGGCAATTCTGTTGATGGTATAATATATCAAATACCTTGACCCCCCTTTTAAACTGACTTCATTGCCCACCCCCCACATCAGGAGCGCAGGATGATTTTTGTATTTTTCTATAAAAGGCTTTAATTCTTCTATTTTTTTATTGACTTCAAGAATATTCCAATATTTAAAATCTTCACCCCAATAAGGCCGACCAATTTCCAGTCCTAGGGTAACCGTTAAACCTAATGCTTCCGCTTTGTCCAAAATTTCACCCGCATTGTGTACGCTCCAGGTTCGAATAGAATTGCCCCCATAAGCTGAAACTTTTTCAAGATTATCAATGCCACTAGCCCCTTTTATAAAATAGGGGTTCCCGTTTCGGTAAAGTTGTGCTTTTCCTTCCGTGTACCTTACTTCTACTGCAGGAGAAATAGTTAAATCATTATCATATTTACAACTAATAAGCATTGGTAAAATACAAATAATATAAAAATAAGTAAGATTCGATTGTATTATTCTAATCATGATTTCTGTTGAGCTTAATTAAAATATTTGAAAGGTAAAAAAGATATGCCTTATCTTAATTTGTGCTGTAAATGTAAGTAAAAAATATTCAAATATAATAAATTGCTTTTTAAATATAATTTAGTGTTATTTGCATTAAATAATAATTCTTATGAAAGCAGCAGTTTTAAAAAGAAAGGTGTTGAATTTTTTGTTTTTAAGCACTTTTGTCATTTTTATATTTGGATTTTTTAAATATGTGGGTGTAGGCCATCCGGTGTTGTATGTACTGCTTGGTATTTCGCTACTTTTTAAGCTAATAAAAATCTTTTTTGAGTGGTATCATTTTTCAACCCTCAAAACCAAAGGAAGGCCTGAGAAATATGCTGGTAAAAAGACCTATACTGTAGATATGTTAACTACTGCATGTCCAGGTGAACCTTTTGAGATGATTGAAGCAACGCTTAAGGGCATGGTGTCGGTAAGGTACCCACATACCAATTATCTTTGTGATGAGGGTAATGACCCTAAGCTTAAGGCACTTTGCAATAAATTGGGTGTAATCCATATTACCAGAGAAACCCATGAAAATGCAAAAGCCGGAAATATTAACAATGCTCTAAAGTCTGCCAAGGGTGAGTTATGTGTAATTCTTGACCCAGACCATGTTCCTTTTCCTGACTTTTTAGATTATGTGGTTGGTGCGTTTGATGATCCTAAGGTGGGCTATGCTCAGGTAGTACAGGCCTACAAAAATCAAGCTGATTCACTGGTCGCTCAAGGAGCCGCAGAGCAGACATACCTATTCTATGGGCCATATATGGAGGCTATGAGTGAATATGGAACAGCACAGGCTATAGGTGCCAATTGTACCTTCAGAAGAGTGGCTCTGGACTCAATTGGAGGGCATGCGGCAGGATTAACTGAGGATATGCATACTTCAATGCTTTTACACGCCAAAGGTTGGACATCTGTTTATGTGCCTAAGGTTTTGTCTTTGGGTTTAGTTCCGAATAGTCTCGGTGCATTTTATCAGCAACAACTTAAATGGAGTAGAGGCACTTTTGATCTTTTATTTAATGTGGTCCCAGGTTTGTTCTCAAAATTTTCTTTAAGACAAAAAATTCATTATTCTCTGGTTCCCTTGTATTTTCTTTCGGGCTTGATAGGCCTGGTGGATGTTGGAGTACCTATTTATTCACTGATTTCTGGTGATTACCCATGGGAGTTAAATCCGGTTGTGTTTTTTGCTATTTTTACACCTTTTTTAATAGTTGGCCTTTACCAGCGCTATGATGCCCAGAAATGGTTGCATGACGCTGAAGAAAAGGGAATTCATTTGATGGGTGGCTTCCTTCGGCTCGGAACCTGGTGGATTTACCTCACTGGATTTATTTATACCTTAATCAATGTTAAAGTACCTTATATTCCTACTCCAAAAGAACACTCATCAAAGGGAGATTTTGTTTTGGGTTTACCTAATCTGGTTATCGCATTACTTTCCTTTTCTGCCGCTTTTTATGGGCTGAATAAAGATTGGCAGCCCTACAGTTTCCTCATGGCTGGATTTGCCCTTGTCAATGGCTTTTCTTTTTCTTTTGCCTTTTTTATGGGGCAATCTGACATAGTGAGAAAATCAAGGTACCTTTGGTATGATTTTAAAAATATATTTGTCCTTAGAAAAGCAGAGCTTACCTATGTTAAGCTGAGTACTTTTTCTTTTCCGGTAGCTATAGTTTTGCCTGCCTTTTTTAGCCTTTTTCTGTTGTTAAATGCAGTCAACTTTAAATTGGATCTTTTTGATAAAGTAATTACCTCTGAATTAGACAAAGAAAGAGGAGGGTTTTACCTCGGTATATTTCTCCCTTCATTTGATGATAACTCGGATACAGCACTAATCCATTCAGTTGAACAAAAAACCGGTGCTAAAATGGCCATTGTCTCAACTTACCTATCTTGGTCAGATGAGTCCTTGCCTGTGGATCAATGGGATGCGATAATTCAGGAGGGCCATATTCCCATGATTACTTGGGAACCCTGGACCAATCTATTTGAAAATCAAGAGGAAGTTCCTGAATTAAAAGAAAATAAAAAGGTGTTTAAACACATTACGGAGGGGGTGTTTGATGATTATATCCATTCCATGGCATATGCAATTAAGGCGCTTGATGCTCCGGTTTTTCTTCGGTTTGCCCATGAAATGGATAACCCTATGTACCCCTGGTCAGAAACTGGCGAAAATACACCGGAAGAATTTAAGGAAGCCTGGGAATATATTCATTATAAATTTGAATCTATTGGCGTTCAGAATGTTACCTGGGTATTTAATCCTTGGTCGCCAGCTGCTGTTTCAAGTTATTTTCCTTATGGCAAAGATAGTAGCATTACTGAACTTGTGGATTGGATAGGTCTGACAGCTTTGAATTATGATTCAGCAGCTATCCATCATAAAAGCCTTACTTTTAAAGAGATTTACCTTCCTTTCAGAAAGGAAATAAAGCAACATCAATTGGAACTTCCTGTAATGCTGGCAGAATTTGGTGCCACAAACTACAGTTACAATGCAGCAGGTTGGGTAAATGAATCACTTCCGCAAATTCGGGAAGATTACGCCGAGATTAATGCATTGGTGATGTTTTATAGTGACAGGGATAAGAATTGGATTACTAATTGGAGACCTGATGCAAAAGCTTCAAATATAGACTGGACTTTTGATCTCGAAAGCGTGGCATCGGAACTCCAAAATTTTGATCCAATAGATTTAAATGGTGGATTTTCATCAAAAGTTCAACTTGCTTCTGAGAAAAGAGTAGGGATTGGTGAGGATAAAGGAGGTTTTGTCATGGATATCTCGGGAGAACCTTTTTATATGAAAGGAATTTGTTACAACAACGGTCATGACTGGGAGGAAGGGTTTAAACCCCTTTCAAGAAAACAGGTTCAAGAAGATTTTAATAAAATTAAGGCCTCGGGAGCAAACACCATAAGAAGGTATGAGCCCAGTATTTATGATAGAAATATATTCAAGGAAGCAAATGCCCATGAATTAAAAATTATGTATGGTTTTTGGTTTGATCCAAAAACTGATTATTTCAGTGACCACAGTACTTTAGCGGACTACAAGGAAAAAGTATTAAAAAATGTCAGGAAAAATAAGGGTCAGAAAAATATTATAGCCTGGAATATTGGCAATGAAACATGGGGCCTACTTAAGAAATATTATGGAGAGCCATACTTGACCATCGTCCGAAGAAAGTATATCTCCTTCTTGGAAAATCTGGCAGTTGAAATTCATGAAATAGATCCAAATCGCCCTGTTTTTTCTTCAGAGGAACATGATAATGTTAGACTGTTGGCTGCTATTCACGACTTTAAACATTATGCGCCTTCTATAGATGCCATAGGAGTGAATTCCTATTATGAAGACAATATCAGCCAATTGAGTGAAATATTTCAAAAATATTATCCGGAAAGCCCTTATGTAGTGACTGAGTTTGGCCCAAAAGGTTATTGGAATAAAGAATTGGGAGATTTTAGAAATGATACCCTGCTCATAGAACTTTCATCGAAGGTTAAAGGGCAATCTTATCAACACCAATGGGAAACGCATATAGAGGGCAATAAAGGTAAAAATCTCGGTGGTTTTGCCTTTAGCTGGCAGGACAGGTTTGAAGGAACAGCAACCTGGTTTGGAATTACAGATTTTAATGGAAACTTAAAGCCTTCTTACCACTTTTTAAGCAGTGCCTGGAAAAAAGAAGGTATTCCTGAAAATGCTTTTCCTGATTTATATATCGTTGGTCAATGGCAAAATTTAAAAGCTGGAGAGAAAATATGGTTAAGTGCAGCTACTTTGAATGATTATCCTGGGAAATTGAAGTATGAATGGAAAGTCTATGAAGATGAAACATGGAAGAACTACAACCCTGTGCTCAATGAGAAAGAAGCTTTCCAGTACGTAGAAATTGAAATGCCAAAAAATAAATCCAGAGTTTACCTGTATGCCTATGATGAACATGGAAATGTCATTACCGCTTCAAGACCATTGGTGGCCGCAAATTATTGACTTCGTAAAGGGCATTGGGTAATCCCATTGCCCTTTTTTTTAATATGCATTCTGTAATGTTTTTTTAGTTTCTTGCGCCTAGCTCAGATGATACAATAAGGGTCGAAATGGATTCTTATATGACCAAATAATAGATCGATTGAATCTTTAGTTTCATTAGTTAGAACCTTTTTTTTGTCAGCCTGAAAACAAGAAGGAACTTGAGGGTTTTTACTTGAAATATGCGGTTAATTGAAATTGTATTGCTTGTTTTAATTTGAATAAAATAAGGAAAACCCTATCCATAGGCATTCAATTTTACTGACTATCCCCTAAACCTTGCATTAATATAATATTGAAGCCTAAAAAGTAAAAGAATTCCCTTTTTTACCTAAATCTGATTATTTTAGGTAAATAATGTACTACCCAATACTTTTATCAATCTACAAAACCACAAACAACCAAAACATGATTACAATGAATATCGCCGATTGGAATTTTAAGTCAAAGCTCGAGAAATACTTGTGCTTATTACTCACTTTAGTTTTTTTAATAACAGGGGTAGGGAACCTTACCGCACAAAATGAAGGAGCAGCAAAAATTTTTAAGGCAGGTGCTGCCCTAAGTGTAATTACTCCTAAAATTGGCACCTCAATCAATGGTAATTTTCAAGAAGATTTTGCCAAACATATCCATGATGACACTCATGCCAGGGGGTTGGTTTTAGATGATGGAAATACAAAAATAGCAATTGTAACATTGGACCTGTGTATGGCCTATAGGGAAACCTTAGACAATGCCAAAAAAAGAGCAGCGTCTTATACAGATATTCCCGTAGAGAATATGTTGATTTCCTCTATTCATACGCATTCCGGAGGTACAGCATGTTCCGTTTTCGGAAGTACCTATGATCCAGAATATTTGGTCTTTTTGGAAGAGCGGGCCGCTGATGCTATCATTAGAGCGAATAATAACCTGGAACCAGCAAGGATAGGCTGGGGCGTAGGTCAGGAGCCCAGTGAAGTATTTAACCGTCGATGGAAATTGAAAGAGGGCAAAACTTTTACCAACCCATTTGGTGGAGAAGATAAAGTAAGGATGAACCCAGGTTTTGAAAACCCGGACCTTTCAGGTCCTGCGGGTCCAATTGATCCGGAAGTGCCTATTATTTCTGTTCAATCATTAAGTGGGGAGCCCATTGCCTTACTTGCTAACTATTCCTTACACTATGTAGGAGGTACTAAAAGTGGGGATATTTCTGCTGATTATTTCGGAATGTTTGCCAATCGAATTGGTGAAATGATAGGAGCAGATCGTCAAAACCCTGAATTTGTAGGCATAATGACCAATGGTACTAGTGGGGACATCAATAATATAAATTTTGGTGGACCAGCGCCAAAACCCGTGGAAAAGTATGAGAAAATGGCCATCGTTGCCAATAAGGTAGCTGCAGAAGCTTATAAAGTATACCAAACCATTACCTATCATGACTGGGTGCCGTTGGCAAGTGCACAAACAGAAGTATCACTTGGGGTAAGGAAACCAGATGCTGCCGAACTAGAAAGAGCGAAAAAAATCGTAGCTGAGGCAAAGGGACCACTTCTACTTAAAAGAGATGAGTTATATGCAAGAGAAACTATTTTTCTAAATGACTTTCCTGACCAAAAGCAATTGATCCTTCAGGCACTACAAATTGGAGATTTAGCGATTACAGCTGTTCCTTGCGAGGTTTTTGTGGAAATAGGCTTGGAAATAAAAGCCAAAAGTCCTTTTCAACAAACATTCAGTGTTTCTCTGGCAAACGGCTACAATGGCTATCTTCCTACTCCCAAGCACCATGAATGGGGTGGTTATGAAACATGGAGGGCACGGTCCAGCTACCTGGAAGTAAACGCATCAAATGTGATTACCTCTAATTTATTGGGTCTTTTAGACAAGTTGAAATCCTCTTCGATAACTTCTAAGTAACACTTAGAATAATTATCGAGATCTTAATAGTAGAAGAAACACCATCAATTTCTAAAAATGGCTAAGAACAATAAACTCACCAGGAGAGACGCAATAAAATTAAGTGCAGGTAGTGGATTTGCTTTGGCATTGGGGTCCACACCCGCTTTTTCCAATCCTGCTACTAAAAAGAAAAACCTTATACTGGAAGAAAACAAAAAGGAAGGGACCAGCTCTTGGCAGTTGACCAGAGTAAGACCCGACGAAAAACAATACCGTTCTACACTGATAGAAGGGTATTGTTCCAGACAAAGTCTAACGGCGGGAGAAAGTTTGGACATCATGGTGTCAGTTGATCCGGAAGAGGATTTCCAGATTGATTTTTACCGTACAGGCTATTATAATGGAACTGGAGGCCGATGGATGAAAAAGACAGGTCCTCTTAAAGGTAAGCGACAGGCCACTCCTGCTCCAGGTGAAAAGAATATCCACGAATGCAAATGGGAGGTTTCCACTTCTATAACGATTCCTGAAGAATGGCTGAGTGGAGTGTATTTGGGTAAATTGCGCACCTTGCCTAAAAGCCCTTCAGCGCCTTATTGGGAAAGTTATGTGATATTTATTGTCAAGGATGAGCGCGAAACAGATTTATTATTTCAATGCTCCGACAATACTTGGCAGGCCTATAACAAATGGCCTAATAATTATTCAATTTATACCCATCCAAAGGGAAACCAAGGCCCTTGGGCGCAGGTAAGCTTTGATCGGCCCTATGCTCGTCAAGGACAATATGATGCCATTGTCAATGATCCGCTTTCCTTCGGCTCAGGAGAATTTATTTCATTTGAAATGCCATTTTCCTATTTTTTGGAGAAGCATGGTTATGATGTAAGTTATTGTTCCAATGTAGATTTGTTAACCCCTGACAGAGGACTAAAAGCCAAGGCTTTCTTAAGCATTGGGCATGATGAATATTGGGACATTAGGCAATTTAGAAGTGTGGAAAAACTTAAAGAACAAGGAGTAAATTTATTGTTTTTCTCCGGCAATTCTATTTGTTGGGTGGCACCCTATACCTCAAGTGAAGCCGGCCAACCTAACCGTAGGATATTTAGAGGCGGGCCTTATGGTGCCAATAATGATTATGCAGTATTGAGGGAAAAGTTAAATGGCCCTTTTCCCGAACGAGGTCCAGATGAAGGGCTCTTAATGGGCGTAAGAAATACAGAACCTATTAATGGTGGAGGGGATTGGACAGTGAAAAAACCTGACCATTGGATTTTTAAAGGTACAGGCATGAAAAAAGGGGAAAGTATTCCCGGGCTTATCGGTTGGGAGTATCAGGCAGATGCGGCAGACATTGAGGGATTAGAAATTGTAGCGGAAGGTACGGCCTGGCAAGGTGGGGATAACCCATGTCCCTACCAGTCAGTTGTTTATCCGGGTCCAAAAGGCAATTTTATTTTCAGTGCAGCAACCATTTTCTGGGCAATGGGATTGAGTAGCCCTCCTGGACATACCTTGCCTTGGTCCCATTATAGTAGGCCGCATGGGCCAGATCCTAGGGTGCAAAAGATCACCCATAACTTACTAGAAAAAGCCATAAACTCATAGTAAAGTTTTTCTTTCCATTTTATTTACCATACTAAAAATATTTTAGCACATAAAACATGACATTAAAGGCAGGGAATAGTGAAAATGGCCAGGCACATCGTTTTGTCCTTCTGGGCTTTATGGCTGGAATTATGCTTTCAGGATTAATTTTCGGACATAAAGTAATCGCTCAGCAGTCGGGTCTGAAAGCCGGAATGGTGCAATCTGAAATCACTCCTTCAGAAGCCGGTTATCCTCATTATCGAGGACCGAGTACTGGAACACATGATCCATTGTATGCCAAGGCAGTGGTTTTTCAGCAAGAAGGAGAGAAAGTAGCTTTAGTGGTGGGAGATCTTTTATGGGTAGAGAGAGACTTGTCGGTTAGAGTCAGGATGCGCATTGAGAAGGAAACAGGTATACCTTTTCAGAATATTATTATTGCAGGAACTCATTCCCATACCTCTCCGGCCTATCATCCCAATATTAGGGAGCTTACCGGAACATTAAGACCACCCTTTGACACGCAACTGGATACAGGTAAAGCCGATGTCTATCCTAAGGAGCTTGAAGATGGTATCGTTAATGCGGTGGTAAAAGCCTATGAGCAAAGAGAGGAAGTAGTACTGGAAGTGTTTGGAGAAGAAGTTAATGATTTGGCATTTAACAGACGCTTTATTATGAAAGATGGAAAGTTGATCACCAATCCAGGTAGACGCAATCCATCCATTAGGGAACCGGAAGGACCTACAGATCCGGAATTGGCCGTGGTTATGCTACAAAGGAAGAAAGACAAGCACCCAATTGGGACGGTCTCTAATTTTTCTTTACATGCCGATACCTTTGGTGGAACGGCTTTCAGTGCCGATTACCCGGGATTTTTGGCCAATAATTTACAAAGGCATTTTCATAAAGATTTTGTATCGCTATTTGCAGCAGGAGCTTGTGGTAATATCAACCACATAGATGTTACCGGTACTAAGGAAGAAGTAAAAAGTTCTTCTGAAATAGGCAAAATTCTCTCTTCTGCAATACTTCAAAAACCCAATAAATTTCAAAAAGTCAATGAAACAGAACTAAAGGCAATAGCTGAAGTCATTTATGTTCCCATCCAACATTTCACTCCTGAGGAATTGGAATGGGCCAATACAGAAACTGGGGCTCCACGACTTTATGAAGAAACGGCCTTTCTGGAAAGAAGAAGACGGTTAAAAATCAGGTCGCTTGAAAGAATTAGAAGAACAGAAGCAGTTCCTCCTGCAATAGGGGATCAACCATGGAGAATCCCATTGGAGGTGCAGGTGTTTCAAATTAGCGAAGACCTGGCCATCGTAGGACTTCCAGGTGAAGTGTTTGTAGATTTAGGTTTGGCTATCAAAGAGAATTCCCCTTATAAAAATACAATAGTGGTTGAATTGACCCATAGCCATATTGCTTATGTCCCCACAAAAGAGGCATTTACCCGTGGAGGATATGAAACCATTAATTCAAGACTGGCCCCGGGTGGGGGAGAATTGCTGGCAGATACTGCTATAGCATTGTTGCAGGAAATACATGAGCAACAATAAATAACAAAATTGGATAAGGCACAATAAGAGGAATTTTCTATGCAAAATAAAAGCAAAGTAATATTCGACAGACGAAAGTTTATTGGAAGAGTAGCGACAGGAACTTTGGGTTTGTTGTCCTCACCTGTTTTGTCAATGAATGGAGATGCATTGCTTGAACAGGAGGATGACTTTGGTATGAACAAGGTGGGTGAGTACAAATGGCAAATAGGCATAGCTAAGGCCTTAATAACCCCTCAAAATGACGTTTGGCTTGCAGGTTACGGTAGGAAAAGAGTGGCCTATGGCAAAATCCATGATTTATGGGCCAAAGTAATTGCGCTGAAGGATGCTTCTGGCAAAAGGGTGGTGATGGTTACCACTGATCATATGGGCATGTCTAAGACCGTCTATGAACGGATCTTTAACAAAATCGCGGAACAATTTCAATTGGAACGTTCTCAATTTATGTTGACCTTTTCGCACAATCATTGTGCCCCTTGTTTAGAAGATGATCTGGTAGATTATTACCCAAGTGATGAACAACAGAAGAAAGCGGTAAAAGAATATACCTTATGGATGGAAAAAGCGCTAATTGCTGCTGTTGATGAAGCACTTTATAACTGGCAGGATTGTGAATTATTTTTAGGAGGAGGTAATTGCACTTTTGCTGTAAATAGAAGAGACAATAAAGAGTCAGAAGTCCCGGATTTATTAGCCAAAGGAATACCGCTACAAGGAGCAGTGGATCATGAAGTGCCTGTTTTGGCAGCTAAAGGTCCCGGAGGGCATTATTTAGCCTTGCTTTTTGGGTATGCCTGTCACCCTACCACATTGGATTTCAATACCTGGTGTGGAGATTACCCTGGGTTTGCGCAGATTGATTTAGAAAGTAAATTCCCAGGTACGGCAGCCATGTTTTTTAATGCTTGTGGTGGAGATCAAAACCCTTTGCCTCGTAGAGAGCTGGCACTATGCGAGAAATACGGTAAAATGCTTTCCACTGCCGTTGAGGAAGCATTAAATAATCCATTGGAAAAAATTTCTTCTAATCTGAAAACATCTTTCAATTTTGTGGATCTGGCTTTTGAAGAAATGGTGACTTTGGAAAAATTAGAACCCATAGCCAATGGCAATAGTCCACTTCAAGCCAGGTGGGCAAAGCGGATGATTGCAAAAATTGAAAATGGAGAAATATTTGACACTAGCTATCCTTATCCAACCCAAGCTTGGCAAATGGGGAATGAACTTCTGTTTATAGGAATTGGAGGTGAGGCAGTAGTAGATTACTCTTTAAGGTTTAAAAAGGAGTTTCCTGAGAAAACTTGGGTTTGTGGTTATGCCAATTATATGGCAGCTTATATGCCCTCTCGTCGTGTTTGGGAAGAGGGTGGATATGAAGGAGGATCTCATTTGGACGAATACGGACACCCGGCCTGGAGATGGCGAGGAGATGTAGAAGACAAGATTGCTGCAAGTGTGCATAAAGTAGTGAAGCATACGAAGTCTGTGGATTCGTAAGGAGGTAGGTTATTTTTATTATTCCAGTAAAACCGTCATGGCGAACCCTTGCGGGTTGGCTGAGTGGAAAAACGGTGAGGCAAACTCACATTGTAGTGGATTCTCACTATTTTTGAAGACATTGGATTTTGCTAAAGTGATGTTATTTCCAGAAAAATCACTCCTCCTTCAAGCGAATTACGAACATTTGACGAGTGCCATTCTTGTCAATCCCAGGTACTAAGATGGCATCATTGCTTCGGTTCCAACGCGGGGCAGGGTCTATACGGATGTCACCACTGTAAAGTCCTTTGTTGATTCCTTCACTTCGGGCAAAGGCACCATCACTTCTTCGGTATACCGCATAGTAGTTTTTATTATCATCACTGTATCCATTGACGAATAGGTCACCATTTGGAGAAAGGGAAATGTCTCCCTCCGGTTTGGGAAACATTTCCGGAGTTCCTAGGCTTCCTATGATTTCCTTGCTGTCAACATTGTAACGAATTTGCTCGTCTGGACCTTTCCCATCATTGTATTTTATGCCGATCAATACATTACCTAAATCCCACTCCGGATGACCACCTATATGGGTTTCATGGAGTTGAAGTCCGGTACCATCTGCATGAATGGAGGTAGGTACATTGATTCTTTCCTTGCCTTGGCCACTCCATCCCGCCCTGATAAAAAAATAAATGCGATTGGCATTACGATTCCAGAGGGTGTGATTGATAAATAAGCCACTGTGGTCAAGTTTTGGATTGGTTTCTTTTAGTTTATTTTCCATTTGATGGTAGGAAACCAACAGTTTCTTATTTCCGGTTTTTACATCCACGAGAAATATCCCATCATTCTCAGGTGCCAATTGATCCTTGGACCAGTCCAGTGCCCCGGGATATCCGGTAACGAGTCTAAGTCTTGCCAAGCGGCCATAATTCAGGCCGAGCCAAGCTGAGCCATCAGCAGCGACACCACCATTCCCGATAGGGCTGTCTTCATAACGGTATTCTTTAACTCGTTTTCTTTGATTGATATCATACAGCACTGTAAATACTTTTCCTGTAGTAAGGTCGCGGTCATTAAAGAAAAACTGGTTTTCGGGTGCTAAAGGGTTCCAATAAAACATAGTGCCCTGCTGAGGATTCCATGCGTGAGATTTGTCCAGCCGGATTAGCTTGTTTTTATTCTGGGTGTCGATAAGAAAAACCGTTGCCGATTCTTCAGGTCTTGGCATGCGGTCTATGGCATCTATCTCAAGTCCTAAAATATACCTTCCTGATTCATTCCAAGGGATGGTTTGACATTGGCCGATGTAGCCAAAGAAGTGGTGCTTTTTGCCAAAGGTTAATTGTTCAATGCTAAGATTGAAAGAGTTTGCTTGTGTAAAGCCTGAAAGAAAAGTTGCCAGGTAGATAAAAATAAAAAAAGAATATAAAAGGCCTTTTTTAGAGAAAAAGCTTCCTTTTATATTCTTTAAACTTTGAATAAAATAAGGCATGATCTGGATGGGTTTGTTATTAAAAGGCAATAAGCTATGCTTGATAAATATAAGCAATTATTGCAATTTTTTGCCCAGACCCAGACGCACTTTATTTATTTTAACCCGGATTATGTAATAGAATGTCTATTGCATATTTCGGGTTTAATTTATTTGGCATTGGCCAACATGGTATTGAAGATATCAAGTTGCTCTCTCATGGCCGCAACCCTGTCAGCAGGTGTGGTGCGTGCTTCCAAAAGAATCCAACCCTTGTAATTCATCCCAACGAATAAATTCATCAACTCCTGATAAGGGTAATTCCCTTCATTTAGCTCACGGATATGAACCGTGTCACCAAACCATTTTTTTACAGAGTTGAAGTTGGCTTCCAAGCCGGGGGCCATAAGGTCCTGATCGTTGGAGTTCCAGCAGATCTTAACACTTTTTTCAGTTACCTGATCAAATATGGCTTTCATATTTGGCAATTGTTGTGTCAGTTTTCCATGCACTTCCACCCTTACCAATTGGCCCAGATCACTGGCAAATTTACCTACCTCGTTAAAGGATTTTGCGATCTGCGCTATGGTTTGCTCTTTGGATACCTCCGCAGGAAGTCCATTAGGCTTTACTTTAATTCCAGTGGCACCTATATCCTTGCAAAGTTGAAGGTATTTCTTAGTCCCTTCTATGTTTTCTCTAACTTGAGCTTGGTCAGTGTAGTGATAAGCATAGTTTGAACCATAGCCAAGGCATTTTACAGGACTGTCTTTGAAGCGTTTTTTTACTTCTTTTCTTTCGTTGGTAGAAAGACTTGCCTCTACACCATGTGCATGTTCAGTTCTTAATTCTACACCGAGTAAACCTGCCTTTTCACAGTTTGTCAAAAGAGTAGGGAGGTCCCAGTCTTTTCCCCATTGATAGGTTACTAAGCCAAGGTTCATTTTGGGTTTTTTAGCGAAAGCTGCCGCAGTAGCAGGGTCCAATAGTGAGAGACCTATTCCTGCAGCAATACTCTTTTGGAGAAAATTCCGCCTTGATTGATTGTTATCCATTGAAATGCTTGTGTTTAAATGGGTTTATCCGGTTATTTTTTAGCGTATTCGTCAGCTAAGGCATTGATTTCATCTTCACTAAGGTGCTCAGAGGCTACCACAACTCTGTATTTGAAAGTAGCTGTTTCGCCTTTTTTCAAGCTGTAGTTCAATTCGTCTTTGCCACCGGAAAGTGCTTTTTGACCTAAAGTGTTTGCTGCAAATAAACCGTAATCTCTAGCATGCCAATAAGTTGGGTAGCCTGGGTTTTCTGGATGATCAATGATTATCAAAGAAACTTGCTCTCCTTTAATTTCACTTGCCAACTCCATCCAACGGGCTCTAGTACCCCATACATCCCCTCCTGTAATTCCTTCTGAACTTTTGTAATCCCCTTTTACATAGGTATTGTCCATTTTATCCACTTTGGTTTCAACACCATGAGAATCCATTAAGGTAGTTGGTTTCTCTGAAGGCAACTCCATTTCACGGGCAACACGGATGGCAAACATTCCTTCTTTGTTGTCTGTGAACTTAACCTCATCAATCAATGCCGTTAATTCGGTAGTACGGTCAATAATGCGGATATCTTTTCCTGCTTTAAAAGAAAAAGAAGTTTTCTCTTCCAACATGCTTGTGTTGTCAGGAGCTTTCCATAGAGACTTCGTAACCAATATGGCCTTTCCTTTACCACTTTTAGTTTTTTCGATAGATTGGTGAAAGATGGAGCCATAACCATCCTTTTTGGAAGCAGGAATAGCTTCTGAATTGTTCCAGAAATCAAGTCCGTTAACATCACCATAATTTAACCAAATACCTACGTGATGAGGGTGGTCGGTTCTGTCTCCTGCTTTATTGATCATTGGATAACTCCTAGTCAGCATGTTTCCATCTGGTGAAATTACTGGCCAAAGTACCGGTTTCATTACGTTGTCTGGATAGATATAAGAAGTGAATAGTTCACCAGCAACCATTACATCTACTTTTTTCTCGCCGTCTTTAATTTCGATTTTAATGGGTTCTTTGTCTTTTTGACCAAAGAGGAGAAAATTGCTGCTCATTGCCATTATTACTACTAATGCTATGTATTTCATTTGATAATTTTGTTTATATCTAAAATATAAATTTAAATCCTTTTACAAGAAAAACCTGTCAGGGTAAAAATTCCTGGCAGGTTTTTCTAAAAAGGCAATCAATATTTTGACTATTGATTGTTTAAACCTTGTCTGGAACTTCAAAACCTGGTCTGTAATTACGGGTAAGCATGGCATCTGCTTCCGGATCATTGACAAAAGTCTCAGATTTTGGATTGAACGTCAATACACGGTCCAATTGATAAGCTATATTTCCTAGGTGAGCCAATCCTGAAGACAGGTGGGCTGTTTCTACAGGGCCGTTTAGGATGGAAGCATCATGCTTACGAACTGCCTCAATAAAATTAGCAAAGTGACCGTCAGTTCCACCGGCTCCACGATCCATTTCAGATCCAGAAGGTCCGCCATCTTGTCCTGATTTACCAGGGGTTCTATCTTTGCCAAGGAATGTTTGGTATTTGTCATACCCATCAACTACCAAATAACCTTTGTCCCCATAGAAAATATTACCTACAGTAGCTCCATCTTCAGCATTGGTGCACCATGGTCTTACTTCAAACTGAATGATTTTGTTCTCATCAGGATATTTGTACACAGATGTCAATACTTCTGGTACTGTTTTGGCATCATCCCATAGGAATTTTCCTCCCATGGAAGTGATTTTAGTAGGTAGCCCTACATCTAATCCCCACATACATAGATCTGTTTCGTGGATACCTTGGTTACCAACATCTCCATTGCCATAGTTAAAATTCCAGTGCCAGTTGTAGTGCACAAGGTTTTCAGTAAATGGAGTTTTTGGAGCCGGTCCTGTCCATAAATCGTAATCCAATCCTTCTGGTACAGGAGAAAATCCTTTGTCACCGATGCTCGGTCTCCATCTAAAAACTAGACCCCTGGCCATGTAAACATTTCCTATATAACCATCACGTATTAGTTGGATGGCTTCTTGAACTGCAGGAGAACTTCTAAGCTGAACACCATGTTGAACGATTCTATCGTATTTATGAGCTGCTTCTACCATTTTCCTACCTTCCCAGATATTATGGGAACCAGGTTTTTCCACATAAACATCTTTACCTGCCTGGCAAGCCCAGATGGTAGTCAATGCATGCCAGTGGTTAGGAGAAGCAATACTGATTACATCGATATCTTTATCGTCCATTACCCTACGTAGATCTTGTTCCAAGACCACGTCTGCATTGTATTTTTCCTTAAAGCTTTTTTGACGTTCCTTAAGGATATTCATGTCAGGATCACAAAAAGTCTTTATTTGAACATTTTTTTGTGACATAAAGCCTTGGATATGGCTTTTTCCTCTACCATTTAAACCTAAAACTGCAGCATTGATCCTATCATTGGCTCCAAATACACTGGAAGGTACAATTGTAGGAGCAATAAGAGCAGCCGAACCGGCTACGGCTGATTTTTTAATAAAGGATCTTCTTGATGATTCCTTATCCATATTCAAATTTGGTTTATTATTGAAGTTATAATTAATTCGACCCATTAAATTAAGAAATTCCCCTGACCAAATGATAACAGCAGGGGAATTAATTTACTTTTTATTCACAAGTGGTTAAATTTTATTCGCCAATGGCTCTCATAGGGTCTTCATTGGGAGCACCTGCAGGTTGAACTACATGATTTAGTGGTTCAATATTGTTCTCTGCACCATTGTAACCGGTAGTTTGGTTCAATATAGCATCCACATTACCTACAAGGTATGGCTGATAAACAGGCCAAAATACATGCATAGGATCCATGGTGTATTTGGTAGTGCTGTAAGTAGCCCACGGAACTTCGTCTCTAAAGAAGGTGTTTTTCTCCATCATCCTGTCATAATAGAAACTACTCGCTGAAAGCGATTTTTCTATATCTGTACCAGAGATTGAATAAGTCTTGCCATTGTAAGCCATTTTGCCACTTTTAGCAAAGATTACAGAAATACGAACCAACTCATCATGACGGTATTCTTCACCAAATAGCTCTCTGTTTCTTTCGTCAAGAACTGCTCCAATACCTTCTGTTTGAATGTCTGCAACAGTATACATTTCCATGGCGTTAGCTCTTTGACGGATGGTGTTGATGTCTTCAGCTACACCTGCATAATTGTCTTGCCAGTAACGAGCTTCTGCCCTTACTAAATAGGCTTCAGCAATTCTCATGATGTACATGTCCATTTTACCTCCATCCTGACGGTCAGGTCTAGATTCTTGGTTAACAGAGTAAAACTTGTATCTTGGGTAACCGAACCAGCACCTGATGGTATCCTGACAAGTTAAGTTGCCATTGTCATCATATAGACGAAGGGGCTCCAAATAATATTCACTTCCATCTTCCAATAAAGAAGGATTGTCATACAAAACATCCTCCATCTCAAACCAGTTAAGGTCTTTGTGACGGTAATCTTGTTCGTCAATTTTTCCTTTAAAGTTCCAGATGTCATATTGAGAATAGTTGGTAGGTCTCGCAAATCCTTGACCTCTACCCCATTTTTTCATCATTCTACCTCTTTCGTCGCTAGTAGACTGCTGTACATCTGTACCGGTTCTGGTAGTACCAGGCTCCCAAACACCTAGGTTTGTACTTACAAAGTTAGGACCCCAAGCTCTGATTCTAGCAGATCTACCTTGCGTACCCAATACGAATGGCTCATTGACAACCAACCAAATCCCTTCAGGATTACTGGTTTTTTGTGCTCCTTTGTCCATGTGTAGGTAATTTACTGCATCAGCAGAGGCATAACCACTTCTACCAGGCAATGGATTTCCTGTATTTGGATTGTTGGTATTGGCAACTTCTACCTCGGTAACATCTGCAGGTATCATGTCATCGGTGAAAAGTTGAGATTCACCTCCGTTGATGACATCGTCCATTAATTTTTCAGCATCGGCAAAACGTAAGTTAAGCATGTAATACTTAGCTAAAAGGACACGTACAGCATCCTTAGGGGCTTGCCCTACAGGTATTTGACTTTTTGGTTTAACATGCTGTACAGCATATTCCAAGTCTACAATCATTTGGTCCCAGATTCCTTGCATATTAAATGCTTTAAAATCACGCCTCGCTCCTGCTAGCACATTTAGTGGGAAAGCAACATTACCAAAATCCATGGTCAATTGCATGTAGAAAAAGGCTCTCAAGAAATAGGCTGAACCTAATAAGTGATTCCTATCTTCATTGTTGGTACCATTATCCCAGTCAGGGATGTCAATATAATCTATTACTGTATTTGCTTTCTTGATATGCTTATAATTGTCAGCGTAAAAAGACCTTGTACGTCCAGCATCATTGTTTCTACTGTTGGTAGGCGTAGCATATACACGTAAATCTACAAATGCATCCGGTTTATCCGTAGCAGATACCACAGAAGCATCACTCATGTTACTGTTGAACATCAGTTCACGGGTATCACCATTCCATTGACTGAAAACCCCAAGATATGCTGCATCCAAGGCAGTTTGGAGTCCTGCTGCATCTACAAAAGTGTTTTCAGGACTTAAGTATGACAATGGTTTCTCATCCAAGAATTCTTCGTTACATGAGAACGAAAATACCAGGAATACAGGAAGTATTATCCCTTTAAATATATTTATCTTTTTCATTTCTTTCTTTTTTTAATTTGTGTTTCTAAAACTGTAATAGTGCTTAGTTTTAGAAAGTTACATCCAAACTAAATGAATAAGTTCTTGGCATTTCTCTAGCAGATTCTGGATCGCCTAATTCCTTAATCCATGGAGTGAAGACAGCCACATTTTCAATGTTAACGGCTAGTCTTACCCTATTCGCTTTGACTTTTTCCAAAATATTTTGAGGCAAACTATAACCTACTGAAATATTTTGAAGCCTTACATAAGACTGACTCAACCATGCATTACCACCACCCAAATTGATTGAGTTAATTCTGGCAAAATCATTTTGTCCGTTAAGCGGAGTCCAGTAAGGAATATCGTACCAGTTGTGGTTTTTGATATATTGTTGAGAATTGTTAAAAGGTTCAGAAGTACCTCCTTTGTATCCCAATCTAGCTAGGAATATTACACCTAAATCAAAGTTCTTATATTCTACATCATTTCTTAAAGTGATGTACCAAGGGTTATTGGTTAAGCCTAAGAATACTTTGTCATCAATGTCAATGTCTCCATCACCATCTTGATCCACAAACCTGAAGTCTCCGGGGAATAGGCCATATTTAGCAGCTTCTGCTTCTTCTCCCAATTGGTAAACCCCATCTAATTCCCAATCCCAAATGATGTCTTTGTTTTCACCAATAAACCATCCGTTTTGTAAATCATCAGGCTCTCTCATTACTGTATTTCCTTCACTGTCGGTTGTCTCAGAAGGAGCATTTCCTAAAGTGGTGATTTTATTCACTCTATAAGTGACGTTAAAGGCAGTAGTCCACACAAGGTTAGCAGTAGATACATTGATTGAGTTTAATCCCAAATCAAAACCTCTGTTCTGTAAATTCCCTACATTGGTTTTAACTGATTCAAATCCTGATAAATCAGGTAGTTTTTGATCCAACAATAAATCTCTTGTTTCTGACTGGTATACATCTAAGGAACCGCTTAGTCTATCATTGAAAAGACCAAAATCCAAACCTACGTTAAAAGATCCGGTACGTTCCCATGATAACATAGGGTTAGCTATTCTAGTGATCTCTGTATAAGGTGTAGGTACATATCCTCCATCATAATTCAAAAATACACCATTACTCAATCTTGCATAAGCATTGTAGTCTTCCAATCCACTACTGTTTCCGTTAACCCCATAACTCAATCTTAACTTTAAGTAATTAAGTGCTGAGTTGTTTTGCATAAAGTCCTCATTGCTAATTGTCCAAGCTCCAGATACTGAAGGGAAATTACCATAGATGTTTTGTAAACCAAATCTAGAGTAACCATCTCTTCTGATGGAAGCAGAGAAATTGTATTTATCACTGTAGGCATAATTTACCCTACCCATTAAACCTGTTCTAGAGTTTGTCTCATCATAAGAGGACATGGTAGGATTAAGGCCAAGTTGTACTGCGTGATAACCAAGTGCAGATGTTGGGGAGAAATTGTTAGTCATTGCTCTGGTTTCCCATCTTTGGTTTCTTTCTGCATTGTATAATCCAGTGAAGTTGATTCTGTGCTCACCGAAAGATTTGTTCCAGTTTAAAGTAGTGTTGGACTGCCAAGAGAAGTAATCATTGTACCTTCTTTCAGCCGCATCTACAGCCCTTTGAGGGTTTCCTTTTTCATCCAAGTCAAATCTTTTGTAAACATCAAATCGAGGAGTGTAATCCGTTCTTAATGTAAAGTTTCCTGGTAAGTTAACAGAAGCATATAAGGTAGGGTTAATCATAAACCTGGAATAGCTTCTTGTGTTCCAAGATGGATCCTGGTAAGGGTTACTAATATTTGAACCTGCAGCCTGATCATTCAAGTTTTCTCTTGTTTGTGGCATGCCATTCTTCCATGGTTGGTCATAAGGTGAAAAAACCCTAAAGCTACCACTTTCTACGGCTTCTTGTCCTTCGTTTTGGTAAGTAAAGGAAGTATTTGCACCAATGGTGAAAAACTCAGCCAAATTTACATCCAAATTTAAACGAGAAGTGATTGTTTCAAAGGATTCTCCAATTTGAACAGATTCTCTATTACTGTATCCCAAAGAGTAATAATAGGATACCCTTTCATTTCTTCCTGATACACTAACGTCATAATCCTGTCTTACACCTGTGTGGAATAAGAAGTCTTGCCAGTCGTAAGAAATACCATTCTGGTAATTCTCAATTTCGTTTTCCCAAAAACCAAAGTTATTAATCCTAGCCAAATCGATTTTAGCTGGGTCAGTTTCACCTGGTATACCATTGGCAGCAAGCCAATCATCTTGGTACTGAGGATCAATGCTGTTATAATCCCTAAATCTTGTCCAAGGATCAGTAATGGAATTGGTAATGGTTTCGTTCATGTCCGTTAACCAATTCAATACATCTTCACCACCTTTGTGAGTCTGTTGTCTTCTAGCACCTGTTATTAATCCAACTCTGGAGCTGAAAGAGATTTGAGGTTTGCCATATTCACCTCTTTTGGTGGTAAATATTACTACACCATTGGTCGCTTGAGAACCATAAACGGCGGCAGCACTCGCATCCTTCAAAACATCAACACTTTCTATGGTGTTAGGGTTGATTTCTGCAAGGTCACCTCTAAATATTACACCATCTAGTACAATAAGTGGACGGTTCGCATTGGCTTCATCAGTTGCGTCAGCTTTAATAGAAGCATCTCCACGAACATTGAAACTAGGAACGTTTTTCGCACTTGTGGAATATCCCACACTTAAACCTGGTACTGTTGTTCTTAAGATTTCAGAAACAGAGGTAGGTTTGTATTTCATTACCTCTTCAGCCTGCACATTGATTACAGCACCTGTAAGGTCTTTCTTCTTTTGGGTACCATAACCAATAACAACCACTTCATCCAAAGCTTGGGTGCTCATGGTAAGGGTTACATCTATAGTAGATTGGTTGCCAACTTCTATGGTTTGACTCTCAAAACCTATAAAGGAAATGACCACTGAAGAATTATCAGGTACTGTAAGGGTGTATTTACCATCCAGGTCGGTTGCTGTTCCTATGGATGTTCCGGGTACAGAAACAGTGGCTCCTGGAATAGGTTGGCCATTGTTGTCAGTAACTGTTCCTGATATCGTGACGTCAAACATATCTGCCAATGTCGATTTGCCTACATTGGAATTGGAGGCAGTCGTAAGCTGATTTTGTTCGATATTTTTTAGGTTTTTGTCCAAACTTGTTTGCTGAGCCATTAAGCTCCCTGAAAACAAGCAGAACGATAAAGTCGCTAGTGATGATATCGGTTTCACCACTAGTCGATTAAGTAGTTTTCTTTTCATAATGGATTATTGTTAATTGTTTTTGATTAGAAAGAAATCCTTTCTTAAAATCGGGTTTGGGCTTTTAGAAATCTATTTCATTGGCATTTGGTTTATTGATGAACGGTAAATAATTTACATGAAGTAACAAATAGATATTTCGTTAAACATGGATCTTTTCTCGTATGTCAAAACTTTATTTTGTTATAATTTATAATTATTGATAAATCGTGTGTATTTGAGTGAAAATTGCTATTTTTATTATTGTTTCATTATTGCATATTAAAAATTTTTTTCTCCTAAAAAAAATTTAAGTCCAACTTTATCAAAAAGCAGTCGTAATCCCAATTTTACAGCAAATTGTCGTAAAAAAGCAGTCGGTTTAATATAATATTATTGTCATTTAGTCATTATTCATTTAGATTAAAAGAGATGATGAAATTGATATCATTTTTTTGTGATTTTACTGGTTCTTATTCAAGAAGTTTTGTTTGGTTAATTTGAAGATTGAGGATGGTACGCTTTTGGGGCTTCTATTTTTTGGATAAAGTGTTCCTCTCCTTCTTTTGGCAGGTAATAAATAAAGTATTATCTAAAAAGAACATTTTATCTGTGCTCAATCTGAGTTATTCTGTATATGCGATAGGTCAAGTTTTTAACTCGGATTATGAAAAAGATTGTCAATTGCCTATTTCGGGTTTAAGGCTGAAAAAAAATAGCACGGTTGAGCCATGCTATTTTTTTGAAAAGAGAATGTAATGCCTGTTTTTTCTAAAAAACTATGGGTATTTTAAAAAAATCGGTTAGTTATTTCTTTATGTTAGTTTTTACCAAAACCTTACTCCTATTGTAGGATAAAGGGTGTTAAGTTTGTTGGTGCCAACTACCCCTACCTGAATAGAAATGACTTGACTGACTTGCCTTCTGTAGAAAGCTTTGATCGTAGTTTGGTTGAATAGTTGGCTTTTCTCTTCGTTCAATAGGTAGCCAATGCCTATCATGTTTTTATTATTGGATTTGGGATTGAATAGCTCCCAGCTGAATTCCGCATTTAAAAACCAATTGTGATTGACTGCTACCTTGTTTTCAATTTTTTCCGGGAAAAAAACGGAGTTGGTAATCGAAGCGCCAATATCAAATTTTCTCCAAGAAATCTTACTCCTAAACCCTATCTCAGGTGTGAAATAACCTCCCGTATAATCTAATCCTACAGGAAAAGTCATTTCTAGCCGATCTGCATAAGGGACATATTTTTTTTCAATGTTGAGAATGACTCTGTCCACACTTGTCTGTGGAAATGCCTCGGCTAGCCTGTAGGTAATGGTTTTAAACTCCGGAAATTCAGTTGCTTTATTAAGAATGGGCTTAAATTTTAATTTTAAGTCCTCTGGGCTGTGCTCATTAGAATTAAACAATAATAAAAGTTTGCCTTGATTTGGCAATTCAAAAGCCAGGGAATCAGTAACCGGCCAATCTTCGTCCATCCATTCCTGGGTATTTTTAGGCAATTGGTTTTCTACTTGCTGAGCAAGGATTTCAAATTGGATTGCGCATAGCAATGCCATTAAAGACAATTGAATTGATCTTTTCATAACGAGAGAATTTAGAATATTAGTTTTTTGATTTATTGAACTTAACTTGAATTGTAGCCGTCGGGTAATTGACGTTTTCTACTTGTATTTTTTCTTTTCTTCCAAAAGGAGAACCGCTTGAATTTGGTTTTTCTGCTTCCCAAGTGATTTTCACTTCATGGTAAGTTTTTTTATTGGCTACCATTGGAGGCTGAATAGTTGTTTTATTTATAGTGAATGTTTTTTTTATTATTGTAGGGGGAAATGCCATTCCACTAGCTGTAATCGGTTCTGTTTTCTTGCGGTTAATTGGTGGGGAAATTTTCACCTCAGAAGAAGGAAATTTATTTGTTGCTATTTTTTCAGGGATCCTTTCCCTTGGATTTATTACTTCAGGTGCTAAATAATTATCAGGAGCAATTAACTTTGGTTTTTCTGTGAATAAAGGTGATTTTTCGTCACCCTGAAAGGATAAGAAGAAATCGATTCCTGAAAATAACAGGAACATGGCAATAGCTGCGGCACCTAAATAATACCAGATTACCGGCCTTTTCGGTTCCTCAAGCCTTTTTTCAATCTGTCCCCAGATCTCGGTATTAGGCTCCCTGATGGGAAGTTTTCTGCTATTTTCTTCCAGCTGTTTGTCGAAGGTTTTCCTTTCTAAAATCTTATTCCAAAGCTCTGGGTTGGGGTTGTGTGTCTTCATGCCTTAAGGAGCTTAGTGATTCTACTTTTAAGTAATGATTTGGCATAGTGCAACTGAGATTTTGAAGTGCTCACTGTGATACTAAGTAGTTTTGCCGTTTCTTTATGCGAATAGCCTTCCACTGTCGTGAGTAGAAAAACAGCCTTGGCCCCAGAAGGAAGACTTAGTATGGCCTGATCCAGTATTTCTGCATCAAACCAAGAATCAAATGCTTCTGTAGTCTCCATTTCCTGATTTTCTACCGGTTCAAAATAGATCTTCTTTTTGCTAAAGTGTATCGCCTTTCGAACAGCGATGGTTTTCATCCATGAAATAAGTGCTTCAGGGTTTTTCAATTTTCGTATGTTCTGAAATACTTCTACATAAACATCTTGAAGAATGTCATGAGCCTCTTCCTCATCACCGATTATTCTGTAGCAAGTTGAGTACAACATTCCTTTGGTCATTTCAAATAACTGAAATTGAGCATTTCGGTCATTTTGGTTGATCTTTTTTATCAGTGTCGCATCTGGCTTTGGTATACTCATTTTTCGTCCATATGTATAAAAGAGTCAGAAACCCGGCAAAAGGTTGGAAGACGACTAAAAAAACTTTTTAAAATGTAAATCCAGGCTTTTACTCAAGTTAACCATTTTACTTGGTCCACCAATGGAGTTATTATAGTCTGGAAAATAATTGGATTAAAGGTGGGCGATAAATTGCTGATTTTAAGTGTTGCCTGACATTTAATGATCTTCATTTTTATTTAGCCTTCTTTTTCAAGATCAATCATTAGAAATACTCCATTCATCACTTTTATACTTTGAAAAGTTATCTTTTATATTCTGTGACTGGTTTAATTTTATTTAATCTTCAATTAAGTAAAATACTATAAAATTGTTTGTTACTTGAATAAAATTTAATAGGTTTAAGGTAACGTAACCGAAAAGATGATTAATGTTCTAATTCTATAATTAGACATATTTAATTCCAATTTTAGAATTTATACTATAATTATTATTTGGGTTACAAAACCAAATGAATCTTTATATAAGTATAATTAACCACTTAAATCAATCAGTTTTGGAAAAAAAATACAATGGAAAAATGGGGAAGGAAGAATTCCTTCCCGTCCTAAGCAAGATCAACCGCCTTTTTTATTTAGGGGTTTTTACAATGATCTTATTTCTGGGTTCAGGGCTTGCCTCAATGACCCTTGCACAACAACGAACCGTCTCTGGTACCGTCACTGATGTGGAGAGCGGTGAAACACTTCCTGGTGTTAATATCCTAATCAAGAATACGAATATTGGAACAGTCACTGATATTGACGGAGCCTTTAACTTAAAGGTGTCTGATGAAGGTGCTGTTTTAGTATTCTCTTTCGTAGGCTTTGTAAGCCAAGAGGTAGCGGTAAACAATCGACAGACCTTTGCTATTAACCTTGTTCCAGAGCAATCAGACCTGGATGAAGTTGTGGTAATTGGTTATGGAACAAGGAAGAAAACTTCTGTTACTTCATCTATTTCTAAATTAGAAAACCAAAACCTAGACCAATTGCCGGTTGGCAGGCTTGAAAATGTCCTTGCAGGAAGAATGGCAGGGGTTAATATTTCCAATACCCGTAACCGGCCCGGTGACGCGCCTGACATTAGGGTTCGTGGACTCGGTTCCATAAGTGCGGGAAATGACCCTTTGGTAGTCATCGATGGCTTTCCTGGAGGAAACTTAGGTCAATTGAATATGAATGATGTGGAATCCATTGAGGTGTTAAAAGATGCCTCTTCGACCGCTATTTATGGTTCAAGAGGTGCAGGAGGAGTGATATTGGTTACAACCAAAAGAGGGTCGACCCAAAAACCTGAGTTAAAAATCAACTCTTATTTTGGAATGTCCAATGCCCTTGTTCATGACGATTGGTTGACAGGAGAAGAATGGCATAGCTATTTGGCTAAATACCAGAACAGGGAATTTGCATGGGCTGGGGGAGATACTTCCATTCCTATTTGGGGAGATCCAAGAAGACCTTTGACCTACCAGGTCAATCCACTTACCAAAGAACTTCCTCAAACCATTTGGCAGGATGAAGTGCTTCAGACCGCTACCATCCAAAACCACAATATTTCCCTTTCTGGTGGTACCGATAACACCAAATATTATTTGTCAGGTACTTATATGGATGAGGAAGGCGTATTGAAAACTTCCGGGTATAAAAAGTATAGTTTTCGTGCGAATGTTGATGTGAAAATCAATGAGATGATAAGCATGGGTATGGAATTGAGCCCTTCCTATTCCAAGACGAGGTATGCAGGATCCAATATGGTTTCCTTAGTAAAATATCCACCCTTTGTCAGCCCTGATTACATTGACGGGAAATACCCTCGTACTTATGATTACATTCCAACTGGTCACTCCGGACAGGCTAGTCCCTATGTTTACCTTTATGGAACGGAGAATTATTCCAACGTTTTTACAAATATCGGGAGGGCTTTTATCAATTTGAACCTTATGGATGGACTTAGCTTCAAAACCTCTGTAGGAACAAATATCGCTTTCACGAACAATGATTATTGGAGTGGTGGGATTGGAGATACTCGAGTAAACACCAACGGGAATGTCTCGGATGCAAGAAGTATAAATCTAGTCAATGAGAATGTACTGAATTATACCAAAACCTTTAATGATGTTCACAATGTAGGTGGTTTGCTTGGTGCTTCTTACCAAAATTCAACCTCCAGGTCCCTAGCGATGTATGCCGTTTCCAATTCGTTTAACAACGATAAGGTAAAAACCCTCAACAATGCCATTATCAATCCTGCCAATACTACACAGTCTAAATCTGAATGGGGCTTGGTTTCTTATTTTGCTAGGGTAAATTACGCTTACAAGGACAAATACCTCTTGGAAGGTTCTTTCCGACGAGATGGTAGTTCCAGATTTGGCCCTGAAAATAAATGGGGAAATTTCCCTTCCCTTTCAGCTGCATGGAGACTTTCTGAAGAAGAGTTTATAAAAAATATACCAAATATTTCAGAGTTTAAATTAAGAGCCAGTTATGGTGTTACAGGGAATTTTAATATTGGGAATTTTCAGTATCTAGGTTCTGTTGGATCTGTAAGTTATTCTCCTAATAATATGTTGGTAAATGGGATTGTTCAGAATTCCATGGCAAACCCCAGGCTTTCATGGGAAAAAACCAAAGGCTATGATTTTGGTTTTGAAATAAGCTTTCTTCAAAACAGGTTTAACCTGAATGTGGATTATTATGACAACCTAACCACGGGAATGTTGTACAATGTTAATACTCCTGCTATTACTGGATTTAGTAGTATTATAAACAATGTTGGTGAAGTAAGAAACAGTGGGCTGGATGTGGAGATCGACACCAGGAATCTGGTAGGTGAGTTCAAATGGAATTCTTCATTTAACCTTTCCATGAATAAAAATGAAGTGACCGACTTGGGAGAAGTGGATGAGCGAATCAATACTTATTGGTCAATGGACTTTCTATTGAGAGAAGGAGAACCAATGTTTTCTTATTATGGCTACAAGTCTATAGGTGTTTTTCAGAATGAGGAACAGATTTCTCAAACGCCAAGCCTAGCCGGAACAAAACCCGGTAACCCAATATTTCAGGACACGAACAATGATGGTGAAATTGATCCTGAAGACAAGGTGATCTTAGGAAGTTTTCAACCTAAAATGCAATTGGGCTTTTCCAATGAATTTTACTGGAAACAATTTGACCTAAGTATTTTCATGCAAGCTTCATTAGGAGCCAAAATGTTCAATGCAGAAAACCAATATTACGAGGGCAACACTTTGGGCGCCATGAGAAGATCATTGGTAGAAAACCAGTGGTGGTCTGAAGAAGAACCTGGTGATGGTACTAATCCAGCAGCAGCTCTAAGTCAGTTGTTTGGCTACAATACCAACAATGACTTTTACTTAGAGGATGCTTCCTACCTTAATGTGAGAAGCATAAACTTAGGTTATACTTTTCCTGATTTCTCAGAAGGAAAAGGAATTAAAAGTTTAAGACTCTATGCGTCTGTTAATAACGCATTAGTTATTAAAAACAAAGGAAATCATGCCTACAATCCCGAAGGGACGACAAGAGGAGAAGTTTCAGGCATTAGCAGTACCCCTGGGGTAAACCTCGGTTCAGAACCCTTGAATAGAACATTTGTCTTGGGACTTAACATTGGCTTTTGATTGGTATAGGCACGAAAAAACAGAAAAATGAAAACTTACAAATTAATTATACTAAGCACATTAGCGATTTTGCTAAGCTTTACTTCCTGTCATGATGATCTGCTCAATCCGATTCCAGAATCATTATTGACCAATGTCAACGCTTTTGAAAATTCGAATGACCTGGATCTGGCAGTTTTGGGGATTTACAATCGATTGCAATCAAGGTTTCCAACGGATTATGAATTGATGGAAATTCCTTCAGACAATATGTATGGTTATTATTTTGCGACCTCTCCAGGGATGGCAGAAATAGGATTACTGGATGTTAGCCCTGAAAATCCCAGACTAAATGTCTTTTGGAAGGATACTTACAATGGTATTTTTAGAGCCAATACTGTCTTGGAAAATATTGAAGTGCCCACAGATTATAGCACTGAATTAAAAGACAAACATACAGGTGAAGCGAAATTTTTGAGAGCTTACTTCTATTTTGACCTGGTAAGGATTTTTGGAGGTGTGCCAGCAGTGACAAGTATCATCGAGGTGGAGGAATCCAGACAGGTTCCAAGAGCCACTGAAACAGAAATTTATGCATTAATTTCCAGTGACCTGAATGATGCCATTGCCAAGCTTCCAACTACTTCCGAACAAGGAAGGTTGTCCAAAGCAGCAGCCATAGCACTTTTGGCTAAGGTGAAAGTTTATGAAGAAAAATGGAGCGATGCCAAAACCTTATTGGAAAGGCTGTTCGCAGATTACGATTATGAATTGTTGCCTGATTTTAAGGACCTATTTCGCATAGAAACTGAGGTAAACGTTGAATCCATTTTTTCCTTACCTTATTTGGAAGGTACCAATGGACATAGCCTAACTTATGCCTTGGCACCTACTGCAGGCGTTTACGGCGTTATCAATAACGGTAGCAGGGTTGGAAGACCAACATGGAATTTGCATAAAGCTTATGACCCTGAGGATTCCAGGTTTAGTGTAACCATCACAGAATGGCAACGAACTTTCTCTTCTGCACCTGATGATGAACCTTTTTGGTTTCCTTACTTCAATAAATTCATTATTCCAATCGACAATATCAGTAGTTCAGGACTGGATTTGCCTGTTTTGAGATTAGCTGACATGGTATTGCTTTATTCCGAAGCACTGTACCAATTAGGTGATCAGGAAACTGCTCTAGCACAGTTGAATAGCATCAGAGAAAGAGCATTTGGGGATTCAGACCATAATTATACTTTGGTAGACATTGCCACTCCGGAATTGTTCATGGACAAACTGTTATTGGAAAGAAGACTTGAATTGGCCGTCGAAAACAACAGGTGGTTTGACCTGGTACGTACTGGCAGATTTACTACAGCTTTGACTCAACTTGAAAGTGAGTACAATCCCTCTACAGAACAGGCAGTGATTCAAAATCTGAATGCACAAGCCTATATGAAATATTTCCCAATACCTTATGAGCAAATTCAATTGGCAGCTCCAGGGGTAATGGAACAAAATGATGGTTATTGATTAGATCGATTAAACATAGATTTAGCTAAAGGACAAACCTTTGCTTAATTCCATCGAGATTTTGTCAGTATTGTTGCTCAAAAATAAGCAACAATACCGCCAAAATCAATACAACTCTATTTTCATGCCACGGGCTAACACCCGTGGCTATGATATTACGCCCCGTAGGGGCTTGTGAAATGACATTAAATAAGAAGGTCATTTCACAATTCCTGTGAGTGTAGGATGAGTTGAATTTAATTATACAATGGACTATGGGATAGGATTTATATCCTAAAATAAGTTAACTCCTTGAACAAAAAACAATAGGTCATGGGCATAACAAGAAGAGAATTTTCACTTAGTGGAACTGTTTCCATTTTTGGTTTGATGACGGGTGTTCCACCTATTGATTTCAGAACAAGGGCATCTGGAGAAAATGATTTTGATTTGATGAGAGAGGTGAATAAGTACAGGAAAATAGATGCCTATGCTACTTCTAACATGACTCTGGATCAGCTAAGAGACCAAATTGATTTTGCAGACAGGCTATCTATAGAAAAGATGTTTGTTGGTATGCCCATGTTGCCTATAAAAGCTACTCCAGAAGAGTTCAGGAGTATCAATGATAAGGTGATCAAAGGAGTAAAAGCCTACCCTGATCGATTGGTTGGGGAATTTACTATTAACCCTACTTATAAAAAGGAGGCGATTGATGAAATCAACCGCTGTGTAGACAATGGACTTGTGGGTACCCGTTTGTACAATCAGGTAAAGATCAGTGACCCATTGTATGAACCCATTATTGAAAAGCTCTCTGAATTAAAAATGATTGTTTTTATGCATGGAGAGTGTCAGCTAGGAGTAGGAGGGTACCGAATGAAGTATGATGCTGGAAAATTTCCTGGCACTTCTACACCGGAAGATTTTGTAGCCGCTGCAAAGAAATTTCCAGATGCCAATTTCCAATTTGCCCATATCGGAGGTGGAGGAGATTGGGAATGCATGTGTAAAACCTTTGAACATACGCCCAATATATATTTGGACACAGGAGGCAGCAATAATGAAGAAAACATGATTGACTTCGCCCTTAAGTATTTGGGTGAGGACAGGCTTTTTTTCGGAACGGACAACAGTTACTATCAAAGCGTAGGAAAAGTACTGGCTTCCAACCTCAATGAAGGACAGAAAAGAAAACTGTTTTTCGACAATTACAATGCTTTGCTGAAGAAAGGAGGTTTTGGTGTTAATTGATACCAATGCCTATGTGGGCAACTGGCCTTACAAGCAGATGGCGTATTCAACCTGTGAATCACTGCTGAAAAAAATGAATCAGTTTGGAGTTGACAAGGCTGTAGTCGCCAATATGAGCGGGATTTTCTATAAAAATTGTCAGGCAGCCAATGAGGCATTGTTTGCTGAAATTGAATCCTCAGCCACCTATAAAGAAAGAATTATTCCATTTGCCATTATTAATCCTTTCTACCCCGGATGGAAAAGTGATTTTGATAAATGTGTAAAAGTCGGAATTAAAGGCATACGTATTTATCCCCAATACCACGATTATCAATTGACGGATTCCGCATGTGTTGAATTGGTGAAAATGGCCCGAGACCATGACTTGGTTGTTGGGCTGACCATGAGAATGGTCGATAGCCGACAGAAATCCTGGATGGACTTGGATCAATTAGCAGGTACAGATAAACCCGAGCAAGGCTTAGTGGATTTATTGCCCATAATAAAGGAAGTGCCAGCGGCCAAATATTTTATATTAAACCTTGCAAATGGTTATCAGCTTAAAAATGACGACTTTGAGTTAATTATGAAAAGTAAGGTCCTCATGGATACTTCCGGTCGATCCCTGGCCAATATGGCACAAGCACTGGAATTCTATGGAGAAGATAAATTTGCTTTTGGGACCCATGCCCCGATACTGGATTACCTAACAGGAATGTTGCGTATTGAATCATTACGCGAAGAAGAAGCAAGCCAAAGTACCAAAGATTTGCTGAGGTGGAGAAATGCCCAAAGCATGTTGAATTTATAATTATGGTCAATGCTTCTTATGGCCGAATGGCGAATCAGGAAATTATTCTTAAAACAATTAATGCCACATAAGCAATGAACAAAGCATACAGTAGGAGAAAATTCATGGCTGGTCTTTCTACCAGCTCTTTGGCCATAGCCGCCTCACCTGTTTTGCCTGGACTGGGCAATGTATTGATCCAAAACAAAGAAAAGCTGGCTATTTTAGGAGGCACAGCCATAAGAGAAAAAGGCAGGATAGGGCCAGCTTGGCCATATGTGGATGATCAAATGGTGAATGCCATCGTCAAAACAACCCGAAGTGGCATATGGAGCAGGATACAATCTGCTACAGGCAATGTGCCCACTTTTGAGAAGGAATTTGCCAGGCAGATTGGGGTTGGGTACAGTGTAGGAACAGGATCTGGCACCCAGGCCTTAAGTACTTGTGTAGAAGCCCTTGGTATTGGTCCAGGTGATGAGGTGATAACTTCTCCTTATACGGACATGGGAACTATTTCTTCTATTTTAACCAGTAGGGCGCTACCGGTGATGGTAGACCTTGACCTTACTTCATTCCAGTTGGATCCAGAGGAAGTAGCCAAAAAAATCAATACAAATACAAAGGCTATAATGCCAGTCCATATTATGGGCGTACCTGCGAACATGGAGCGTATCATGGAATTGGCGAGAAAGCATGGTTTGAAAGTAATAGAAGATTCCTGTCAGGCACCTTTTGCTCGCTATCAGGGGAAGGCCATAGGTACTATAGGGGACTTGGGCTGCTTTAGTTTTCAGGCAAGTAAAGCGATTGCCTGCGGAGAAGGAGGAGCTGTGGTCGGAAACGATCAGGCTTTGATGGAGCAATGTTATACGGTTCAGAACAGAGGGGCTTCCAGAAAAGGTAGGAATGAAACCATTGGCCCAAAATACAGGATGAATGAATTTGAAGGGGCCATACTTATGGGACAGTTGCCGGGGGCCAAGGATAGGTTTTTGAAGCGAAATGAAAATGCTGAATACCTCATAGCTCAGTTGGCAGACATTCCTGGACTGACTCCACAGAAAAAGTACCCAGGAACCGAAAGCAGTTCCTATTATCACTTTGCGATGTCCTATAACAAAGAACATTTTAATGGTGCTGACAGGAGCCTGTTCTTAAAAGCGCTGAATGCGGAAGGGATTCCTATGGGCTCCTATATTAAAAACGGACTGCACAAAGAACCTTGGATCCAACATGTTTTGGGCTTGGATGAATACCAGACCATGTATACAAAAGAAAGAAGGGAAGAGTACGCTAATTCGCTGGATCTCCCAAATTGCGATAAAATTTGTAACGAAACGCTTATCTCCTTCTGGGGCTCTGGAATGCTTTTAGGCTCTCGTCAGGAAATGGACGAGATAGTCGCCGGGATTACGAAAGTATACGAAAACAGGGACAGTTTGAATAAAATCAAAACCAGCTGAAAAACTTTAACCACCATTGAAAGCCTGAATAACAACATTATGAAAAAAGTAAACCGCCGCAGCTTTTTTAGTACCACACTTAAAGCCACTGCCGCTGCCTCATTGCCACTTAGTTTTTCGACCAACCTACCGGAGGATGTAAAAAGTAAACCCAATTTGTTTGCCGGAAAGCCAGGTGTCATCGATACCAATATCAATTTGTTTGATTGGCCATTTAGAAAACTGAAATACGGTGAGACCGATGCTTTGCTAGCAAAGTTAAACAAACACAGGGTGGAAAAAGCCTGGGCAGGCAGCTTTCAAGCACTTTTTCACAAAGACATCAATGGCGTCAATGAACGACTGGCCAAGGAATGCAAGCATAATGGAAAGGGAATGTTGCTCCCATTCGGTACAGTAAATCTGGCTTGGCCGGATTGGGAAGAAGACCTGAGGCGTTGCCATGAGGTATACAAGATGCCTGGTGTTAGGATTTACCCCATTTACCAAACCTTTGATCCAAGCCATCCGGATTTTGAAAAATTGGTAGCTCAGGTAGAAAAAAGGAAAATGATCTTACAAATTGTAGGAGACATGGATGACAGTAGAAATCACCACCCGATCGTCCTCACCAGGGGAGCAGACATGAATCCTTTGGTAGACATCATTAAAAAATACCCTAAGGTAAAAATTCAAATGCTTTACTGGACCCATAAAATTACCGGAAACCTTTTGGAGCGGTTTATCAAGGAGACCAATGTAGTTTTTGATACTTCCAGAATTGAAGGGAGTGGTGCAATAGGACAACTGATTGAAGGCAATCCTTGGAATGGAAAAAAAGGAGTTCCATTGGCTGCAGAGCGCATATTGTTTGGTTCTCATGCCCCTTATTTCCCCGTTGAAGCAAGCTTATTGAAGCTTATGGAATCACCTTTATCGGTAGAACAGGCCAATGGGATTTTGCAGGGGAATGCCAATATTTTCATGAATTCCGCCCTATAGTTTATTTGAAACGCCATTTACTTTAATCAATCCATTATGAACAATTTTGCCATAGATCCCCATTTATACGGACTTCCGGATTTAGAAGAATTAAAAGCATTTAGAATTTGGGATACCCATTACCACGGGTTTTTGACAGGAACCGAGCCTATTAAACAACACCAGGAAATGCTTTTCTATGTAAAGAGAATGGGGCTGGAGCGTATCATTTCTGTGGATATTGGTGGAACCTTAAGCGATCCTCTGGATCCTAAACCGCATGATGCGGCCCAGCTAGAAATATTGAAGAATGATCCGGACTGGATTTCAGGGATTATCCCAATAGACCCTGGCTTTCCGGATGAGAGTTTAGCTAAAATGAAAAAGTGGATTGCCAACGGACCTTGTGTAGGTATCAAATATGTAGGAGGAAATAAGCTGGGAGTGACCTGTGATGCAGATCAAAACGATAAGATCATTCGCTATGCTGCCGACTTAGGAGCTGTGATTTATATCCATACCTGGATTAAAGTAGGAGGAGAGCCTAGATGGCCCGGGGGAGGAAATTTAGAAGGGGAGTCTACCCCGATGGATGTAGCGACGCTTGCCAAACGATTTCCGAATGTGCCATTGATTTGCGGACATGCAGGAGGAGATTGGGAGTTGGCAGCAAGAGCCATCAGGCCTTACGAAAATGTATTGTTCGAATTTAGCGGTGCAGATCCGCATTCTGGATCTGTTGATTATGCTGTAGATGTAGTGGGTGTTGACCGAATCGTTTGGGGTGGACATGGACCAAGTCGCTCTTTTTCTACGGAAATGGCTAAAGTCCTAGATGCCTCCCTTTCCCAGAAAGAACGCATGAAAGTATTCGGTGAAAATTACCGGAAAATTGCAAAACCAATATTTGCATCAAAAGGCATAAATATTACGGTCTAAGTAGCCTATCTGTGAACAAATTGACATGATTATGAGACTTAAAAGCTTGCTCTTTTCTTTATTGTTTTTGGTTGGAACGCATGGGTTTGGCCAACAACAAAAGCCTAATGTCCTATTGATTATATCAGACGATCAAGGCTATCATGACCTTGGTTCCTTTGGTAATAAGGATATTCTTACCCCTCATTTGGATCAATTGGCAGCAGAAGGAGTGCGGTTGACTAATTTTTATGTCACTAGTTCTGCTTGTACCCCTTCTAGAAGTGGATTGCTTACAGGAAGGTATCCACAAAGAAATGGCACTTTTGAGCTCTTTCGTAACAATATGGTCAATTATGGGCATCAGTATACTGATTACGAATACAGCGTTTCTCCGGAACGGATCTTAGGGACAGACCTTAGAGAAATCTTTATTTCCGAAGTATTAAAAGAAGGAGGCTATACCAATGGCTATATAGGAAAGTGGGATTTAGGCCAATTGAAGCGGTATTTACCAATGCAGCAGGGCTATGACAAGTACTATGGTTTTGCCAACACAGGGATTGATTATTTCACCCATGAGCGCTATGGGAGTCCATCCATGATCGATGGCAACCGGTTATCCATAGCCGACAAAGGAACTTACGCAACAGACCTTTTTGAAAGGGAAGCACTGGAATTTATCAATGGAAGTGAAGGAAAACCCTTTTTTCTAACCTTGGCCTTCAATGCTCCTCACAGTGCTTCGAATTTAGATCCAGAGATTAAAGGCACTGTTCAGGCCACTGAAGAGTACTTGAAAATGTACCCCAAGTCAAACACAAAACGAGGGGAAAAACAAAGGGCATACAAAGCTGCCATTACCCAAATGGATCAGTCCATTGGTACTATTTTAGAAAGGATAAAGGAAATGGGGCTAGAGGAAAATACCCTGGTAATCTTTCTTTCTGACAATGGTGGTATGTCATTGGCAGACAATTCTCCTTTAAGAGGAGGTAAGGCCCAGTTTTTTGAAGGCGGTATAAGAGTCCCTTGTTTGGTCAAATGGCCGAGTAAACTTGAAGCCGGACAAACAAATGATGCCTTTTTGACTTCTTTGGAATTGTTTCCCATGATGGTTGCAGCGGCAGGTTTAGAACTACCTGAAGCCATCATTTATGATGGCTTTGACATGTTACCGGTACTTCAGGGTAAAACCGATGCTGAAAGAACAGAAATGTTCTGGGAGTTTAGAGGTGATCAGGCAGCCAGAGTTGGGGATTGGAAATGGGTGCAGTCCGCAAAAGGAAATGGATTGTTTGATTTGAAACAGGACATTGGAGAACAAAATGATTTGTCTTTAGAGAAGCCTGAAATTCTGGAAGAGCTTACCCGAAAATTTTCAGAATGGAAAGAGGAGATGGAAAATGCAGCACCAAGAGGTCCTTTTAAGGATTTTTAATTGATACAATTAGCTATGGTTATAAAATACAGTACAACATTAATTTTCTGTTTTGCGCTCCTGCTACATTCAGCACTTCTGGCACAGGGTGATGGCAAGAAAATCACTTCCATTGAATTAAAAGCAATTCCCGGGCTTCAATTTGACAAGGTCAGGTTTTCTGTTGCTCCGGGGGCTGAAGTCAAGCTCACTGTCACGAATAGTGATGATGACATGCCCCATAATATGGTCATTACTAAGCCTGGATCAAGGGCTGACGTAGTCCTTGCAGCCCAGCAATTGGCAGAAAAAGGCCCGGAAATGAATTTTATTCCAAAGAGTCCTTTGGTGCTATGGTCCATTCCCGTAATCTATTCGGGCGAGAGCAAAACCATACAGTTTAAAGCGCCCGAGGAGCCTGGTATTTATCCTTTTGTATGTACCTATCCCGGTCATGGCTTTATCATGTATGGCTACATGTATGTGACTGAAAACGGTATAATGCCACCACTAGAAAACGATGAAAACATCCCACCTTTGCGAAGAACCGGAGACAAGAAAGTGCAGGATACAGAAAGTGCTGCCATGCACCATCATCCCAAATTGCATCCATACGATAATGTGCCTCCTTACCTTTACCGGGTTTTTATCGAAGAATCCAGCCTTGCCAGTATAGCCGTCCACCTTCCCAAACAATTGTCGTATTGCTGGGATGCAGCATTATGTCAGTTGCAGTTTGCCTGGCAAGGAGAATTCCTGGACAATACCGATCTATGGCACGGCCATAAAAATGCCTATGCAAAAGTGCTCGGTGAAATATTTTATCAGGAGAAAACGGAATTCCCTATACGGATTGGTAGTAGAGAAAGCATTCCAAGTCCTGAATTTTTGAGGTACAAATGGATCGATGGCTACCCTGAGTTTCACTATTTGCTTTCAGGAGTGGAGGTTCACGAAATTATTCATCCAAACAAAGAAGGCACAGGATTGATCAGAACAATAAAGGTTAACAATGCAAAAGAACCTGTCTGGTTTCTATTCAATGCTGATGGGCAAGTGGAGTATGGGTTTAATAAGGGTGAAACAGAAAATGGTGCCTTGAAACTGAGTCCAGATGAAGCAAAAGAATTTACCATTAGGATGACTAAAAGTAACAAGTGATGACAAAAACGAGACATTTATTAATTGTACTATTAACTGGTCTTTGTATTGTTACAGCCTGTAAGCCCAAACCACAAGGAGCAGGTGCCACTTATCAGGTAGCTACAATCCCTGTTCCCGATGGTTTATTGGCAGAAACCGGTGGGCTTGATTTTTTATCAGATGGCCGGTTGATCGCTTGTTTTACCCGAGGGGAGGTCATGATTTTTGACCCTAAGACCAATGAATGGCAGCTATTTGCTAAAGGGCTACACGAGCCATTGGGCTTGGTGGTAATCAATGATGCTGAAATTGTGGTATTGCAAAGACCTGAATTGACACGGATTACGGATACGGACAAGGATGGTAAAGCCGATGTATATGAAAAGATAACGGATGATTTTGGGATATCCGGCAATTACCATGAGTTCAATTACGGGCCTGTTAGGGACAGTGAAGGAAATTTTTACATCGCCTTGAATACCGCTTCATCTGGTGGAGGCATTAGGGAGAATGTTCGGGGTGAGTTGCGGCTAAATGGCAGGGATGGTGCTGATGGAAAAAGACAAATGTATTCTGTTGTTCCTTACCGAGGTTGGGTTTTGAAAATTCAGCCCAATGGAAAGGTTATCCCTTTTGCTTCAGGTTTCAGGTCCCCGAATGGATTGGGCTTTGATGATTCTGGAAATTTATTTGTTACCGACAACCAAAGTGACTGGGTAGAGACGAGCACGTTGTACCATGTCAAAAAAGACCGTTTCTTTGGACATCCTGCAAGCCTCGTGTGGCAAGAAGAATGGAAAAATGCAGACCCATTTTCACTCCCAATTTCAACATTGGACAGTCTTCGTACCAAGGCGTCGGTATTGTTTCCACATGGAATAATGGCCAATTCTCCCACTCAACCCTTATTAATTAAAAACAACGAGCAGTTCAAAGATTTTGAAGGGCAATTTCTGATTGGAGAAATGAATAGGGACCGGATTTTCCGGGTAATGCTTGAGGAAGTCGCAGGGGAATTTCAAGGGGCTTGTATTCCATTTGTTGATGGACAAGGTTTGAGAGTTGGCAACAACCGCCTGGCTTTTGGGCCGGATGGAAGTTTATGGGTAGGGCAAATTGAACATGGCTGGAGAGGTGATCAGGGCATTCAAAAGATTTCTTCCACCGGAAACCCACCCATGGATATCGCCAAAATGTCCCTGACTAAAAATGGTTTTACCATAACCTTCACTCAAGCGGTAAATCCGGAAGGCGCTTTGGCCATAAAAAATTACCAGTTGCGTCGGTATTATTATGCGTATCAGAAAAAGCCGTTTGATGAGCCGGTAGATAAGTCTACGCAAAGAGATTTACAATCCGTGGCCATAAAAGACATCACCATATCTGCTGATCATATGAGGGTGGAATTGGTTTTGGAAGCGCTAAAACCAGGGTATGTTTATGAGCTAAAATTAGACAGTATTTTCAATCAGGCCGGAAAGCCCCTCGACAATCAACTCATAGCCTATACCCTCAATAATTTATTGCCTTCGTGAAAATGAAATAGGAAGTTTGATCAACACCTAATCTACTATTTCTGAAAGGATCGCAAGCACATTGATAGGAAGGAGTAGATGCAATCTACTCCTAGTGGTGTACAATTAATTGACCTGGTGGACTGAGTGTAGTTTGCAACTACACTCAAATATTCGACACTATGTGAAAGGTAGATGCATTATTCCTAGCGTGTTAGCGAAAGTGAACTTGTTTTTCGCAACACTGTTCAACCCCATCCGGGGTTGTGGGAAAGGTAGGTAACAGCTTTTCCGTGAGTTGCCACTCACGGTTATTATAGTTCAGGTCCTTCAGACCTGGGATTTGTGAGGTAATTGATGTAATCGATTTAGTTCTTTCGAATGGTCCATTATCACGAAAACCAAAGAAGCCTGTAGGGCTTCAATAATATTAATTACGGGTGAAAACTCGTGGACGGCGAATAACCATCAATTCCTCAACCCCGACGTGGGTTGAACAGGGTTCTGCTAATTTTTTAAAGTAGCTAATAGTAATCGAGATGTATATTTCTATTGATAATAAGGAGTAGATGCAATCTACTCCTAGCATAGAGTGAGGGCTTGATTGCAAATAGTTATTTTCAGTTCATGGTTCAATCAAGTTGTAATTAAATCTTGTACCACCTACTTATTTGTCTGATTTAACTTTTGGGATGTTCTTAAATGGATGACTATTGAATTTCTATTTTCGATTCTAGCGTTTTTTAACTATTTTCGTTGGATAACATTATTGTTTATATGCTCGTTTATCAATACTAGTTAAGGGAAGCTATAAAGCCAAAGGATTATTACAATATGAAGCAGCTAACGATCAATATCGCAGACAATAAATTTGAAGTTTTCCTAGAGTTCATCAAAACCCTGGATTATGTGAAGGTGGAAGATAGCGAAGAAAAAGCATTGGAAGAACTGCAAAATAGCCTGATACAAGTAAAACTAATGAAGGAAGGAAAACTACCCAAGCAATCGACCGAAGACTTCCTCAATGAGTTATAAGGTAATCCCTACGCCTGAATTTAAAAAGCTGGTTAAAAAACTGGCCAAAAAGTATCCTTCCCTAAAAACCGACTTACAACAACTGATTGAGACCCTGGTAGAAAATCCTGCATCCGGAATCCGTCTTGGACATAATCTTTATAAGATTCGGATGAAGATATCTTCAAAAAATAGAGGAAAGTCTGGAGGGGCCAGAGTGATCACCTTTATTGTAACCGATGACAGGGAAGTTTATTTGTTGCACATCTACGATAAGAGTCAGCTCGAAAATCTGACCAAGGAACAGATCATCGAATTGATCAATAATGCTGGGTTGTAAATGAGCAGAAAACTTTAGGTTGAAATACAAAGTGGCGCATTGATTTTTTCAAATATTTTGCACCTTAAAGTTCATCCTCTCAGAGAGTTGAACAGGGTTTTATCAATTCTTTTAAGCAACAGATGGTCTTCCAGATGTTCTTTTCTTTTGAAAATTAAGGAATAGATTCAATCTACTCCTAGTGGTAAAAAAAAGGCAGAAATCATTCGAATAACTAAATTTTTATATCAATAAAAATTTAGTTATTTTTATTGAATTAATAGTTACAACCTAAGCAAGGGGAAATGATCTTAATTTATGTTTATTGGTTTTTTACCCTAACCCCCCGTGAATTTATTTATTTAAGATGATTTGTTATTGAATGAGGATTATTTTTTATACAGTATGTTGCCTTTTATTTTCCAGTTGCATCACAGAATATACTTTGGACGGATCAGAGGATTTTGAGGAGCAATACAGTGTCAATGGGCTGATCAGGCCAGGTGTTCCAGCATCAATTTATATTCATAAAGTTGGCGATTTGGGAAAAATGGAAACAATATCTGATCCGTCCAAACTTAGGGTTTGGATTACTTGGAATTGGGAAGGTGAGGAAAAAATTGATTCTTTACAGTTTTCGGTAGATTACTTTGAAGGAGATGCCGAACTCAAGTTCAATACTTCGTATCACCTAAATGTACTTCTTCCTGATGGGAAATTGATAAAAGCCACAACTAACATTCCTTCACCGGCTCCTTCCTATGATGTTAATTTAAAATTTCCGGCTGGCTTTGTTCAGTTGGATAATATTACCGGACCATTTTCCAGGTTTGTGATGACGATGCCTGATTCATTGATTGAGGCTAAATATTATGAATCCATGCTTTTGCAGGTAGAGGAGAATGATGTGTCAAAATTTAAAATACAGTACTGTCGAAACGATGATACAGCGACATTAATCGAAAATTTGCCCTCAAATTACCTGCCTTATTTCCTTTTCCAAAACAACAAAGGAGACAAGCTTCCCATGATCTTAAATTTTGATAGCGTTAAAGCTAATCCTTTTTCTAATAGATTTATTTTTCGACTATCCTCCGTGTCTGAACAGTATTTTAGGTATAAAAAATCTCTACTTCAACACCTGGATGTCTTGTCTCATACTTCTGAATTTGACGCCCCCATGCTATTTTTCCCTGATATTTTTAAAGAGCTGCAACCTGTTTATTCCAATATTGAGGGGGCTGAAGGCGTTTTTGCCGGCTACAACCCTACCGATCTTTCTGTAACCTGCAATCTGTCCGGCTATGAGTGTATTTAAAACTGCTATTACAGGTTTTCTTTGCCTAATGAGTATCAGTTTATTGGCGCAAACCACTACGCTAAAGGGAAAAGTCAAAGATGCCGAAAGTGGAGAGGTATTGATAGGAGCAACTATATATGATACTGAATCCGAAACCGGAACCTTTACCAATGATTTCGGCTATTTTCAATTGTCTCCGAAAAAAGATTCCAGTGGAGTTCTCCGAATTAGTTTTGTTGGCTATAAAATACTGAATTTTGGCTATTCACCGGCCGATACAAATAAAATGCTATCGTTGGAATTAATTCCTTTGCATCTTAATGAGGTTGTTGTGCAGGCAGAACGCTTGGTAGCAATAAAATCAGGATCGGAGATCACGATAAATCATCCCTCTGAACTTTCCTTACCAACCTTAAAACCTGAGATAGATATTTTAGATATAATAAAAAATCAACCGGGGGTTCAACAAACGCTGGAAGGTTCTACAGGGTTTTCGGTACGTGGTGGAAATCCTGACCAGAATCTCGTGGTAATGGATGGCATCCCCGTATATAACGGAGGACATTTTGGTGGGTTTGTATCTATTTTTGATCCTTTTGCGATAAGTAAACTCACTTTTTATAAAGGTGGTTTTCCTGCCAAATTTGGAGGAAGAGCCTCTTCGGTACTGGATGTCCATCTCAAGCAAGGGGATATGAACGCCTATCATGGGGAATTTGTGATCGGGCCATTGTTCAGTAAGTTTTCTCTCGAAGGGCCTATTAAAAAGGGGAAATCCTCCTTTTTGGTGTCTTTTCGTAAGTCCAATGTTGATCTAGTTCTTGGTTCTTTATATTTAATCAACAAACCTGAGGAAAGATATGGCTTGAAGTTTCATGATTTGACTGTAAAACTAAATCATCAATTTAGTGATAAAAGCAACCTTTATTTTTCCTTTTATCAGGGAAGGGATAGGATTTGGGAAAAGCTGGACAGAGATTATTTTTCCGGAGACCAACCTGCAAATTTTTCCTTCAACCGAACCAACTCCTGGGGTAATTTATTTGCCAATCTAAGATGGGGGAAGGTTATTGGAAATAAACTTCATTTGAACACATCGGTAGCGCTTTCAAGTTATAATTATGATTATTCCCAAGAGGACCATTCTACAAGAGAAGAGAGTACCGATATGAGAAATATCAATAATTATGGAGTGGCTGTAAAAGATTACCTTTTCAAATCAGAATTGGAATATTACCTAAAGAAGAATGTCCAAGTGGATGTGGGTGGTCAATTAATTTTTCATGAATTTATGCCAGTAGATACTTACAGGTATCAACTGGATCAATCTGGATTTGGAGCAACAGAAAGGCAAGAAAATGTAAATTTAAATGCCTTTGAGGCCTTTGGTTATGCGCAGGCCTCCATTCACAATAAAAAAAGAAATCTTCATTTTAGGCCCGGACTGAGATTTGGGGTTTACGCTATTGATGACAACAATTTTTTTTCACTTCAGCCTCGAATAATGTTAACCTATCAAGTCCGAGAGGATATAGGAATGGAATTGGACTACAGCAAATCTTTTCAGCCGGTGCACTCGCTTAATTCTTCCGGCACCTCTCTGGAACCGGATATTTGGATTCCTGCCACCAGGAAGTTGGCTCCGGTAGAAAGCCATACTGTTTCTTTTTCAGTGACAAAGAACCATAAAAATTGGTCAGCAAGTGGCGGTTTGTTCTATAGAAGGCTAGAGAATTTAATTGAGGTCAACAGAAACAATGGTTTGTCCATAGCAACCACCGAATGGGAAGAGTCAATATTGGGTGGGGGAGAGGGAAGTGCATATGGCCTGGAGATTGGAGGGGACAGGCGTTTTGAGCGGTTGCTGGTTTCAGCCAATTATACCTTTAGCAGGTCATTCCGAAAATTTGACCTGATCAATAATGGTGAAAAATTTCCATTTATCTTTGACCGGCCACATTCCTTTAACCTGGAAGGCAACTACAAAATATCTTCCCGATCATCCCTATCATTAATTGGGACCATTCAATCTGGTCAACCTTTTACCCTAACCAATAAAAGCAATTTTCTCATAACAAATGCCTATTTCAGCAATGTAGCTGGAGCTGATATTGCTAACAATTATGACTTGAATACTCCCTTTCCTGTATTTTTTCAGGAAACGTTGGTTACAGAAAATATTAATGCGCTAAGAATGCCAATCTACCACCGAATAGATCTGGCTTATTCAAATAAAAAAAGGTGGAAAAATGGGTTCTTACGTGAATGGAATGTTTCTGTATACAATGTAATGAACAGAAAAAACCCCTATTTTATTTATTTGAATGCCAATAGCAATGGTTTTGAACAATTTACCCTGATGCCTATTTTGCCTTCCCTTAGTTGTAAATTAAAATTTTAATTTCCATGAAAAAACTACCTAATCTTTTTTTCAGGTACCTTACCTATTCCCTACTAATTTTAATGATTGGCTGTGGAGTGGATGTTGAACCGACCTTTGTAAAAAAACCTGATTTAACGATTCTTCCCGGAGAGGAAACACAGAAAGCAATAATTGGTCAGGAAATAGTATATGACATATTGCTAACGGGAGAGGATACCAAGTTCACATCGCTTACTGTAAAATTGTCTTATGGTGACGCAATCGAGGAGTACAAACTGGTAGACAATGAAATCGATGATTTTATTGAAACTCCCTTCAGTGAAAAGTTTTCCTTTCAACCCACTCAGGAGATGGTTGGAAAGCCAGTTACCTTACAATTTAGCTATATGATAGCATTGACAACCAATTCAGGTGGTATGGGATTCTCCGAAAATAGTAAAATAATCAATGTACTTGTAGAGGAATAGCCAAGGTATTGATGCTAGTTGAAGACATGATTCCCTTGGCTAAGCATTTTGGTTAAACTGCGACCAGGCTTTGAAAATGGTATTTGTTAAAAACTTTTACCACATTAATTATTAAACCAATCCCAGAAGTAGGATCAATCTACGACTAGGCTTATAGCGAAAGTGAACTTGTTTTTCGTAACACTGTTCAACCCCATCCGGGGTTGTGGGAAAGGTAGGTAACAGCTTTTCCGTGAGTTTCCACTCACGGTTATTATTGTTCAGGTCCTTCAGACCTGGGATTTGTGAGGTAATTGAAGTTAACGATTTAAGTTTTTCAACAAGTCCATTATTACGAAACCAAAGAAGCCTGTAGTGCTTTAACAATATTAGCCATGGGTGGCAACCCATGGACGGTGTCCAGCCCAGGAATTCCTCAACCCCGGAGTGGGTTCGTTTAATTTTTTAAAGCAACAGATGGTCTTCCGGATGTACTTTTCTTTTGACAATAAGGAGTAGATGCAATCTACTCCTAGTGGTGATAATTAAGTGTATAGGTAAGTTGTAAAAATGCAAATTTGTATTTATATAATATTATTGTAATCCTCTAAAATGAGAATGTAGTTGGATAAAATGCAATTGTAAGCTGCTAAAACGGAAATGTAAGTGGGGAAAACGCAATTGTAGGTGGGAAAAACGGAAATGCAAGTCGGAAAAACGCAATTGTAGACGGGAAAAATGGAAATGTAAGTGGGAAAAACGCAAATGCAGGTGGGGAAAACAGAAATGTAATCAGCTAAAACGCAATTGCATGTGGAAAAAATAGAGATGTAAACTGAGAAAATGCATTTGTAAGGTGCGAAAACCAAAATGTAACGGGCATTTTTCTTATAGCAATGATGATTAACCCAAGCTTATTTTCACATCGTCGTCAAACCCATAGTAAATGGACGCCTCCCCTGACATAAAAGCTGTGTGGAAACCTGAATTTTGGCTAAGGTTTTAGTCCAGACCGTTTATCAAATTTAGGCTTACCCAAATTGATCTAAAAGCGTCTATTGTAGGTCTTTTGTTTAAATATGTTTAATTTAATTGCTGTTTATTTCACTCCAGATTAGGTAAAAAAATCCCGGTTCTTTTAGGGCCGTGAATGCAATAGGTAATAGAAAAGCAATTGCCTATTTGTGGTTCAATACAATTTAAAATAAAACAATAGCACATGCAGGTCCATTGACTCATGTGGTACAATTTAATTTACTATGCATCTAAAACATTTAAGGGTATCCATTTGGTTTTTACTGCCCCTGCTCATTTTCAGTTGTAAAAAAGAGTCCGAATTAGGAATCAAGGACCTTGCGGCCAATGAGGACGTGGCCAATTTTATGGAAAATTACAAGGGAAGAGGTGTTTTGACCGATAGCCTGGCAACCCCTACGGCTCCTGAAGATGTGCTAAAGGATTTCACTATTCCGGAAGATTTGTCTTTGGAATTGGTGCTTTCAGAGCCTGAAATTGCTCAGCCCATACAGGTTAGTTTTGACCATAAGGGTAGAATGTGGGTGGTGCAATACCAACAATACCCTTATCCCAAAGGTTTGAAAATTACGGCCATTGACAACCATACCCGTGTAAAGTTTGATAAAAAATTGGATCCCCCACCTGCAGGAGCCAAAGGAGCAGATAGAATTACTTTTTTTGAAGATACTGATGGGGATGGCAAATACGATAAAAGTACAGATGCCATTTCCGATTTGAATATTACCACAGGCGTAGCTCTGGGAAGGAAGAAAATCTGGGTGTTAAGCCCTCCTTTTTTATTGGCCTATGCGGACGAGAATGAAGATGGATTACCTGAAGGTGATCCTGAAGTGCATTTGGAAGGGTTTGGTTTGGAAGATACCCATGCGGTTGCCAATAGCTTGAGATGGGGGCCTGATGGCTGGCTTTATGGTGCGCAGGGAAGTACTACTACCGCCAATATCAACTCAAAAGTTTCTAAAAACGTGGCCTTCCTTGGTCAAGCGATCTGGCGTTACCATCCGGAGACCAATGTTTTTGAGCTTTTCTCCGAAGGAGGAGGAAACAATGCCTTTAATGTTGAAATGGACCGAAAGGGTAGAATTTACTCAGGAACCAATGGTTACGATAGAGGTCCTTATTACAAACAAGGCGCCTACTATATCAAAAGCTGGGGCAAACATGGTCCCTTAACCAATCCTTATGCTTTTGGCTACCTGCCCAATATGCCTTTGGATGGAGAGAAAAAGAGATTTACTCATTCTTTGATCAAGTATGAAGGTGCTGCCTTGCCAGCCCATTACAATGACCTGATGTTTGCTATTAATCCCTTGCATAATTTTATTCAGCTGACAGCCTTTACAGCCAAGGGTTCCTCTTTTGAAAACGTTGACAAGGAAATCGTTTTGTCCACTACGGACAAGTGGTTTAGGCCTGTGGATATCAAGTTGGGGCCTGATGGAGGCATTTATATTGCTGACTGGTACGATAGCAGGTTGTCCCATGTGGATCCCAGAGATACCTGGCACAAAACCAGTGGAAGAATCTACAGGCTAGGGCCTAAAAATGAGGACAAGCCCATGCAATCCTTTGATATAAGCAGCTATTCTAATGAAAAGTTGGTGCAATTGCTTTCCCATAAAAACAAATGGTTCCGTCAGGAGGCCTTGAGACAGTTTGGCGACCGGAAAGATCCAAGTAGTCTTCCGCTATTGGTCAAATTGCTACAGACAGGAAATGAACAAGAGGCATTGGAAGCCCTTTGGGCCATAAACCTTACTGCGGGCATAAACGATGAAATCGGTAAAATGGGACTGAATCACAAGGATCCTTTTGTAAGGATGTGGACAGTAAGGCTGCTTGGCGACAAGCAAAACCTTAGCCCAGCCATGTTCCAGGAACTTCAAAAACTTGCAGCGAAAGAGTCACATCCAGAGGTGAGGTCACAACTGATGGCTTCGGCCAAAAGACTGCCTTCCAACCAGACTTTTTCACTTATAGAAAACTTGCTGAACAACCATGAGGATAGCGAGGACCCTGATATTCCATTGTTAACCTGGTGGGCTTTGGAAGAAAAAGCAACCTCGGATAGAGAAGGTGTTTTGGCCATGATGGCGGATGATAAAATATGGCAACATCCAATTATGGAAAAGGTACTGCTAGGCAGGTTAATGCAGCGGTACATTATGGAAGGTGGCGAGGAAAACTTTGCCATAGCTACCCAATTATTGGAAGAAGCACCTTCACCTAAACATGTTAAGATACTGATTGAAGGACTTCAGGAAGGTTTATTGGGAAGAGAGATGGTAACCCTTCCAGATAATTTGCTGAAAATATTAGAGAAAAACAATAAGGAATTGGGCGATTCTCCGCTTACCTTAGCCCTAAGGCGCAGGGAAGAAAAAGCCTTGGCAGAAGCATTGAAGATTATCAAAGATCCTAATGCGGAAATCGGATTAAGGTTGTCCTATATTCAGGTCTTGGGAGAAATCAATCAGGATGAAGTGGTTCCTGATCTTTTGAATCTGGTTAAAAATAGCCAATCTTCTCCTGTCATCAAGCAAACCGCACTGCATGCCTTGCAATCTTACAACCAAAAGGAAATTGGTGAACAATTGGCAAAAGCCTACCCCGGATTCAGGGACAATGTCTATGTGAGGGAAGCTGCCATTTCTTTGTTTGCCAGTAGAAAGGAATGGGCGATGGACTTTTTCAATGAAATCGAACAGCCCAAAACCATAAGCCCAGATGACGTAGAGTATCACCTTGCCAGACGATTCAGGTTGCTTCAGGATGAGGAAATCAATGCAAGAGCTGATAGAATATGGCCAGAAAGTAAATTGTTGACTTCGGAAGAAAAGACCAAAAGAATCAATGCCTACGGTAAGTTGATTGGAACAGGTGAGCAAAATGTAAAGAAAGGGCGAACACTTTTTTTAAGCAATTGTGGTTCCTGTCACCAATTGAATGGAGAGGGTGGGGTATCCGGTCCGGAGCTTACCGGCTATGATCGATCCAACCCAGATTACCTGCTTTTGCATATTGTTGATCCAAATGCAGACATCAGAGAAGGGTATGAAGTTCAACGAATTGTGACCACTGATGGCCGAATTCTCGAAGGAAGGCTAAAATCACAGAGTGGAGGAACGATTACCATTGAACCACCACTAGGGGGTAAATCTACCGTTTTGTCTCAGGAAAGAATTGCGGCCATGGAAGTACAGCAAACGACCTATATGCCAGAGCGGATATTGGAACCCCTTTCAGATGAGGAAGTAAGTGACCTTTTTGCCTATTTGATGCAGGTTAAATAATTGTAAACCCAATACTATTTTAATATGATAAATTCCGGTAAAAGGAGAAAGTTTTTGACGGTAGCAGCTGCAACATTGGCTTCATTTGCCGGGACACAGCAATTGTTTGGAAAGTCCACAGTTGCCTCTCCTTCTAACTTAAAGGGTGAGGAAATTAACGTAAAGCATTTTGGTGCCAAAGGAGATGGCAAAACAGATGACACAGCAGCGATCCAAAAAGCAGTTGCCACAACAGGGAATCGTTTGTTTTTCCCAAAAGGTCATTATAAGATTTCTAAAACCATTTTAATTGATCTGGCAAAAAAGGGCTACGCCAGCATTAGGGGAAATGGTGATGCACAGGTGATTATGGCTGGTGCCGGTCCGGCATTTAAAATTGCAGGGACTCATTTTGGCTCAGCTGATCCTGAGGGATTTGAAAAGAAGGTTTGGTCTTCAGAGCGAATGCCTATAGTAGAAGGTTTGTCTATAGAAGGACAGCATAAAGCGGCTGTAGGCATTGAAGCCATAGGCACCATGCAGTTGACCATCACAAGGGTACAAGTAAGGCATACCCTTCATGCCATCCATCTGAGGGAAAACAATAGGAATTTAATCATTGCTGATTGTCACCTTTACGAAAACCATGGCATTGGCGTCTTTTATGATGGAGTCAATTTGCACCAATCCAATATTACGGGAAGTCATATCAGTTATAACAAGGAAGGTGGAATTGTCACCAAAGGGGGCAATATCAGGAATATACACATTACAGGCTGTGACATAGAAAGCAATATGGGTTCAGACAAAGCCCCAACTGCGAATGTGCTGATTGATTGCTCAGGTAGTGCAGTTGGAACAGCAGAAGTAGCCATTACGGGTTGTACCATTCAGCATAACCGCAATGCGCCCAATTCAACAAATATTCGAATTATTGGAAAAGATCAATCGGGAATTGGCAGTGAAAAAGAGCGCTGGGGAAATGTAACCATCACCGGAAATGTGTTGAGTGATGTGATGGTAAATATTGACTTGCAATATTGCAGGGGAGTGGTAGTTACCGGCAATACCATTTGGCAAGGCTATGATTACGGCTTATTGATGGAGGGCTGTAGCAATGTAGTGTTTGGATCAAATTTATTTGATGCCAATGCCAATTATCCTTCCGGTACGCTTCCGTCCAATAAGTTATTGGTCACCAATAGTGAGGATTGTATCTTCACAGGGGTGCAGGTTTATGGTTCCAAGGACAGCCCAGGTCTTGTTGTGCGTGATTCAAAGCGTATAAATATTGGGAATTGTAGCCTACTGAGTTGTGAAAAGGTGGGACTCTTGTTGGACAATGTTACAGATAGCAAGGTTTCGGGATGCATGATTACATCCTTAAACCCAAATGACAGTTCTTTTGAACCCATTCAATCCATTGGTGGACATGGAAATAAAATAACGGAATAACCCCAGAGGTTTAAACATAATCGAATAGAAAGATGCATGTAATTTGCTTTTCAAGGAGTAGGATTTGGCTTGTTATTTTATTGATGATGACAGGAGTCTTTGGGGAAAGTTTGGGCCAAACTGAACATGAATTCCCTTTTCAGGCGCGTTTGTTGGACGAGAAATTTGACTTGCCCAATACCATGATGAAGGGAGTAGGGGATTTTTTGGACCAGGCCCTTCAGGAAAGCAAGGCAACAAGAAATGATTTTTGGCAAAGGGATTTTACAAGTCCTGCAGCTTTCAATCAATCAATTGCCTCCCAAAGACAAGAATTACAGCAGATTCTAGGGCTTATAGACGAGAGATCCATTCCTTTTATGAGCTACCAGGAAAGTGGAGTGCTTGAACCCTATACTTTCGAGAATGAAAAATACACCATCTCTGCAGTAAAATGGCGGGTATTTGACGGAGTGTTTGGCGATTTTTATGCTGAAGGTTTGTTGATCAGCCCCAAAGGGGAGACCAAAGCCAGGGTAGTCTATGTTCCAGATGCAGCCACATCGCCAGAGGTTGTCGCGGGTATGACAGGGGAAGGTGAACCAGGTTTTGGTAGGGCTGCACATATGGCAAGAAATGATGTTGAGGTGCTGGTTCCTGTTTTACTTAACCGAAAAGACACTTATTCAGGAAGTACCATACAAGGAAAATTCACCAACCAAACCCATAGAGAGTACATTTACAGACAGGGCTTTATTCTGGGCAGGCATGTGATAGGCTATGAATTGCAAAAAGTATTGGCAGCAGTAGATTGGTTCCAAGCAAAAAATGAACAGATGGGAAAACCACTGAAAATCGGTGTGGCCGGGCATGGAGAAGGAGGGATGCTGTCCCTTTTTGCGGCGGCCTTGGATCCCAGGATTTCCGCATCCTTGGTAAGTGGTTATTTTGACCAAAGAGAAGATATATGGAATGAACCTATTTATAGAAATGTCTTTGGCTTATTGAAAAAATTTGGGGATGCCGAGCTGGCGGTCATGAGTTGGCCGCAAAAGTTAAACATTGAAGATTCTTTGTATCCGGAAGCTTCAGGCCCACCGGCACCATCAGCCGGAAGGACTGGTGCTGCTCCTGGAGTCTTATCAATTCCGGAACTTTCTTCGGTGAAGGCAGAGTGGCAAAGGGCAGAAGCAATGCTTCCCAAAGGCAAAAGTAACCTTCGGTTTTTTGAGGGACGCAATGCTTTAGGAAATGGTGAGCAATCAGATAAATCCCTGTCAGTGTTTTTGAAGGATTTGGGGATAGAAGCTGAATTAAATGAAAAGAATATTTCTTTATTAAGCAGTGGCTTACCGAGTCATTGGCTTAATGTTGAACACAGGCAAGAAAGGGCTGTAAGAGCTATGGAAAACCATATGCAGCAACTTATTCCTGCTTCTGAGACTATTCGGGACAATACTTTTTGGCAGACCCTTGATAGCAAATCTGGAGATTTGAAAGCCATAAAATCAGCCCATAGGGCAAGGTTATGGGAAGAATTAGGGAAGTTGCCCGATCCGAATGTGCCAAACAATACAGAAGCGAGATTTTATGCGGAAACAGAAGGTTGGACAGCCTATGAAGTGAAACTGGATGTTTGGGAAGGTGTTTTTGCCTGGGGGATTTTACTGGTGCCTAAAGGAGTAGACCTAACAATGCCTTTGCCGGCTGTGGTTACCCAGCATGGCTTAGAAGGTTTACCCAAAGATGTCTTGACCAAAGATAAGACTGAAAGGGCATATAAACCCTATAAAGGATTTGCTTCAGACTTGGCAGACAGGGGCTATGTGGTATTTGCCCCTCACAATTTGTATTGGGGAAAGGATAATTTTAGGGTATTACAAAGAAAAGCAAACCCATTGGGCTTGTCCCTTTACTCTATCATTACAGGTCAGCACCAACGTATTGTAGACTGGTTAGGTCAGCAGGATTTTGTGGATTTGGAGAGAATTGCGTTTTATGGCCTGTCCTATGGCGGTAAAACAGCCATGCGGGTTCCAGCCCTAGTTGAAGGTTATGCGCTGTCTATTTGTTCGGGTGATTTCAATGAATGGGTGCGAAAAGTAGCAAGCACAGATTATGAGGCTTTCAACAGTTATCCTTTTACCGGAGAGTATGAAATTCCTGAGTGGAATCTGGCCAATACATTCAATTATGCTGAAATGGCTGCCTTAATTGCTCCCAGACCATTTATGGTGGAAAGAGGCCATAAGGATGCTGTCGGTACAGACAAATGGGTGGCTTATGAATATGCCAAAGTCAGAAGGCATTACGCAAATATTCAACAGGAAGGTGCCACCACCATCGCGTATTTTAATGATGGACATACCATTAACGGAATTGAGAGTTTTGCCTTTTTGGACAAGTTTTTAAAGAATGCCAAATGAGTTTGAATCTCAAGGATTAAAATATCACGGAAAAAAATCCCCCTCTGTCCCTCCGCCACGGCGGAGGGCTTTTTGTGCTTTCAGGAATGATAGTGTCGTAACTGATTTACATTAATTCAGCCCGTATCAAATCAGCCATTCAATCTAAAATTCCCATTTCCGCAACTCCCCCTTGACAAGAGGGCAAAGCCTGTTCCGATCAAAATCGGGAGGGATTTGTACAGATATATCACTGTTTATCAGTGTGTTATTTCATTAGAAGGTCTCCCAATTACCGGATCCTATGCGGAGCCGAAGGAATAGGAATTTGAGTATGTACCCCTAAGGCTTCGGCTCCGCTCAGCCACCGCTAGAGAAATTAAATACCTCTATAACCCGGAGGGTCAATGCCTTGCGCCCTTATATAAGCTATGGCTGCACCTCTATGGTGAGTAGTATGGTCATCCAGCAATCCTACCATTTGTCTACGGGTGATTTTTCCGGCAAAAGAATCTATTTTTTCGGATAATTGTGCTTCGGAAAGGGAAGCAATGGTCTTTTTACCATAGTCATAAGCATTATTGATAAATTCTTTCATCTCTGCTTTGGTTTGAGGCTTTGCAGAAGGATCGAAATCCATTTCACCACCTAGCAAAAATCCCTTTGAGATATTGGCTGCAGCAGCACCTATGTGTGTGATTTGCTCCCTGAAAGACATGGCAGATTCATGGAGTTTATCGTCTAACTTGTCATCAGGCATTTTATCAATGGCTTCAAGGGTAAAAGCCTTGCTGTTTTCCCATTTGGCCAGAAACTCTTCCATGGTAGTTTGGGCATGGCTACTCGCCATTCCAATAAGAAGAAAAAGAGCGGTTAGTAGAATGTTTGTTTTTTTCATTGTTTTTGGGTTTGGATTAAAGCTAAAGTTCGGGAATTATTTTTGTATTTCTATGGGCTGTCCAATTATCATAAGCTTAAACTATAAAATGTTTACGTGAAAAATCCCCCTTGGTCCCTCCGCCGCGGCGGAGGGATTTTGTACTTTCAGGATTGATGGGTTCGTTACTAACTTTCAATTGAGTCAGCCCATTTCAACTTCAGCCATTCAGCCATAAATTCCCATTTCCGCAAATCCCACCTACAACAGCCGCGAAAAACCACTATGGGCCTTTTCTTCTTTGGGCCATTTTTCAAAACTGTTCTCTTTTATGACCTGACTTAAGCTTCCAAAGGTTTCTGCCAAGGCCTGTTTGTAGGCAGCGATGATTTTTTCATTGTGGGCAAGCGTAGGGTAAAAGGAAGTGCCTGCAAGAAAGCCTTTGGAAAGCATCTGTTGGGTAAAGATGGTTCTTAACATTTCACTTTCAGGATGGTCAAAACTAAAGCTTGTCAAAGCAGGGAAGCCTTTGACTTGTAGGGGAAGGTTTTCACTAGTAGCGGTTGTTTGCAAGATTCCCTGAACTTGTTGGCCAGAATGCTCAATGGCCTTTTGGACATCCTGCTTCTCCATTTCAGCAATGGTGGCCAATGCGGCTACTGAACCCAAACTCTCTGTCCAATAAGTGCTACTGATAAAGGATCGCTGAGCTCCTTCCATGGCAGCCTTGCTTCCTATAACTGCCCCAATGGGACACCCATTTCCTAAAGCTTTGGCAAAAACAGCCATGTCGGGTTCAATGCCATACTTCAAATGCATGCCACCAAAATGCAAACGCCAACCCACTGTAATCTCGTCCATGATCAGCAAGATTCCATGTTTCTTGGTGATGGACCTGATGGCTTCCAAAAAACCTGGAGCAGGATTTTCATACCTGCAAGGTTCCATTATCACTGCTGCCAGGTCCGGTTGTTGGTCTATGATTTCCTGAAAGGCCTCCAGGTCATTGTATTTGAACGGGAAAGTTGTATTTCTCAGCGCATCAGGAACACCTTCGGGACTTAATCCGGGTAATAAATGGCCTTTGAGGGCATCATTTTCTCCCAGGTTCGCGGCTAGGTACCAGTCCTGCCAGCCATGGTAACCACAAAGGGCGATTTTATCCCTGCCGATAGTTGCTCTCGCGATTCTTACTGCCACTGCACAGGCTTCTCCACCGCCTCTGACAAACCTGGCTTGATCTGCCCAAGGATGAATAGCACAGAGTTTGTCTGCCAATGCTACCTCCTCAGGAGGGTTGAGCGAACACATATTCCCTAGGTTTACTTTTTTAATTATGGCCTTATTTATTTCAGGGTGGGCATAACCCAAAATACAAGAACCCACGGCATTGGTGGAGAAGTCATAAAAGTGTTTCCCATCCAAATCCCAAATCTCACATCCTGAAGCTTTTTTGAAATAGGGTGGCCAATGATTGGGCGCCATGTTTTCAGGTCTTTTGCTTAGTAGCTGGGTACCTCCGGGGATTCTGGTTTTTGCATGTTTGTAATAAGCTTGATTAGTTGTTGGCGAATGCTCATTTAGCCCGAGTAAATGCATGGCATTTCCCCAAAATATTAAACCCAGATCCGATTTATCTAGGCCAAAATTATTCGCAGCTTCCTTCAAGGCGTTGAGGGACTCTAAACCTACCAAGGTAGGTTTGCCCCATGCTTGGTCCCAATTGCAATTGTTTTCATCCAACCAAATAAAACCATTGCCTATACTTATACATTTTCCTCGGATTTGTGAGACCGGGAAGTCAGTACCAAACATTAATTTTTCCGGACCGAAGTATTTCAATATGGGTAATATTGCCTGCATTTCACAGATCCCTGACATGTCAAACCAAATATTAGGAATGCTGTTCAGGAATTTTGCCCCTTCAGCATGCAAGGCATGAAAACTTCTCCCACAATGCGCCAGAATCAATTTTACATTGGGGTATTTCAAACAGAGTCTTTGAATGTCTTCGCAGTTTTTAGGATCAAGCAAGGCCTTGTCCTTCATGATGTGCAACATGATTACTGCTCCGTGTTCATGCGCCGTAGCCCAGATAGGTTCTGGTAAAAATCCTGTTATGCCCGACTGAGAAGTTGGAGTTTCGGTACCATACACATGGTAGGGTTTGAATCCGACTACTTTGGCATGTGAAAGCCCCAGCTCCAATTCTTTTTGGGAGGTTTCCGGTTTCACCAGTATCAATCCTCTGGATAAGGTTGACTTTTCCAGTTCATCAAACAGGAATTGATTGGCGGCGGATAAATTAACCTTAGGCAAGGGGGCAGGGAAAAACAAGCCACCCAGGAGGGAAGCTTTTGGAAGCAATTGTTGGGTATAATCTTCCCACTGCCCATAACCAGCTATCTCCGGGCCACTGTTCCAAAAACTATTCTCAGGAGCATTTAGGTCAGCTTTCCTATACCAATGGGCATGAATGTCAAAGAACTTCTCAGTAATAAAAGAGTCCAGTGCTTCTATTGCAGACAAGTCTTCAGAGCGTAATTGCCAGGGTTTGTTATTTTGGGCTAGGGTCATATTTGAAATTCCATCCAATGAATAGAGGTGTTGTCCGTACTACTTCCTGTATAAAAATAGGCCCATAATTTATCCGCACTAATTTTTAGCAGATGGGGATGACCTGTAGTAAAACGATACATTTCATCCCAGGCCTGATTTAATTCCATGTTTTCACTGTCTTGCCCTTTTCCAGGTTGCTTGTACAAGGGAAAGGATTTTGGGTAAGATTTTCCATCATCATGGCTGTTCCTGATAGTGATGACTGGGGCTTTTCTTCGATCAATATCAATGGTGAATATACCTTTTTCCCCCATGTCCACCGGGCTACCGGGTTGTCCATAGATGCCAGTGTCATAGGGTAGGGACCAGCTATTACCGAAGTCTGAGGATAGGGAAGCATGAATGTTTTTATAAGACTGGCTAACCCCATCAAAAGTCCAAAAGAAGTTGATCAGTTTGCCCGATTCCTTCATCACAGCAGGGCGTTGGTCCCAAAAGAATTTCTGAGGATAGTTGGTTACTTCAATCATTTCTCCCCAAGTTTTCCCAAGGTCTCTGGAAAAAATAAGTGCAGACCTATGTATCCAAGGTTTAGGATCCTGTGCATATTTATTGATCTCAAATTGGCAGGCAATCCTACCGTCTGCCAGCATAAGTGGAGCTCCTGTTAATGGAGTAGGTCCATTGGCTTTGGAAGTGTCCATAAATTTTGGCTCGCTCCAGGTAGCACCATTGTCTTGAGATAGACAATGAAAAATCCGTGTATCCTTTAGGTGTTGATTGGATGGTTCGTAAAAGGGTTGATTGGGCTCTGAGTGATCCACCCAATTGGCTACTAGTAGTACATTTTCTCCGTCTAATGGTAATAAATACAAGGAATGTGCCCTGCCTGGCTTTCCATCTATGGGTTTGAGCTGGAAAGGTTCAAAGGCTTCTCTCCAGGTCAGTCCTCCATCATCTGACCAGGTCAATAAAGCTTTTTGATGTACGGGGTCTGTTTTAATTTCTCCTGCCCTGTATCCGGCCAGTATTCTTCCAGAAGGAAGCAATGCAATATTAGGGAAGGTGTTACTCTTTAAGTAACTAAGTTCACCTATCCTTGGTAGTACTCCTTGTCTTATGACTTTCATTTTCCCATTATTTTCTCACTTCTTTTCTGCATGGTATCTTGATTCCCTAAAAATTTATGGTCAATATAACTGAATACTATGCCTGCTGCTATACCTGAGAAAAGGGAAGCAGGGGTAATAAAGAGTACTTCTATGTCCATAAATTTATAAAAGGCGATGGCTATAGCAATGCCAATACTCACCAAACCTCCAAGGAATACTCCTCTGGCTGTTGCAAATGGAATAAATAGTGCCATGAAAAACAGAACAAATAGAGGAGAGACGAATAGGTTTACCACTTTGACGATTACATCATAAAGATTTCCTTCAACCTCACTAATTAACAGGCTTAAAGCAAGGGTAAAGATTCCAACAAATAAAGAAAGCATTCGTATTCTTTTCAGCTGGTCTACCTTTTTTGGTTTTGATTTCCTTGAAAATCTTTTGATGAGGTCTTCTGAGATGACAGAGGAGGTTGCACTTAATCCAGAGGACAAGCTAGACATGGCTGCAGCAAGAATTCCGGCAGCCACTAAGCCTGAAATACCTATGGGTAGACCTACAAGTATGAACTTTGGAAATAAAATGTCAGCATGGGTGGATACCGACTCTCCGGCAGCAAGGAATTGTGGATTGTCCAAGAAGTAGGCCAGCACAGCAAGGCCAACGAGTCCCAAAAGGAATTGAGCTACAAAGGAGGTGATCAATGAAACGGCAAAGGTTTTTCTGGCTGTTTGAATATTTTCCGTTGCAAGAAAACGCTGAATGGACATTTGGTCAGAACCCGATGAAGCCACATACCAAATAACTGTCATCAGTAAGGCGTTCCCTATGCTTAAACGTTCCCTGGCATCTATACCCCATTTGTATTCACCCCAATGATCCAGCCAATGTGTCGGTATCCATGAAGTAGCTGAACCAAAATAAACACTTATCAAAACAATGGTTAGCAAGGCTCCTCCCAGCAAAACGCAAGATTGAATCACATCTGTAAATACCACAGCCTTCAAACCACCCATGGTGGTATAAATAATGGTTACGCCAATTAAAATAAAACTTATCCAGATAATGTTGGAGGTACTGTCTTCAAAGCCAAAAATTGAAATGATTGCTGTATTTACAGTGATGAAAATAATGGTGCCCATCCATAGGAAACGCAGGGATAAAAAGAAAAAGGTAGCCAATAAACGTATGCTTACCCCCAAATTGATCTCTAGAATTTCATAGGCAGAGGTCACTTTTAGTTTCATAAAGCGTGGAATCAGAAACCAACCAACTATATAATAGATAAGAGGAAAAGCCAATACGCCTGAGAAAATGACAGGGCCATATTTGATCATCTCTCCAGGGGAAGACAGGTAACTTAATGAACTTAGCAAAGTAGCAAAAAGCGATAAACCTACAGCTATAGGATTCATCTTGCCACCGCCTAATAAAAAATCCTTTTCATTTTTATTTTTCTTTGAGAAGATGTATCCAATTACCATCATTCCAAGCATATAGATCAGAACGATAGCCCAATCTATGGTGGACAATTGGTGGGTTGTTTGCTCCATGTGAAGCAAGGCAAAAGCTGCAGTTGCCATCACATCGGCATTTGAAGCTTTGGTTTCAGCATTAATCTCAGTACCAATGGGATTGTCGTTACGTAGGTACCCTAGCAATATGGATTGATGGGACCAATCCCCCTTATGTGCGATCGTTAATGCCAATGCCATTCTATCGCCTTTATTATCGGACTGCTGTAGGGCAAATATTAAATCTTCAATTTTTTTATAGGACTCAGACTTTTGATGTTCAGGTCCTGCCCAATAGTAAGCGGCAGTAAGCAGGTGAATTTTTGCAATGGAAGAACTGGGTTCATCGAGTGCCATTGTCGCAAGGGATTCCCATCTTTCTTCTGAAATATTTCCTTCAATTTTCAGGGCATAGGCAGCTTGTAGTCTAGGGATTTCCTCTTCGATGCCTAATAGCAAGGCTTCTAGCATTGGGTTGTTAGATTTTTCTTGGCCTTGCATACTGGCCCAAAGGGTATATACCCAAAGACTTCCTTTTTCTCCTTTAAGGATTTTGTCCGTGGTAGCTTTGGCTAAAGTACTGACGGGGACGCCCAACTTGGCTAAGGTTTCTGCTGCATGTATTCTGTCGCTGGCTTCTGTATCGTTAAATACGGCTATGATTTTGTCTATGTATTGCTGTCTTTCAGCTTCTGTAGGAGCAGATTTAGCCAATACTCTCCAGATGCCAATTCTATAGGGAGCCTGATTTTCATACAAAGCAAGTTGCTTTAAAAATGTATCGTACACCCCCTCAGGTAGCCCTACTTGTAATTTATACTCGGCAGCATGAACTTTCACCCATTGTTCTTCCTCCTGCATCACCTTGTTCAGCACCTCATAAGAAAGATTTTTATCCTCTTCTGAGAGCATATTGTTTTTTTCTCCACAAGAAAAGAGGACCATCGAAGTGATTAAAAGGAAGCTTAAATAAGCAAATATTCTTAAGGAGTGATACATTGATATTATTTGTTTAAGGAGGCTATGTAAGCTTTTTTGGCAATGAGGTCTTCTTTGGCGGATTCTCCAAAATAAATCAGTCCTAAGGCTTTCCTACTTCTATTTATACTGGTGTTTGGTGCTGCTCGGTGGATAGTAAGGGCATGATGAACCAATACATCTCCAGGATTTGTTGCTATAAACTCTTCATTTTCTAGATCCGAAGGTGTTCCAAAATCTACGATTTCCTGAGAAAAGCCTATGGTTCCGGATTTTCTATGTGTTCTCACACCATTCAAATGAGAACCTTTGACATAGCTCACCCAACCATTGTCTTTATCCACTTCCTCTAGGGAAATCCAGAAGGTGACAGCTGACATGGGATTCAGCATAAAATAATACCCGTCTTGATGAGGAGGAGTTGCTTTTCCGATTTTGGCAGGCTTATTAAAAAATTCCACTGTCTTACCTACTACTTTTTCACCCAGTAGCTCAGCAGCCAGGGCTGAAAATTTACTTTCAAAGAGAATGTTTTTGAATAAAGGATCATATAAGTGGAGATCCTGAATCATTTTTACCCCTTGCTTATTTTCTGTATTCTCGAATTTGATGTGTCCTGTAGGGATGTCCTGCAATCCTTCCTCTACAATTTTATCCAACCTGGACTTAATTTGGTTGGTTTCAATCTTGTCTAAAAACCCTGGGAAGTACAGGTAACCATCCTGGTCAAACTGCTTTTTGCTCTTTTGTTTTTTCATAAGTCTGCTTCTTTTCCTTATGGAGTGTTTTGTTGCTTGTCATTTTGATCCTCAAAGGGATACTTCTCCATAAGTGCTTTAATTTTCTTATTGAATTTTAAGAAATCTTTTTCAAAAGTCTCAACTTCATTTTCTGAATAGGAATAAAATCCTTCACCACTTTCCAGTCCGGTCTTGCCTGCATTTAACTTTGAATCCATCAACATAGAAGGTGATTTTTTTTGTGATAGCTCCGGGTTGAGGTCTTTCATTACCAGTCCATAAATAAAGGTTCCCATTAAATCCATGTACCTGAAATTGCCAGCAAAAGGCAAATAATAACCAGGGTCATTCCGACAAGCCCTGTCAATGTCTATAGGGTCCACATAACCCTTATCTATGAGATAAAAAGACTCTCTAGCCATAGCAGCCAGCAATCTACTTCGTATTCCTTTACCATTTTTCAATAAGTAAGGGTCTTTACCCCACTGTTCGCGGGCTAATATCATCAATTCTTCTACTGCTTCTGTATTTGTTATATCTGTAATAATTAGCTCAAGAAAAAAAGTTTGGTGCGCAGGATATACCCAGTTGAGTCCAATCAAACGCTCAGGATTAGAGAAGCCTTCCTGAAAATTTTCCAAAGGATAGCTTTCCATGTTTATAGCGATCAGGGTGTCCTTTGTAGCATTTTGAGCTATTTTATTTAGGAAGTCTTTTTTTAGCTCGATATTTTCAGAGGTATTGACAATTATTATGGATGCTGTTTGTAAGGCTGTCCAGTCTGGTTCAATATTAACCATGGCATGGGCCTCGAGGTCTTTTGATAAAGCAGTTTTTGGTATTTCATTAGCAATAAGGGAAACCTTATGTCCGGAATTGCCCAAACACAAGGCAATTCCGGAAAGGTCTTTTCCATCACCCACTAAACAGATGTTAATTTCTGATGGGGTCATTTTACTTTTCATTCATCTTAGCCAATACCTTCTCTACACTTTTAAGGGCATGAAGAATGTCCTCTTCAGTATGTACGGCAGATAAATACCATAGTCCTCTACCAATTACGCGAACGCCATCATCATGCAAGCCGGAAATAAATTGACCCAATTTGGCTTTGTCTAATTTTAATACATCTCTAAACTCGTTCAGACCATCTCCATCAGAAAACCCTGTGTGGATGATAGGGCCGATTCCAGAGACAATCATATTATGCCCGGTTTTTTTGGCAAGGTCTCTCAATCCATTGCGTAACTGATCGCCTAAATCAAACATTTTGGCATAAGGATTTTCTCTTTCCAAAACCGAGACTGTAGCCATGGCAGCAGCAACTGTTGGGTTGGCCGTATTCATGGTACCTGCATGGATTACTCTCGCTGAAGAGATTTCTTCCATCCATTCTTTTTTACCTACAATGGCACTGATTGGGTATCCACTTCCAATTGCTTTAGCGAAAATGGACATATCCGGAGTGATGCCGAAATAAGTCTGAGCACCTCCAAGACCAATTCTAAAACCTGTAATTACCTCATCAAAAATCAGTGCAACGTTGTATTCATCGCACAAGGCCCTTAAGCCTTTCAGATAACCTTCATTGGGCACAATACACCCATTGTTACACATGATAGGTTCTGTGATTATGGCAGCGATTTCATGATGACTTTCCTCCAATTTGGCTTTCACCAATTCCAAATCATTCCAAGGAAGAAGGTGGAATTCGTTGATTGAATCAGGTGGTAGGCCTTGGCTCCATGCGTTTGGACTTGGGGCGTTTCTAGGTCCTAATGCTTCTGGAGAAGGCGTAGAAATACCATAGCAAACATTGTCCAACCAACCATGGTAATGACCTTCAAATCTAAGGAATTTGCTTTTTCCTGTTTTTGATCGTGCCACCCTGAAGGCTGTTTGAACTGCTTCTGATCCATCCAGACAAAAACGCATCATCTCTGCTGATGGAATGAGCTCCTGTAATTTCTCCGCCAATTCAAGTTCCATCATATGTTGGCCTGCAAACAATTGGCCTTTTGCAGAATAATCATGAACAGCTTTTAAAACTTCAGGATGTGAATGTCCTAAAATCAAAGGCCCTTGACTTAAGGTAAAGTCCCTATATTCATTTCCATCTACATCATAAATACGACTACCACTTCCATGGCTGTAAAACAATGCATGGGGATGATTGTATTTTCTAAACTCAGAGGAAACTCCTCCTGCCAAAACATTTTTTGCTCTGGCCAATAAGTCTGCGGATTTCTGGTACTTTTCGTTACTCATTTTTCTATGTATTAATTTCTGGATATTGTGCAGCCAAATGGAAAATTTCGTGATTAAAGTCCTTAAAGGCCTCTTCCCACTTTATTGCTTCTTCTTTAGTATAATTGTACAAACCTTTACCGTTGTTTATTCCTTTTCCTTGTACTTTTACGACCGCTTGCATTGTAGTAGGGACGGTTTGAGAATTGTCCAATTGAGGAAATATATTCTCAAATATCTCTTTAAAATCTGAAAGGCCCAATTGGTCCATTCTTTTAAACAATCCCATATAGGTCATCCATGAGCCTGGATCATACCTAAAGGCCTTATCTAAATCATCCATCGAAGCTTCGCCATTTTCTAAAATAGCAAACATTTCACGGTAAACTGCATAGAGCATTCGATTTGTAACAAAGCCTCGTAAGTCTTTTTTTAGGTAGGTAGGCTCTTTGTTCCAGGTACGGGCCAATGAAAGTACCCTATTGGCTATTTTTTCATCTGTAAGGGCGCCTTTAGTAACTTCTAAAAAGCGTGTCATATAGGCCGGTTCTGCCCAATGAATGCCAATAAACCTAGAAGGCAGATTAACATTTTCCTGCAAAACGCTAATTGGAATAGCTGAAGTGTTGGTAGCTATGACGGCAGTGGACTCGGTATTTTGACTTATTTTTAAGTAAACTTCCGTTTTAATCTCAATTACTTCAGTGACACATTCCTGTACCAAACTACAAGACTTTAATTTAGAGTAATCCTCAGTAAGATGAAGTCTTTTTAGGTAATAGTCTACATTTTCACTTAAAAGACCTGCTTCATCTGCATGATTCATTTGGGATTGTATCCGGTCCAAGGCCCCATCCATATCAGAGGGAAGTGGTGCAATACCGATAACGGGGTGTCCACTAACTAAAAGAGATACAATGATACTTGTTCCCATTAATCCAAGCCCTACTACTCCTATTTCAAAGGTTGAAGAATTGTTTTTACCGTTCAATTGTCTTTGGTTGATTGTATTATTTATACCTAAACAAGCGCAGTGATTTTATATGTTATAAAAACTGTCCTATTTATTCAAATTTATTATTGATCTGTAAATTTTGCTATTATTATTATGTGTAAAAGTGATACTATTTTTTAGAAGGTGATTTATTTTCCAGTCTTCAGGAAAAATTCAGCCTCAAAAAACTTGAAACCAGATTTAGATTTTGGAATAGTAGGGATAGTTTGGGGATATCCTTCCCGAACCAAATGGGAAATTGTCTGATCATGTAGCCCACTTAAGCATTAACCTAAATCTCATTTTAGCCATTCCTTTTCAATTTAGAAGGCTGGGTGAGGTAGGTAGAATAATTAGTAATAAGGGTTTGATAATGGAGTAGTTATAAGATTATCATCTGGCATCTGAATAAAATCATGAAAAGTAAATTAAGCCAAGCAAAATCTATCTTAAAAAAAAGCAAAAAAAGCCCGATGAAGGAATCATCGGGCTTAAGTTATTATAATATAGGTTATTCTGAGAATAGAATCTTTTCAAGATTCTCCTTAGTTTCACCCGTTTTTTTCTGAAGTTTGCCTAACAATTGGTCTTCTTGCCCTTCGGTATAAACTAAGTCATCATCGGTTAATTCACCGTATTTCGCTTTAAGTTTACCTTTTAACTCGTTCCAGTTTCCTTTTAATTTTAAATTGGTTGACATAATATGTTGGTTTTAGTGAAAAATTATTAAAACTTATAATAATTATGTAACTATAATCAATATCTGTACCAATTGTGGAAAACCTAACAGGTAAATATTCAAAAATCACATTGATTGCCTGTTTTTTCACTTATGATTAAGCCCGAAATTTGCAATAGACAATCAATTACCTACTAAAATCTCCAAACAGCCTGATTTAGATGCTTTTGCAACGCTTCCCGTAAATATGGAACAGGCTTTACCCCTGATTTTTGTTAGGGCGGAGAAATCCTATTACACAATCTGAGTTAAAAGATGGACAATAAGAATGCATTTAACTCTTGTCTCCAAAGTGATTTATCATTTATTAGGAATTGATTATACCATATTCAGTGTTTGATTATTGTACGAAGTAGTTTGTTATTACCTTTGAAGGAAGAGGGGAGTTCTCAATTTAAAACTGGATTTAATAGAACATCCCAAGGGGTTTAAATTATTAATTTGACATCAATAATAGTGCCTTGCACTACTATTGAATAGGTTCAGAAGATTTCTTTCTGCCCTTAATGCATTAATGTAATAAGCCTTACTGACCAATATTGAAAGAGGGGATTGATAAAAGTAAATTATAAATTAGATGAAGAAGAATAAATTATTTAGGTTAAGCTTTTGCCTCATACTAACTATTGCGATTTCCTGCACATCAAAAGAAGACAAAAAAGGAAGGTTTTTATTAAAAGGAAACAATGAATTAAAGGAAGGAAATCTCAAGGGGGCAATTACCTATTATGATGAGGCATTGGCAATTGATCCGAAGTTTAAGGATGCCTACTTTAATCGTGGTATGGCCAAATACCAGCAAGCCAAATTGATAGAGGCCATTGCGGACTATTCTGAGGCCATCAACATTGATAATTCCTATGTTCCCGCTCTGCGCCAAAGGGCCATGGCTCATCTTGATTTTGGGGAAAATTATAAGGCCTTGGAGGATATAGAAACATTGCTTCAAATAAATAATCAAGACGGACAGGCTTATTTTATCCGTGGATTGGTGAATACCGAAATGAAATCTTACAAGGAAGCGCTTAGTGCTTTTGATCAGGCTATACAAATCACTCCTGACAATGCGGAATTGTACATTAATAGTGCTACTGTGCATTATTATATGGGTGATTTGGATGCTGCCCTTTCAGCACTAGAAAAAGCTTCGGAGCTAGATGCTACTGAGAGCAAATTACATAACCTTTGGTCTTTGGTTCATTTTGAAAATGGGGCCTATCAAAAGGCGCTTGAATCCGTAAACGAAGCGATACGACTAGACAAGGACCAATCGTACTATTACAACAATAGAGGCCTTTACAAGCTTTATCTAAAGGATATGGAAGGTGGCCTGGGGGATATCAATTTTAGCTTAAAACAAAACTCGAAAAATTACTATGCCATTAGAAATAAAGGGATCTATTATTTCATGGAAGGTGAGATGGATTTGGCAAGTAAGTTTATAAACGATGCGTACAAAGCAGACCCTGAAATGCCATTGCTTTCGGAGTACCTTCTTAAATTAAATACAGATTCTGCTCAGGAATAAATAAGCCCTAATCCATAACTTCTTTATGGATTAACTACTTTTTGCCATTATCATTGATTCTGGAATAAAAGCCAATAGCCTAAAAATGGTTGGGCAAACTTCTTATAAAATGAAATGGAAAAGGCTACAAAATTAATTGTAGCCTTTTCTTTATTATGAACATAAAGCTGACTAATTATAGCCAGAAAAAGTGGATTATTTAACTCAGGAGCTGCAATAATTATTGCAGCTCTCGTGTTATATGAGACCTTCTTTTACAAGATTCAATGCTGAACCAGCTTTGAACCATTCAATTTGGCCTTCATTGTATGTATGATTAACAGTTATTTTGTCTTCACTTCCATCGCTGTGGTGAAGAACAACTGCCAATGGTTTGCCTGGAGCAAAACTTTCCAGTCCAACAATATCAATGTTATCATCTTCCTGAATCAAATCGTAATCCTGAGGATTAGCGAAAGTTAAGCCTAACATACCTTGTTTTTTCAAGTTTGTTTCGTGAATCCTAGCAAAGGATTTTACTATTATAGCACGAACGCCCAAGAATCTTGGCTCCATAGCAGCGTGTTCTCTAGAAGAACCTTCTCCATAGTTTTCATCACCTACTACTACGGTACCGATATTATGCAACTTGTATTGACGTTGTACGGCTGGGACTTCACCATAGCTTCCATCCAATTGGTTTTTCACCTTGTTGGTAGCTTCGTTGAAGAAATTAACTGCGCCAATCAATAGATTGTTAGAGATATTGTCAAGATGACCTCGGAATCTCAACCACGGTCCAGCCATAGAGATATGATCCGTAGTACATTTTCCTTTTGCTTTGATCAAAAGCTTAAGTCCTGTAAGGTCTTTTCCTTCCCATGCTTTGAAAGGTTCTAAAAGCTGAAGTCTTTCTGAATCAGAAGCAACTTTTACTTGAACTTTAGATCCGTCTTCTGCAGGAGCTAAATAGCCAGCATCTTCAACAGCAAACCCTTTTGTAGGAAGTTCAAGTCCTGCTGGTTCGTCCAATTTAACCTGCTCTCCATCTTCATTGGTAAGCGTGTCAGTCATTGGGTTGAAAGTAAGGTTTCCAGCAATAGCCAAGGCAGTAACCACTTCAGGAGAAGCTACAAAGGAATGGGTATTTGGATTTCCATCAGCTCTTTTAGCAAAGTTTCTGTTAAAAGAGGTAATGATGGAGTTTTTCTCTTGTTTTTCAGCACCATGTCTTGCCCATTGGCCTATACAAGGACCACAAGCGTTAGCCAAAACTACTCCACCCATATTTTCAAAAATTTGGAGGAATCCATCTCTATCTACGGTGAACCTTACTTGTTCAGAACCTGGAGTGATGGTGTATTCAGATTTGGCTTTTAATTTTTTATCTACTGCCTGTTGGGCTAGAGATGCAGCTCTTGAAATATCTTCGTAAGAAGAGTTGGTACAAGAACCGATTAGTCCAACTTCCAGTTTTTCTGGCCAATTGTTTTCTTTTACAGCTGCTGCAAATTTAGAAAGCGGCCATGCTAAATCAGGAGTAAATGGACCATTGATATGTGGTTCCAACTCAGAAAGATTGAGTTCAATTACTTCGTCAAAGTATTTTTCTGGAGAAGCATAAACTTCTTCATCACCTGTCAAATATTCTTTTATACCGTTAGCTAGGTCTGCAATTTCAGCTCTGGAAGTACCTCTCAAATAGGCTTCTGATTTTTCGTCATAACCAAAGATGGAAGTAGTTGCTCCGATTTCAGCACCCATGTTACAGATTGTTCCTTTTCCTGTAGCAGATAAAGAGCGAGCTCCTTCTCCGAAATATTCTACAATACTACCTGTACCACCTTTTACTGTAAGGATTCCAGCTACTTTAAGGATTACATCTTTAGCGGAAGTCCAACCAGATAATTTACCGGTTAACTTAATACCGATCAATTTAGGGAATTTGAGTTCCCAAGGAAGACCAGCCATAACGTCACAAGCATCTGCTCCACCTACGCCTATGGCTACCATTCCCAAACCACCTGCATTAGGTGTATGAGAATCTGTTCCGATCATCATACCTCCAGGGAAGGCATAATTTTCCAAAACTACCTGGTGGATGATACCTGCGCCAGGTTTCCAGAAACCAAGACCATATTTGTTGGAAACAGAAGAAAGGAAATCATATACTTCCTTGTTTTTATCTTTCGCTTTCGCTAAATCTATAGAAGCACCGATTTCTGCCTGAATAAGGTGATCACAATGGACAGTCGATGGTACCGCTACCTTAGATTTGCCTGCTTGCATAAACTGCAACAATGCCATTTGGGCCGTTGCATCCTGCATGGCTACCCTATCGGGTTTGAAATCAACATAAGATACGCCTCTTTCATGTCCTTTAGTGGGTGTGCCCTCTGAGAGATGAGCATAAAGGATTTTCTCTGTTAGAGTAAGTGGCTTTCCCACAACTTTTCTGGCGGCAGCTATACGCTGAGGAAACTCAGCATATAACGACTTAATCATATCTATATCAAAAACCATTAATAATGAAGTTATATTGTTGTTTGATGAAAATTCAATAGGGCGCAAAGATACTAAAATCAATAATTAATTGGGCATGATGCTTGTTTAATATGCTTATTTATAAAGGATTTAAAAAATAAATTTATTCAAAATAGCTGGTGTACCGGATTTTACAGGTGCTATTCCAATGCCAAAAGGAAAGCCAGAGTGTCAATATTGTCTGCATAATCGTGAACTTCAGGGCTTTGAGCAGTACCTAAGGGGATACTTCCCTTAAACCAGCCATCTTTTGAAACAATACATTGAACTTTGTCTTCCAAGGAGGTTAAACTATCCTTTAATGAATCAGCGGAATCATAAACTTCATAGTAGAGTACAGAAATAGGGGAAACCAAATCCTTTGATTCCACTAATAGTAAATGTCCGTTGTCAAAATGAGGGACCCGATTAATGAGGTACTTGGACTTGTTGTACTCGTAATTATTAAAGTACTTGTGGTGATCCAATACCCCACTTACCTTTTCCATGGCCTTCATAAAATCCTGTACTTGGGAAATATCGGTAAAAAAAACTTTGGATACATTTCTACAACCTAAGCCGTAATAAGTGAAGATGTCTGAGGCAAGTAATTCTAGGTCAAATTCGGATTCCTCTCCATTGAGTACGGCTATTGAAGTTCTGTTTTTTCGAATTATATGGGGGTATTTTCCAAAATAATAATCAAAATACCTCGCTGAATTGTCACTACCAGTGGCAATGTAGGCGTCCATACCAGTTAAGCGCTCTTCAAATGAAATTGTTGAGGCCAATTCAGGTGATATTGATGTCAATTGTTCTACCAACCAAGGGATTAAGATGCTGTCTGAAGACCCCAATTTTATTCTTGCTTTGTGTCCGGCCATTAAGGTGCAAAGCAAATCATGGAAGCCAACACCAGGGATATTTCCGGCCATAATGATGCCTATATTTTTATCGGCAGAGTTTGTGTCGAAAGAATAGGGCTGTATCCAGGCTTTTAACTTATCGTGAGAAAGGTACCTGCTTATTCCATTAAGGGCCAAAGCCGACTGCTTAGGGGTAAACCAATTGTTGTAATTTTGCATTTTAGCAAAAAGTTCAGCTTTGGTGTCATCAGATAAATGAAGCAAGCGATCGCCTAATGCAGCAAGTTGGGTTAGTCTTTGATTTACATCCATAATTTTAAGAATAGTAAACAAGGTCCGCGTAAAGACTTTGTCAATTGGTGAAGTTTGCCCCAAATATAATTATTCGTAAGGAAAGCTAAGGGATAATTTTCATCAAATAGTTAGTGTAACAAATAATGTCTATGAGATATTTTTTGAATGGAGAATCATTTTGCTTGTGAGATTGTGAATTGGTTAGTAGTTTTGCGGTCGAACAAAAAAAGAAGCACAATGGCAATAATGATAACGGACGAATGCATCAATTGTGGTGCATGTGAACCAGAATGCCCCAATACCGCCATTTATGAGGGAGGAATAGAGTGGACCTGGGGTGGAGGCACTGAGCTGAATGAGGTGATACAAGAGGATGGAACAGTGGTAGCAGGTGATGAAAAACAAGAACCTGTCTCTGATGAGTTTTATTATATCGTAACTCAGAAATGTACGGAATGTACTGGTTTTCACGAGGAACCTCAGTGTGCTGCAGTGTGTCCAGTGGACTGCTGTGTAGATGATCCTGACAACAGAGAAACAGAAGAAGAATTAGTTGCTAAGAAACAATTTCTACACGGAGAATAATCTTAGAGATAAGAATATCAATATTTTGTAGTCATAAAATTGTCTTTTCCAATAGGTATTTTGACGAATATCACATATTTTCAGAAAAAAAACTTGTAATAACTTGAATTTGATATTTGAATTGATTTAACTTGGCATTAAATTGATTTTTAAAAAATAAATATTTGGATAGTGGAAGATAATAAAGATTACGAAAGAGATGAGATTTTCACCAAAAGGGTAAAGGCAGGTAAAAGAACCTATTTTTTTGATGTTAAGTCTACCCGGTCCAATGATTACTATTTGACCATTACAGAGAGCAAAAGGAAAATCAAGGACGATAATTTCTACTATGAAAAGCACAAAATATTCTTGTACAAAGAGGATTTTGGGAAATTTGTAGATGCGCTTCAAGAGGCAGTAGACCATGTGAAGAATGACTTGATGGCAGATTTTGATTTCTCTCAATTTGATGCTGAGCCTGAAACTACCGAATCAAATAACGAAAATAACAGTAAATTTGGTGAAGACCTGAAATGGGATTAAGGAATTAATTGGCGGATCTTTTAAACACGAGCCATTTATACTATTTAATCCAAAAGCTTTATAAATCGAACCTTGAAAATGTTTTTCCTCTATTAGTGGAAAGCATGGTACAGGGTTCGATTTTTTTGTTATTTTTGATCCATGCTAAAAGTTATATTAACGGCTATAGTTGCAACCCTGCTTGTTTTTGTGTTGGGATGGTATTTTTCTAATATAAGCCTCTATTTTATATTCTCTCTTGTTATTGCCGCTGCACTTCGGCCACTTACCAATAAGATCAATAACCTGTACATAATGGGGCAGCATATTCCCCGTTCACTGGCCATTTTAATATCATTTTTAGCCATACTTTCGGTAGTGTTTTTATTGGTGCTATTATTTATTCCCTTGTTTCGTTCACAAGTTGAATTGTTGAAAGATCTGGATGTTAATTACCTCTATGATCAGATTCAAAAGCCTATTGCCAACTTGGAAGGCATTCTTATTCAGTTGAACCTAATTGACAATGAGCCGGGTTATCTGATTCAGCTTGTAAAGGAAAGCCTCATCAATAGTGTCAATGGGATGAATTTTCAAGGTTTTATCAATGGCGTAATTTCCACAACAAGTAGCTTTTTTATTAGTATACTGGCCATAGGTTTTATCACCTTTTTTCTGCTTTTGGAAAATGGACTTCTAAGGAGAAACCTATTAAATTTTATACCGAATAAGTATTTTGAACTGTCTGTAGCTACCTTTCACAAGGTGGAAAGACTATTGTCCAATTACCTAATAGGCTTATTGATTCAAATGTCGGTGATTTTCACAATTGCATCCGTAGGTTTAACTATAGGAAATATTGAATATGCGATGACCATTGCTGTTTTTGCGGCGGTTGCCAATCTAATACCCTACGCTGGGCCAATTTTAGGAGCCAGTTTTGGCGTGTTGGTCGGTCTTTCTACAGGCGATTTTAATACCACTAATGAAGTGTATTTGTTTCTTTTTAAGGTGTTAACAGTTTTTTCTATAGTGCAGGTGAGTGATAATGTGATATTACAGCCTTTTATTTTTTCTAAATCAGTAAAAGCTCACCCTCTTGAAATTTTTGTTATTATCTTTGTGGGGGCAAAAATTGCCGGTGTATTGGGTATGATTTTCGCCATACCAGTTTATACTATATTTAGGGTTTCTATAAAGGAATTTTATAAGGGGTATAGAGAATACAGGATATTTAGAATAGATAAGATTTAACATTCATGGGACTTAAGTGTGGAATTGTAGGCTTACCAAATGTAGGAAAGTCAACATTATTTAACGCCTTGTCAAGTGCTAAGGCTGAAGCAGCAAATTTTCCTTTTTGTACTATCGAACCCAATGTGGGTGTTGTGACAGTGCCGGATAAGCGTTTACAAATCTTGGAAAATCTGGTGAATCCACAAAGAGTACTTCCAACAGTAATCGAATTTGTAGATATAGCTGGATTAGTAAAAGGCGCAAGTAGGGGAGAAGGTTTAGGAAATAAATTTTTGGGTAATATTAGAGAGGTTGATGCGATCATTCACGTTATCAGATGCTTTGACGATCCCAATGTAGTACATGTGGCAGGTGGAGTAGATCCCATTTTCGACAAGGAAGTTATTGATACTGAGTTGCAGCTAAAAGACATTGAGTCAATTGATAAAAAACTAATCAGGATAGAGAAAGTTGCAAAAAGTGGAGACGCCAAAGCTAGAAAAGCTGTTGAAAGTTTACAAAAATTTAAAGAAGGTTTAAAAGAAGGTAAGAATGCCCGTGCAATAGAAGCGGAAGACGACGACCTTAAAGCCATAGCAGACATCCATTTGTTGACGATTAAACCCGTATTGTATGTTGCCAATGTAGATGAAGGAAGTATTAAGGAGGGTAACGAGTATGTGGATAAACTCAAAGCGGAGGTAGCAAATGAGAACGCAGATGTGATTATCCTTTGCGCAGCATTGGAAGAGCAAATTGCAGAGTTTGAAGAGCCCGAAGAGAAAGAAATGTTTTTAGGTGAGTATGGACTTGAGGAAAGTGGCTTGAACAGATTGATCGCTGCTGCCTATGATCTATTGAACCTAATAACCTATTTTACGGCTGGAGTGCAGGAGGTAAGAGCCTGGACAATCACCAAAGGTTGGAAAGCCCCAGCAGCAGCAGGTGTGATCCATACTGATTTTGAGAAAGGTTTTATCAAAGCAGAAGTTATTAAACTAAAAGATTTTGAGATGTTCAAAACTGAGGCTATTTGCCGTGAAAACGGGAAAATTGCAGTTGAAGGTAAAGAATATGTAGTTTGTGACGGAGATATCATGCATTTTAGGTTCAATGTGTAAATTAATTGAAATATTATTATTAAGTTTGTTGCAACTTATTTGCTCGACTATCAGTTAGTTCAGGTAGTGTGATGAAATAAATTTTTGTTTAACTTTTCATTTTTATAGTCGTGAGAATTAGATTAATATTTTCCTTAAAGAACAAAGGTGCTTACTTACCCTTTCACCATCAGTACATCTTAGCTCAGTTTCTCAAAGGTCTGATCGTTAAAGGAGGCCAGGAAGAGTTTTTTAACTACAATTACTTCAACTTTTCTGGGCTAAAAGGCCAAACAAAAGTTAGTAGAAGTGGGTTGCATTATTATTCCAGTTTGGTTACACTTGTGGTTTCAGCACCTGATGAACCTTTTATAGATTATCTATTGAAGCAGGTTTTTAAAACTCCCAAAATTGAATTGGGTAATTTAATATTATCGCCTGAATATACTGAGAAAGAGATCGAGCCACCTTTAGAGACATCCAATAAATTTGTTTGTATCTCGCCATTGGTTTTGCTTACTCCCACCTTTGATGATGAGTCTGGTAAAAGATTTATTAACCCTGACACCGATGAGTTTTCTGATCTTTTGTATGAGTCTACGCTCACAAGAATGGAGAAATCTGGTTGGTACAATCAGGAACAAATGGAATCTTTTTATAAATTTCAGGTTGTACCGGACATGGTTTACGTAAACAAACTTCGTGAACAACAGAAAAAATTCGCAAGAATCTATTCTGTCTATGACATGGATGTGAAGTATGAGGTTAGAGGTTATACCTTGCCTTTTACCTTATATGCTGCAAGCGAAGTCCAGGAATTTGTATTTAAATGTGGATTAGGGGCATTTACCCATAAAGGTTTCGGGATGTTGGATTTGGCTAATAATATGCCAAGTCAGCGTACAGAACCCTATAAGTTTAAAAGAGAAGGGTTTGTGCCTTACAGAGCACAAACTCATGAGCCTCGTAAAAACGACGAAAGAGCGGAAAACGAGGATGAAAAGCCTGAAGAAGGAAATGATTAAAACTGAATACCCGGTAATTAAGCCGGGTATTTTTTTTGTTTAGATTGATTTGAACAGATGAAAAAATATACGGTTTTTCTCATTAAGTTTGGTTCATTTTTTCGCGTAAAACCAGTGATTCACTAGCGGGTTGCTGCCCTGCTGTGATTAGAGTGGTTTAACTCATAGCGTTAAAAGCAAGCTTGTATTCCGTGTTTGTGAGGCTGAATCGCCTTTCTGGGGTATAGGTGTAATTTCAATTGGATAGCCGAAAGGTAAACAATCATCCCCTTCTTTGAAGGTGAAATTTACTTAAAACCTCCTTTTGTTAGGGTTGATGACGGTATAACCTATCAGTTCATCATACCTCGAACCCATATCCCGGTAATAAAAAAAGATTTCGTATTCGTTTTCAGTCTGAAAATGATTGTCTTCAAAGGCTTCTATGTCCCATCCATCCGCTGTCTGAAAGCCATATTGATAATCATACCAGCCCTGCTTTAAAAATAAACTTGTCTGGTAAAGTCCCTTTTTTTTGTTGTATACCATCTTAGCCTCAGGGATTTTACCCCAATTGGTCAGGGCGCCTAAGATATATGGAGGCTTAGGTAGCTCAGGAGATTCTAGATTAAAGTTCAGTAATACATACTCACTTTCCAAAAGATGATTCTGCCTTTCCATATTGAAAACACCAAATTGTCCATTGAGGTCTAAGTATTCTAAATAGGGCAATCCTTTTCTGTCTTTGTCCACTGCAGCTTCAGCAAAGACAACATCTTCTTCCATGCTAACCTTGGCAATATTCCGTCCACGAGTACGTACGAAGCGCAAGTCAACAAAGCGAAATTCATTGCCCGCCATAAAGGTATTAGAGCCGTCAAATAATTGGTATTGTAACTGTTTGATATCCTCTCGGATGTGAGTGAATTTCAAACCGTAAATGGCATTGTCCCATCTTTGATTTTGACGAATGACTACCTTGGTATTATTTAGTGGATCAATCAACTCACGATTACCATAGCCGATATTGAGGTTGATTTGTTGGGCAATTCTACGGTTTTCATTTATGCTAGGAGGAACAATTTCTGCGCCTATTCCAACCTGATTTTGGTAAACCATGAATCTTTTTGTGAAAATCACATCTGATTCTTTCCTTCCTCGGTATACTTTTAGAATATAATTCCCAGATCTTGTGACGGTAGGTATCTGAAAAGTATAATGAATATAAGGTATTCTGGTATTGATACCATATTCATAGGAGTTGATGTTGTATTCATTGTATTGGGTTAGGAAATCCGGATCTTTAAGCCCAGATTGGGTCCAGTCAGCATCACAATGTATCAATTTAGCCAAGAACCTGTCCGTCTCAAAAGCAATGTCATCGAAATGCAATTCCAATGGAACAGGGCTATTGAGAGAAATAACCGGAGTTGTCATTTGTGCTGAAAACTCACTGCTTGCTGGATAAAGCTGTACAGTTCTTATGTTTTCATCATAGACCTGATCTTCCAATACTTCCTGTGCAGACAAAAGTTTTGTTGTAAAAAGTATTAGAAAAAAAACAAGCTTAGTCAATGGGCTTCTCATCGGTTAGGTATAGGTTTTGTGCCAGTGAAAGCACTTAATTTTAACTTTGCATGGTCTCTATTTGTTCAGCAAGTGCTTCCCATTTCTGGTTGAGTACAATTTCCTCTTTTTGTATTTTGCTGTACTTTTCATTGAGCTGTTGCAATTTCACCTCATCTTCATAAACGGAAGGTTGGGCCAATTCATGCTCTATATCTGTTTTTTTCTTTTCCAAAGCAGTAATTTGCTGCTCCAGGCTTTCCAGTGATTTCTCTTTTTCCTTTAGCGCTTTCTTCTGAGCATGGTCATCTTGCTTTGCAGCCGAACTTTTTGGCAAAGGTTTTGGTGCTTTTTTTACAATGGTTTGAGGCTTGACTTCTTTCTCTGCTTGATTAGCACGCCAGTAAACGTATTCATCATAAGTACCTGGATACACCTTGATTTGTTCGTCTTCAATATACCAAATTTTATTGGCGACTCCTTTGATAAATAACCTGTCGTGAGAAACAGTAACAAAAGTACCTTCGTATTGCTGTAAAGCTTGAATCAATATATTGACAGACTGTATATCAAGGTGATTGGTAGGTTCATCCAGTAATAGGAAGTTAGCTTCAGAAATCAAGGTTTTGGCGAGAGCAACTCTTGATTTTTCCCCTCCAGAAAGCACCTTTATCTTCTTAAAAACATCTTCATTGGTAAAGAGAAAACAGCCCAGAACATTTCTCAGTTCGGTTTCTGATTTTCTACTGCCTGCCTGAGACATTTCTTGAAGGATTTCGTTGTTAATCCCTAGCGCTTCCAATTGGTGCTGTGCAAAGAAGGCTTTTATCAAGTTGTATCCTTCTTCTCTTTTTCCTTCTATAGGTTCAGAACCATTGATAATCCTCAGAACGGTAGATTTACCTTTTCCATTGGCTCCAATAAGGGCTATTTTATCTCCTCTCTCAATTCGGGCGGTGGTGTTTTTTAGAATCTGAAGGTCACCAAAGGCTTTGGAAACATCCTCCAATACAATAACATCCCGACCTGATTTCTGAGAGAAAGTAAATTTAAAATTAACAGATACCTCATCTTTTTCTACTTCAGAGATTTTATCCAACCTATCCAAAGCCTTTACCCTGGATTGTACCTGATTGGATTTGGTAGCTTTGGCACGGAAACGTTCGATAAAACGCTCCGTTTGCTTGATCATCTGCTGTTGATTTTCGTAAGCATTTTGCTGGATTTCTTCTCTCTCTACTTTCTCCTTTTTATAGAAAGCATAGTTACCGGCATAACTTGTGAGGTTGCCTCGGGAAACCTCTACAGTAGTTTCTGTACTATTGTTCAAAAAAGTTTGATCGTGAGAAACCACAATCACAGCACCCTCATAGGACTTAAGGTAATTTTCCACCCATTGTATGGAAGGTAAGTCAAGGTGGTTGGTAGGTTCATCCAGCATGAGCAAAGATGGTTTTTCCAAAAGTAACTTTGCCAACATCACTCGCATCCTCCATCCTCCGGAAAATGTTTTTAACGGACGACTCAAGTCAGCCGTTTGAAATCCTATACCTTCTAATACTTCCTCAGCCTTGGCTTTTATAGTGTACCCTTCCAGTGCTTCAAACCTTTCTTGAAGGTTAGCCAATTTTTGGATGATTTCATCAGAATAATCTGTTTCCATCGCCCTAAGTACTTTGTCTATTTCTTCCTGTAAGGTCAAGGTTTCTTTGAAAGCCTCAAGTGCAACATCGAGTATACTGTCTTCTGATTGGTAAGACAGCAAGTCCTGATTAAGAAAACCTACGCTACAGTCCTTTGCTTTTTGGATTTCACCTGAGCTAGGTTGAAGGTCTCCATAGATGATTTTTAATAGGGTAGACTTGCCTGTACCATTGAGCCCTACCAAACCAATTTTGTCTTTTGGCTTGACGTGAAGGGAAGCATTTTCATAAAGAGGTCGACCCCCAATATAATAAGAGAGATTGTTGATGGATAACATTCCGCAAAATTAAGAAAACTATATGGTATATGGCAGGATTAGAAAAAGGAATTCAATAAACTTGTCTTTTTTCCTGTTTTTACCCCAAAAGATCCACTTGAAAGCTGGCTTTATGACTAGCTTGGAGAGCCAATTGTACAATCCCTAATTTATTTTCAAGGGTGCCATCATGATCCGTGGTCGCTGCAATTCCATTCCAAGGCTCTAAACATAGGAACTTTGCGCCTTTTTCTTTGGTCCATAAGCCTAGCCATTTAAAGTCTGAAAACTGCATAGCGAAACCCTTACCTGTTTTGAGACTGCAAACACTTACGGTCGTAACTGGGTCAACATCTATTATCAGTGCATCATTTTCAAAAAGCTTGTAATCAAGATTCAATTTCCCCTCTTGAAGGGCTAAAGAACTTTTCTTGGTAGAGATCAGGCCTCCTTCCAAGGTGTACAATGGGAGGTTAGTAATGCTCTTGTGACCAAAATCCAATTGGTAATCTGAAAATGATTCTTTTTCAGGTTCAAGTGGACAGCCAAAACCTGGGTGGGCTCCTATACTAAAGAACAAGGTTTGTTCTCCTGAGGGATTGTGTACATGATAGTCCACATTCAGGCCGTTTTCGCTAAGGCTGTATCCAATAGAGAGCTCAAAGTCAAAAGGATATACTTTTTTGCTGGTTTCGTCAGCCTTGAGAATCATTGTGAGTTTCCTATCCGTTTTTTCAGTTAACTCAAAATTGCGGTCTCTGGCAAAACCATGCTGTCCCATAGCGTAAGACTTGCCTTGATAGGTGTACTGATTGTCTTTCAACCTGCCCACGATAGGGAACAGTACGGGTGCATGTCTGCCCCAGACGTCAGGATTTGCTTGCCAGAGGTATTCCTGTCCGTTTTTCTTAAGGGAAATACATTCAGCACCCAGGGTGGAGATTTGGGCTTCCATTTTACCAAATGTCAAATGATGGATGGTAGCAGCAGTCATGGCTTTAATGAGTAAAAGATGAATAAAAAAGGAATATAAAATAAATTGACCATCAAAAAAAAACCTTTCCTGAATTTAGGAAAGGTTTTGTACGCACGAGAAGATTCGAACTTCCACACCCGAAGGCACCACCCCCTCAAGGTGGCGTGTCTACCAATTTCACCACGTGCGCAGATAGGAAGTGCAAAAGTAGGAGATAATTCCAGCAGTGCAAATAAAAATGAATACAAATTGTCAGAGAAGGTAAAGAATTGAGCGTATTGTCAAATCAAAATTCCAGACTGGTATACAAGTGTCAATTTTTGGCATTGAAGGAAAGGGTTGTGGTAATCCAAAGGTCTCAATCATTGTTATTAAAGGCAATAGTTCTACTTTTCTGTTTATTTGTACCCCTAATATAGCATTCTCCACTAAAACTTTCTCTCATAGCTATTGACCAACTGGAGACTCAAATTCCTTAAGGTTGGTTTTAATCTTGCTAATTCGTTTATTCCAATTTCTACTAGATAAATAAACCAGTAGTATTAAAGAAAACAACATAAAAGCAAATGCAGTGTATTTCTCTTTTGTGAAGTCAATAGATGAGGAAAAAAAGGAAATCACCGCACAGCCAAAAAGAAAGGAAGTCAAAACAATACCAATAGTTATTTGCTTTAATTTCGATTGAAAATTAAGAAGTGATTGTTTTAAATTGTCGCCATTGATAGGGTTTCTCAAAACGAGCCAGCCCACAAAACGGACAAAGATGTATAAACTGGTAGCGCCTATCAAAAGTACATTTGCCCACAAGGGTTTAGTTTCTCCATCAAAACCATCGTAGTAAAGGGCTATAAAAACAACTAAAAGAATGGCCTCAATTAAAAATTTTAGTTTCATTTTTTTAATCGTTGGGTGGTTTTTCACTTTTGTCATTATCAATAATTCATTTTGGCTTTTTTTTCCAGTACTTGATTGATCCCAGGTTGATTTTAATTTATCGAGTTCCATAGCTTTTTATTTTAAGATGTTTTTGAGTTTTTCTTTTATTCTATTGATCTTCACACCGACGTAATTTTCAGTTATTCCAGTGATTTCGCCAATTTCCTTGTAATTGAAGTCTTCCAGAAATAAGGCAATGATGGCCCTTTCAGCCTGGTTCAATGTTCTAATGGCATCAAACAGCCTTTCCTCATTTTCTGATTGTTCACTTGCCTGTTTTGAGTAAATCTCTTTTGGCGTATATTCGTTGAATTCGATTTCTATTTTGTGCTTCCGGAACATTGCTATAGCCGTATTTAATGCAATACGGTACATCCATGTGCTTACTTTTGATTCCTTTCGAAACTTTGGGAATGCCCTCCACAGTTGAAGCACAATTTCCTGGAACAAGTCCTCCTGGTCCTCTTTACTGTTCCGGTATAGTTTACAGACTTTAAAGATTATCCCCTGATGCGCTTCTACTATATTTAGAAATTCCCTTTCCATAGCCTAATGTCTAGAATGAATTGAAAGCCAAATTTGATAATTACAGTCTTTATATCAGTTATAACATTATTTGTGAATCCTAAAATGATTTCAGTAGCATTTTTTTTATCGCAAGCTATTGACGTCTTTTTATGTATTTCATTTTTTAACTTGACCTGCTTGATTAACGACAGGTCAAATATGGATGTGCGTAGGGATGGAGATATTGCTAAAGACATAGGGAGAAGATTGAAATGTTCATTTCCCTATAAGTTGTCCAAAAAGTAGCAAATCTTACAAATGCCAATTTTATTTTTTAAATATTTGGTACGATAGGCTAATAAATTTTACCTAATAGCTTCTTTTGGTGAGGGAGTTATTTAATGTTAAGCTCATTAAGAATGGCCTCAATCTGATTGTTCGTTTCTGTGATTTGTGAGCTATAGTCGTCAGTGCTTTCTTCAATTGATTTATAAATCAATTGGCAACTTTGGATTCTTAATTCACAGTATTGTAACAATTTTTTATTTCTGTCCAGGATTGGATCTGGCAAGTACAACAGGTTAGCTTCATTAATAATTTTTTTATTTTCATTCCAATAATAAAGACTTCTCGTTTTAATTTCAAAGAGCAAATCCTCTGCAGGAGTACTTTCAGGCATTTCAAACATTTCTAAAGCCATTGATTCAAGTTCAACAAATCTTTCCACCAAGGAACCGTATTTTTCAAATTGGTAAGGAATAATGCTCTTAAAAATCAATGTACATAACGCTATGGTAATGACAGTAGCAAACGCAATATGGTTTAGTTTTGATCGTAGGTCATCATTTCTCTTTAAACTTGGCACCATTGAATAACCAATCACAATACCTGAAAGAAGACCTCCAATATGAGCAGCATTGTCTATATTTCCTTGAAGCCCTAAAATTAAATTATAACCAACAAAAGACGCTATACTTATCAATAAGGCACTCCGTAAATGTTTCTCAATTAAGTTTGTTGTAAGCAAAGCCAGAAAAACACCATATAAACCAAATATGGCTCCAGAAGCCCCTGCACTTATCGTTAGATCATGCCACCAAAGACTTGTTGCGCTTGCTACAATACCCGTAAGTATATAGGATGAAATCAACCTTGTTTTCCCCAAACGTGGTTCTAAAAGAAGGCCTATGTAGAGTAGAGCAATTGTATTCATTAGCAAATGAAAAATGCCTATGTGTAAGAAAATGCTGGTAAATAAACGCCACCATTGACCATCAAGGGTTAGGGGTCGGAAATTGGCTCCCCATAGAATTAAACTATCGCTATCAGACGCAAAAATATCCACACCTTTTATTGCCATGATAAGAAATACGACAATGTTTAAATCAATGATTATGGGGGTGATGAAATAGCCATGGGTTGGTTTAAATATAGATAGAATTCCCGTAATTTTTTCCTTAATGGAAGATGAGGAGTGGGTTAATATAACTTCTTCTTTTGAAATAAATATAGGTTTTATTTCTTCAAACTCTTGATCCAATTCCTCTATGGTAAAACTGTCTTTAATTTCATTAAAGGAGTAAATGAAGTTTGAAATGTTTTCTTTATTCTTCCCCCAGTCAATTATTTGAATGCCTGTACATTCACTTTTAAGTTCAACCGTTTTGTATAGGATTTTGATGTTTACTTCCTCACTGAAGGAGCGCATTGACATTTTTGTATAGGCAATAAATCCATCTTCACGGATGGAGAAAATTTTCCATTTGAGCTTTCGGGCAACCTCAATGGCAATAATAAGAAAATTTTCGGAGGTTAGATTGTCCAATGGTATTTCTTGAATATGTTTCGAGGAAAATTCAAATGCCATATTGTGATTTTTTTATCTCTTCATTGATACTATAAAAAAAAAATATTATACATAGCTACAGCTCAATTGAATTGATTCGATTTATTCTACTTCTAATGTATAAATTTATTGTAAGGTTTTATAGAATGTATTTGTAAGAGGAGCGTGTTTAGTGAAATATTTCGACTAAAAAACAGTTTTTTCAATAGCCATAATTTTATGGTTTTTTTTGCACCAAGTCAGAGAAAATAACTAAAAAATATATTCCATTTTAATGTCACAGCGCTCATAGGTCCCACATTCCATGGGGATTTCTTTAAAGCCCATTTTTCGGTACAGGGCTATCGCGGGAGCCAATAGACTGTTGCTGTACAGGATCACTTTAGTAGCGCCTTGAGCTTTGGCCCAATCCAGTGCAGCATTACCGAGTATATGGCCGATGTTTTTGCCTTGCGCTTTGGGTGATACACCCATTTTAATCAATTCGTATTGGCTCTCATTTATTTTTTTCAAAGCCACCGTACCTACAATTTCCTTTTCCCATTCAGCAAATAAAACTTCCCCACCATGATCCCGGATGGTTTCCTGAGGTTTTTGCAGTTGGGCAATGTCAAAAGCTTCCATAACAAAATACTTTTCTATCCACTCCTGATTGATAGAGAGAAAGTAAGGGGCCAGTGCTGCTGTATAGAGATGGATATTTATTTTTTCCATCTTTAAAAATACGGATGTTGATAAAAAGAAGAAAGCGTTTGACCGGAAAATTAAAATCCCAAATTATACTGCTGACCTGGCTGGTCCATGGCTTCCATTTGTAGTAGCTTGAGCTTTCTCCACAGACCTCCTGCATAGCCGGTCAACTCTCCCGTACTGGCGATAATCCTGTGACAAGGGATAACAATCAATAGTGGATTGGCACCATTGGCGGCACCTACAGCACGGGAAGCAGTAGGTTTAGAAAGGGCATTGGCTATCTCCTGATAAGAAGCCGTCTGTCCAAAAGGGATCTTATTTACTTCCATCCATACTTTTTTCTGGAATGTGCTACCACCAATGGCTACCGGAATATCGAAAACCTTGAGGTCTCCATCGAAATAACGATTCAATTGACTGATGATGTCTAGAAAAAACAGGTTATTTATCTTTTCTGTTACAGGCTCTTCCGTAAAGCTACAGGACAGCAAAAAACCATCTTCAGCTACAAGTCTGATATTACCTAAGGGCGATGTAATTACTACTGTTTCTTTCATATCCTCTACAATTTTAAAACCAAGACAAGCTTTAATCTCTACTAATGCAGTGTTACTGCCGACGCTTCATGAAATACGATAATGTTTAGCCCTTTTGACCTCGGAGATGCAATTGCTGGCTTGCGACTGTGTTGCTCAGTATCTAACATTCCTAATTTCCTGAATATTATCACATCCCCTGAAGAAAAACCAGGACAAGCTGAGAAATGTCAGGAAACCCTATTGCACCATGCGTGTCAAAATAAAAATCAATACATGCGGTTTTCGGCACATTCTATTAAGGGGCCGAATAAGTGTACTTATTATTAACAGATTATGGCAGAAAATGTTGCCTTTAATTATACTGTCGGTGGGTTACCTACTTACTAAAGATAGCTTTTATTTCACTTTATACCAATTTATTGCGGCACTTATACCATCATCATACGGTATTTCCATACTTCCCTTACTGCCTCTGCTTTTACTTCAAAAGGGGGATATAAGGGGTTGCTTGAACAGAGTAAAAGCTGCTTTTTATTGCTTAATTGGTTGTAAGTCAGCTTGAACGTAACCCCATCCTGCTCGGTGACAATAACGTATTTCTCACCGTCACGTATGGCTGTCCAATCGTCTATGTATTCACAAATGATCCATGCCCCGTCAGGGATCGGTTCCATAGAGTCTCCATCTACCTGAAAAACCCTGTATTTTTTGTCCTGTGGGAGAAAGGGGAGGTGAAACCGAGGCAAATCCCCAATAAAGTCGGGATCTGAAAATCCTGCCAGGTAACTGGCTTTTGCTTTCTGAGAAACCACTTCTATTAATTCACGACCTTGGGCATCCACCGTGGTAGTGAGGATGCGTAAATCTCGGCCTTTGAGGTAGCGACTGGTTTCCAATACCTCCCTGAGCTTGTGAGCAGGGTATTTTTCCAGGTTCTCCTTCAAGATCAGATCTACCGATACCTCCAGGTATTCACAAATCTTCACCAATGTATCCAGCGGAGGGCTGATACTTAGTTCATAGCCGGCAAGCTTGGACCTGCTGATGTTCAGTGACTCAGACATTATGGACTGTGTAATCCCTTTTCTTTTGCGCAGTAATTTGATATTGCTGTGAAGGTACATGGTCAAAATTTTTAATGAAATCAATGGTTTAAATATAAAACAATTGTTTAAATTATAAACAATAAAATGTCAATAAAATTAACAAAATAGATTGTAAATAATAGTAGGAGAGGAAGGTAATGGCAGAAAGACGGAATATTGTACACATGGATTTAGACAGTTTTTTTGTGTCGGTAGAGCGTTTGTACGACAGTCGGCTTATGGGTAAGCCTATTCTGATAGGGGGATCGGGAGATAGGGGAGTGGTGGCTTCTTGCAGCTATGAGGCCAGAAAATTCGGAATTCACTCCGCCATGCCCATGCGTACCGCCAGACAGCTTTGCCCGGAGGCTTTACAGATTAGAGGTGATTTTTCGAAGTACAGCCAGAAATCCAGTGAAATCACAGAGATAGTCAGGGAGAGTGTACCACTTTTTGAAAAATCTTCTATAGATGAATTTTATGTGGATTATACGGGTATGGACCGGTTTTTTGGCTGTTATAAGATGGCGCAGGAACTGCGACAAAAAATCATTAAAGAAAGTGGTTTGCCCATTTCTTTAGGGCTCTCACAAAATAAAACCGTATCCAAAGTGGCCACGGGAGAAGCCAAGCCCAATAATGAGAAACAGGTGCCTTATGGAGAGGAGAAACATTTTTTGGCGCCTTTGTCAGTGAGGAAAATCCCCATGATAGGGAAGAAAACTTCCCATACGCTGTACAATATGGGGGTAAAGAAAATCCACACCCTGCAGACTATGCCTGCGGAATTACTGGAAGCTGCTTTTGGTAAAAATGGGTTGATGATTTGGGAAAAGGCGAATGGGATTGATCGTTCACCCATTACGCCTTATTCGGAAGCCAAGTCTATTTCTACAGAAAACACCTTCGAACAAGATACCATTGATGTTGGACTGCTGGAAGCGACACTTACGGCCATGACTGAGCAGTTGGCGGGTAAACTGAGGCAACAGCAGAAGTTGACATCTACCGTATCGGTAAAGATCCGGTATTCTGATTTTGACACCCATACCGTACAACGTCGGGTGTCTTATACTTCCGCAGACCATGTCCTCCTTCCCCTGGTAAAGGCGCTTTTTCAGCAACTGTACCAACGGCGTTTACTGATTCGTTTGATCGGTGTTCGCTTTAGCGGGCTGGTGCATGGGCATTATCAGATCAACCTGTTTGAAGATACCGAAGAACAAATCTCTTTGTACCAGGCCTTGGATCGACTCAATGGCAAGTATGGAGACAAGACCGTTTGCAGGGCTGTGGGCATGCATGTGGGGAGTCGGAAATTTAATCCATTTAATGGGAAGGAAAACTGAGTCAGGGCTATCTAGAAATTCTAAGGCATAGAGAAATTTAACGTTACTTATTTTTTGCCAATTTATACCAAGTAAAATAATCAGCGGGTGAATTTCTAATTGAACTTGGTCATCCAAGGATGCCATTCAAAGCAATGAAAAGAACGGAATTACGAGAATATTCTTTTACAATGATAGTTCGAACCCTGCCAACCAATTCAAAGAAGACCCTGAACTTTGGGGTGATTACTTCGAAAAATCGAAAAAACTATCAAACCCAAACTGTACTATTGAATATTGTTTATTGATAAACTAAAAAAAAATATTATTTGGAACTAGGATTGAGTAGTTACCATCTTAAAATTTAGCTCTTTTTTCTTACGGTCTAAAGTGATTTTAAAGTAGTTTCGATTCTCGTAATTCTCTTTTTGATAAATGGATTAGGAGAAGAGCAATTTAATCTTTTTCCATGGTAACTATTATTGCCATTGTTTATACCATCAAAAAAATCGAATAACTCAGTGTTGAGATTTTTGTAACTACTTTTTTTAGATAGTTTATAGATTTGATCTTTTACTTGTGGGATACAAAAAAAAATCATTTAGAAATTTGATATTTGTTTATCCAGATCGTTAAAATCAGAGTCAGTTCTCAACTCAAAAAAGATCATTTCTGTATCCACAATATTCTCTTCTAACAATTCTATCTCGTCCCTAAACTTTGACACTGTAGAAGGACAATCTTGGTCAATCTTACCTTCCTCCATGGCTTTCAAATCATTTTTAAAACCAGAAAGCATTCCCCTACTAATGTGTAGGATCGAACTCACTTTTTGTAGTGTATCATCGTTCGAAGTGGTTTCTATCCACGTTAATTTTTCAAGTTGAGAAGAAACCACTTCCATTAACTGAACCTTTTGATCGATTATATTAATGAAATCGGTAATTGTGTCCAAATAATGGTTTAAGACCTGCTGATAGCGAATATCCAAGCCTCGCGCTTTCAATGAGCTTTCTCCAATTTCATCAAAAGCACCTCCAATTGTTGGGTTTAATGTTTTGCTCATGGATTTATAAGTTAGTATAAAAAGATTAAAGTCAATAAAAGCCTTAATTTTCAATCCATTGCGTAGTTATTTTCGCAACGTAACTTCACAAATATGGTAATCTTATTGTTACAATACAATACTTTTTATACGACAAATTGTTAATATTTAACGTTTATTTCTCAGGCTTTATACCCATAAATGATTGATTTTTTTTTCAATTTTTATTATAAAATTATCTGAATATCTCCAAAATCACATCTTCACCCTAGCCACCACTTCTGGCTTTCTGGGTCACCTTACGTGACTTCTTCAGGACTTGTGCATCATTAGGTATTTAAAGCAATCAGAGGCATTGGTGCTCTCAATAGCTAGCCGATGTATGGGTAGTTTTTCGCTACCCTATCGAGTACAGGTAAAAGTCTTCTGACCGTGAAGCTTGTAATATGCAAGGAACTTGTCTGCCAACTTCCAGATCGACTCTGGTGTTAAGGTGTAGATGAATTTTTGAACGTAGTAGTACTTGTCTGTCTCCTGAGCCAATGTCATGGAGTTTGTGTTCCCAAAGTATTAGTCTACTGGTTTTTATCCTGTCATGGCACTTGTGGATCCTGCAATCTTCCTCATCCTTAAAAGAAACCCCATCTCTAGTAAAAGCGATGGGGTTTTGTAATGGTGTTTGTTTCGAATGTGATGGTGTCAGGATTTTTTTACCTGAATCCCGCATTGATGGTGTCCAGTTTTTCAGTGCCCGGACACAGGGTGTTTTCCTTCATGGTATTTAAAGGTGTGTCTGAAGTGTTAATGATATCATGCAGGTCGCCATATTGGGTGTTGATATAGAGCAAGCCGGTGAGTATTTCATCCTTTAATCTTGCTTGCTGAATGGCATTGGCTGCGGATACCCGGTCTTCGGGATCCCAGTCCGGGGCCAATTTGTGTAACTTCATCTCAGAGCCATCATGTAGCGATACAGCCGTGCCCGTGCCTTCCTCATACTCGGCATGAATGGGTTTTTCTTCGGGGACAAAATCCAAGGTACCCGTGGCTTGCATGTGTTCACGTACATAATCATAGGATTTGGTTGATCCGGGATTGTTATTGAAAGTGACACAAGGGGACATTACATTGATAAAGGCCAGGCCTTTGTGTTGTATGCCTGCTTTGATTAAAGGCACCAGTTGTTGTTTGTCACCACTGAAACTTTGGGCCACAAAGGTAGCGCCTAATTCTACTGCCAAGCTGGCAAGATCCACAGGCTGAAACGGGTTGATAGATCCGGCTTTGCTCTTAGACCCTAAATCGGCAGTAGCTGAATCTTGTCCTTTGGTAAGTCCATAGCAGCCATTGTTCATCACGATATAGACCATGTTGAGGTTTCTTCGGATGGCATGCACAAACTGCCCCATACCGATGGAAGCTGTGTCTCCATCTCCTGAAACGCCAAAGTACACCAGATTTTTATTGGCCATATTGGCACCTGTAGCCACAGAAGGCATTCTGCCATGCACAGAGTTAAAACCATGGGAATTGCCTAGAAAGTAGGCAGGGGTTTTGGAAGAGCAACCAATGCCGGAGATTTTAGCTACCAGATGGGGCTCAATGTCTAGTTCGTAACAAGCCTGTACGATGGTGGCGCTGATACTGTCATGTCCACAACCTGCACAGAGCGTAGAAATACTGCCTTCGTATTCTTTAAGGGTGTATCCAAGTTTATTTTTGGGAAGCTTGGGATGTCTAAATAAAGGTTTCAGATAAGTCATGAGCTACGGCGGTTTTTTGCTTTAAATAATTGGTGATTTGTGAAGCGATTTCATCTGCAGTGATGGGCATGCCATCATAATTCAGTACAGGGGCTAGTTTCGCAGGATTGGTTTGCATTTCATTAATGATCAGGCTGCGAAGCTGCCCATCCCTGTTTTGCTCGATGACAAACACAAGCTTGTGAGATTGAATAAAGGCCTCAGTAGCTTCTCCAAAAGGGAAGGCTTTGATGCGAATGGCATCTAGGTGAATGCCTTTTTCTTCCAGCAAATCTTTGGCTTCTTCTGAAGAATAGGTGGAGGTTCCGAAGAACAACATGCCGATTTCCTGCCGATTTTCTTCTTGATACAAGTGGGGTTCGGGCATTATTTTTTTTGCCGTTTCCCACTTGGTTTGCAGGCGTTTCATATTGCGCACATAGGCTTCGCTGTTTTCAGTGTACACGGCATACTCATCTCGGGAGGTTCCTCTGGTGGTGAAGGCGCCTTTGGATGGATGGGTGCCGGGATAGGTTCTGTAAGGAATACCATCTCCTTCATTGTCCAGGTATCTGCCGTACCTGCCCATGGCTTCCAACTCTTCCCTGTTCAATACTTTTCCTCTGTCATATTTCTTTTCAGCATCCCATGTAAATGGCTCGCTCATATGATCGTTCATGCCCAAGTCCAGATCAGTCATCAAAATGATTGGCGTTTGAAGGCGATCTGCCAAGTCAAATGAGATGGCTGTCATGTCAAAACACTCCTTGGGAGTAGAGGGGAATAACAATGGATGCTTGCTGTCTCCATGGGAGGCGTATGCAGCGATGGTGATGTCCGATTGTTGCGTTCTTGTAGGCATGCCGGTACTGGGGCCGGCTCTTTCCACGTCTATCAGTACAGCAGGTACTTCTGCAAAATAGGCCAAGCCTATAAATTCACTCATTAAGGAGACCCCTGGGCCACTCGTGGCTGTTAGGGATCTTGCCCCATTCCAGTTGGCACCGATGACCATTCCCATGGCTGCCAGCTCATCTTCTGCCTGAACGATGGCATAGTTTTTCTTTCCTGTTTCGGGATCTATGCGGTATTTGCTTGCGAATTTTTCAAATGCCTCTGCAACAGAAGTTGAAGGGGTGATAGGGTACCAGGCCATTACCGTAGCCCCACCATATACGGCACCCAGTCCACAGGCTGTATTGCCATCCACCAATATTTTATCCTTGACAAGGTCTCTTCTTTCCAGTCTAATGGGTAGGGGGTAGTCAAAATGCTTTTTGGCATAATCCATGCCCAGTTGTAGTGCCTTTACATTTGGAGCGATCAGTTTCTCCTTGCCTGCAAATTGTTCTTTGAGCAAGGTCTCTAATACTTCAAACTCTATGTTTAGCAAAACAGAAAGGGCGCCTACATAGATAATGTTTTTAAATAGTTGTCGCTGTCTTGGGTTGCTGTAGTTTGCATTGGCCAATTCCATCATGGGAACTCCCAGATAATGGATATCTTCTCTAATCAGATCAGAATGTAGTTTTTTGGTGCTATCATACATCAAGTAGCCGCTGGACTGGACGCTTTCGATGTCTTGTCTCATGCTTTGGGCATTGACTGCCACGAGTAGGTCAACGCCTTCTCTACGGCCTAGGTAGCCTTTTTCGCTAACCCTTACTTCGTACCATGTAGGTAGCCCCTGAATGTTGGAGGGGAAAATATTTTTAGGAGTGACGGGAATACCCATCCTGAAAATAGCTTTTGCAAATAGAAAATTGGCACTGGCTGAGCCGGTTCCATTGACGTTGGCAAACCGGGCTACAAAATCATTTACCCTTGCTTTAGGGTGAGCAATGGTTTGTTCCTCATTCATATGTTTCCTGCTTTTGTTACACTGTAAAAATATTGTTTCATGTCCCATGCGGAGGTGGGGCACCTTTCTGCACATAGTCCGCAGTGAAGACATACATCTTCATCTTTTACCATGACACGTCCGGTTTTGAGTGTTTCTGATACCAAGATATCCTGTGATTTATTGGTTGCTGGTACCAGTAGTTTCTGTCTTAATTTATCCTCCTCCGGCTCGTTTCCTGTAAATGTGATACAGGTTGTAGGACAGACGTCCATACAGGCATCGCACTCTATGCAGAGATCAGCAGAGAAATCTGTTTGTACATCGCAGTTTAGGCAACGTTGAGCTTCTTTAAATCCTGTGGGCAAGTTAAATCCTAGCTCCACTTCTTTCTTTCGATCTACCAATGTCAGGGCTTTTTCTGCCTGTGGAACCAAGAATCTTTGATCGATGGTTACTGGGCTGTCGTAGCTCCATTCGTGGATACCCATTTTGGTGCTGAACAGCTTGGTAAACGGAGCAGGCCTTTGCTTTAGGTCTTTTTCTTCGCAAAAGAGGTTCATGGATACTGCAGCCTGGTGTCCATGAGCCACTGCCGTGATAACGTTTTCTGGTCCAAATGCAGCATCTCCACCAAAAAACACTTTAGGGTTTGTAGACTGAAAGGTTACCTTATCTACTGTAGGCATTTCCCATTCGTTAAACTCAAGCCCTATGTCCCTTTCTATCCATGGAAAGCTGTTTTCCTGACCTATAGCGATAAGTACTTCGTCTGCTTCTATAAAAACATCCGGTTCGCCGGTTGGAATTAGCTTTCTTTTGCCATTGTCATCATAGACAGCTTCCACCTTTTGGAATTTCATGCCTATAAGTTTGCCATTTTCCACTTCAAAACTAAGGGGGACATGGTTGTCAAATATATCAATGTCTTCATGCTGAGCATCTTCTTTTTCCCAAGGAGAGGCTTTCATGTCCTTGAATGGGCTTCTAACGACTACTTTTACACTCTCTCCACCCATTCGGCGAGAAGTACGGCAGCAGTCCATGGCGGTGTTACCACCACCCAAAACAATTACCTTTTTTCCAATCTTTTTGGTGTGTTCAAATGCTACACTGGCCAGCCATTCGATTCCGATATGGATATTGGCATCAGCTTCTTTTCTTCCTGGAAGTTTGGGAAGATCTCTACCTCTTGGAGCTCCAGTGCCTATAAATACGGCATCATAGTCTTGCTCTAGAATGCCTTTAAGGCTATCTACATAATGCATGAATTGGGTGTGAATACCCAAATCCAAGATGTAATTGACTTCCTCATTGAGGACTTCTTCAGGTAAGCGGAATGCAGGTATCTGACTTCGCATCATACCTCCTCCGGCTATTTGTTCATCAAAAAGATGGATTTCATAACCCAAAGGAGCAAGGTCTCTTGCTACTGTCAAGGAAGCAGGCCCTCCGCCTATAAGGGCGATTTTTTTACCATTGGAAGGGAATGGTGCATGAGGCATTAGGGCTTTGACATCTCCTTTGTTGTCTGCGGCCACTCTTTTTAACCTACAGATTGCTACAGGTTCTTCTTCTACTCTCCCTCTTCTACATGCCGGTTCACAGGGACGGTCACATGTCCGGCCTAAAACCCCTGGGAATACATTGGATTCCCAATTGATCATGTAGGCTTCGGTGTATTTTTCCTCTGCAATTTTTCGGATGTACTCAGGGACTGGTGTGTGGGCTGGACAGGCGTACTGACAGTCCACTACCTTGTGGTAATATTCCGGATTACTCGTATCGGTAGGCTTCATTATATATATTGGGTTTTGACCTTTACTTCATGGGTGCAAAGGCCGTTATTGCTAATTCAGAATAATTTTAGAAAACTTAAACCTGCAAAACAAATTATTGGAGAACATTTTTAACACTTAGCGCATTTTCCTTTCTGTGTTAGGTTGTTTCTATTCGTTTTAATATTTCTATTTACTGATTCTTCTTCCAAATAAAAATTAACCTTACTTTGGCCAATAGTTAATAGTGAAGTAGAGGTTTTTTAGTTGAGATGTTTATTTAATTTATTGATAATGAGAAAATTAAAACTATATATTGCCATAAGTTTAAATGGGAAGATTGCCAAGTCTGACGGTAGTGTCGATTGGCTTGAAGCTATCCCTAATCCAGAGAAAATTGATCACGGTTATGCTGATTTTTATAAATCCATTGATACGACCATTCAAGGGAATACTACTTATAAGCAAATCTTAAGTTGGGGAATCGATTTTCCTTATGCAGACAAAAATAATTATGTGTTTACAAGGGATAAAACCTTGATAAATACAAGTGACGTGGTATTCATTTCGGACAATCACCTGGATTTTGTCAAACAATTAAAAAACCAAAAAGGGGGAGATATTTGGCTTATAGGGGGAGGGCAATTGAACACCCTGTTGCTAAATGAAAAACTTATTGATGAAATCCAGGTTTTTGTAATGCCTATTGTACTGACTCAAGGTATTGATTTGTTTGAAAGCCTTCCTAGAGAGACTAAATTGACGCTTATCGAAACCAAAGCTTACTCTACTGGAGCAGTTGAAATAAAATACAAGATGAACTGAGGCAAAATTTTAAAATTGGTATTAGGATCATAGAATTAAACTCCTGGAGGGTGGTTTTATTTCCATTAACCCGCCGCTTCAGGAGTTGTAATTTCCTATTTCTTTAATCTTTTAAATAGCCAAATTTGCCATTGTTGAAATCATCGAAAGCTTCTAATAGCTCTTTTTTTGTGTTCATCACAAATGGTCCATGTGAAACTATGGGCTCATCAATTGGTAGTCCACTTAAAAGCAATAGGAGGGCTTCCTTATCGGCTTCGACCTCAAAAGTTTCTCCATCATTCGCCATTAATGCCAAATGATCCGTTTGTATTTTTTCATTCCCATTGATAACGATGCTCCCTTCCAATACAAGGAGAGCTGTATTGTAATTGGAAGGAAATGTAAAGACTGCTTTGCCACTTTCGTTCAGCTTTACATTCAAAACATGTAATGGTGTGAAGGTGGAAGCAATACCTTTGGTTTCGTTGTATTCTCCAGCAATTACCTCTATATGTCCTGCATCGTTTTTCAATTTATGTTGGTTGATATCTTCTTTTTTTATGGCTTGGTATTTTGGTTCACTCATTTTGTCTTTTTGGGGTAGGTTCACCCAAAGTTGGACCATTTGAAAAATGCCTCCGGTTTTGCTCCATTCTTCTTCATGGTATTCCTTATGCAAAACCCCACTTGCAGCTGTCATCCATTGAACATCGCCTTCACCGATCACTCCGCCACCACCACTACTGTCATGATGAGCTACTTTTCCTTTGTAGGAGATTGTTACCGTTTCAAAACCCCTGTGCGGATGGACCCCCACTCCCTTTGGATTGCTTGATGGTGGAAATTTGTAGGGTGAATTATAATCCAACAAAATAAAGGGGTTCATCCGTTGCATATCTAGAACAATACCACTGGGGATAAAGGTATGCACACGAAAACCATCACCAACAAAGTGGGGTTCTCCAGGACTTGCTACCAATTCTACTGTTCTTGTTTTCATAGCTGTTTAATTTTATTTAGCAAACCTACATTTAGAACATGGTCCTTGCATTGATGTATGATAAGAAATTATACTTTGAAGTTTTTGAGAGTCAATTCCTTACGGACACGACTCAGGCTTTCGGGAGTGATGCCTAGATAGGATGCTACCATTGTTTGAGGTACTCTTAAAAGTATGTCAGGGTACATCTTTACAAACTGTAAATACCTGTCTTCAGCGGCAGTACTTAATAACAGGTTAATTCTGTTTTGTAAGTGTCGAATATGGTTGTGAAGCAATCTATTGTTGAAGTAGGTAAACTTTGGGATTTTATTGGAAAGCAGATGGACTTGTTCTTCATCTATCAATACAACCTGACTGTCTTCCAATGCCTGAATAAAATAAGTTGATGGCTTATTGAAATAGGCACCGTCTCTATCTGTAACAAACCAATTTTCAGGAGCGAAAGTTAAAATGTGCTCCTTTCCTTTTTTGTCAATAGAAAATTGACGTAGCAGCCCCTTTTCTATAAAAAAGGTGTATTTGCAGTATTCATTTTTTCGTAATAAAAAGTCCCCTTTTTTAACCTTTTTTTTCTTGCAGGTTTCAACGATTGATAAAATTTCGTTTTCGTCAACCTTTAGATTTGAAATTAAAAAGTCCTTTAATGTAACGTCGTTCATTATCGTCCGAATGGTTTTTTGAATGGTATTGACAAGGGTATTCCTTTGAAAAAGGAGACCTAATCAACAATAAATAAGTGGAATGCTGGCAGGTGAAAACCAGTCAGATAAAAGTACCGTTATTTTGTGAAAAAACGGTGGTTTATAAGGTCAGTTTTATGTATGTTTCCTTATTATTGGTTATTTATCCTACTCCTGAAAAAGAATATTAGCATGTTGAACCGTAGAAAATTTCTCCTTAAAAGTAGTGCTTCCTTCCTGGTACTGAGCCTTCCTCAAGTGGGTTTCTCCTTTCCTAGAGCACCTTTGGTACCGGATTTTACGGTCAGCTTAGATGTGGTGGCCAAGCTTTTTGATGGCAAACAATGTTGGGTGCATCCTAGAGCAGGAAAGGTGAATGGAACAAAAGAGATTGTCATGACCATGAGTACACTGGACTTGGAAGGAAGCGATGTATTTAAAGGAATGTATCAGATTCGGAGTATGGATAAAGGGAAAACATGGACAAAGCCTGAAAAGTCCGAGCCTTTAGCTCCTAAAATGGAAACCATAGCTGGTTTGGAACGGCCAGTAGCGGCTGCTGATTTTTGGCCCAAGTGGCACGAAAAGTCAGGCGTGCTTTTGGGAACAGGCCATACCATTGTTTACACTCCTGACTGGAAAGTCGATCATCATGGGGCAAGACATACTTCCTATTCTGTCTACGACCCCAAGAGTGCTGAATGGCTGCCGTGGATGAAATTGGAAATGCCGGAAGGTGATGAACTTGCAAGTGCAGGGGCTGGATGTGTTCAGCGACTGGATTTAGCTGATGGCTCAATTTTATTACCCATATATTATACTTCTCAGGGAAAAAATTCCAGAGTAACGGTATGTCATTGTAGTTTTGATGGGAAGACATTGCGGTATTTAAAGAAAGGGAATTCACTTTGGGTGGATAATGAGACCAGAGGTTTGCACGAACCCTCGTTGATGGAATTTGGGGGTAAATATTTTCTTACCATCAGAAATGACCTGCAGGGTTATATTACTTCCAGTAAGGACGGTTTGCATTACGATGAGATCAAACCATGGACTTTTGACGATGGATCGCCCTTGGGTAATTACAATACCCAGCAGCATTGGGTAAGGCATTCCGATGGATTGTACTTGGTATATACACGTAGAGGTGCAGACAATGATCATGTTTTCAGACACCGTGCGCCATTGTTTATGGCCAAGATTGACACCGAAAAGTTAGCGGTAATCAGAGAAACAGAAATTGCCCTAGTGCCAGAGAGAGGTGCCAGACTGGGTAATTTTGGAGTAACAGAAATAAGTCCAAAAGAAACATGGGTGACTGTTTCGGAATGGATGCAGCCAGAAGGAGTAGAGAAGTATGGAAGCGATGGCAGTGTTTATGTTGCCAAGATAAATTGGAAAAAGCGCAATAAATTATTTGGCAAATAATCTTGATGCTATGTCTTTACAGTTGGTGCTGATCTGTTTTACCGCCTATTAGAGCTATTATAATCCTTGTTTTTCAAAAGATCAAACATAAACCCAGAAGCGTTTAACCAATTCAATTTAGATTTTTGTTTAAATAAATTGATATATTACCTTCTTTCCACCACCCATTAAAGTTTATTTTCATGAATGAGCAAACCATCAAACCCAACAGAATCCTCTCCATAGATGCACTGAGAGGATTTGATATGTTGTTTATTATTTTTGCGGATCGTTTTTTCGCTCTGCTTCACAAAGGTTCCCAATCCACGATTACAGGTTTTTTGGCCAACCAATTTGACCATCCCGATTGGTTTGGATCCACCTTTTACGATATCATCATGCCGCTGTTCCTTTTTATGGTGGGGGCTGTTATTCCTTTTTCCTTGTCCAAAAGAATGCAGGAAAATACAGGAAAGGCTCAGATTTATAAAAAACTCTTTAAGCGGGTCTTTATCCTGTTTTTCTTGGGATGGATTGTTCAGGGAAATTTACTGGCCTTGGATGTCAATACCTTTAAAATCTTTAGCAATACCCTTCAAGCGATTGCAGTAGGCTATTTCTTTTCTTGTCTGGCTTTTATTTATTTGAGCAGGAATGGGCGCTATATTATGTTTGCTGCTTGTTTGATCATTTATGCCTTGATACTCACAGTTCCCAATGTTCCGGGAGTTGGTCAAAGTGTGATTCTTCCTGATAAAAATTATGCTTTGTATTTTGATCATTTGGTATTGGGTCGATTTGACGATGGCTATCAATACACCTGGGTACTGACTGGTTTTGGATTTATAGCTACTACCTTGTCCGGACTCTTTGCTGGAGAGTTGATTAAATCCAATCTTCCTAGAAATAAAGTGGCCCTTTACCTATTGATTGTGGGTGTTGCAGGATTGGCATTGGGCATGATTTGGGGAATTTGGCATCCGATTGTAAAAAAAATATGGACCAGTTCATTTGTGCTCGCCTCCTCTGGCGTTTGTTTTCTTTTAATGGCCCTGTTTTACTGGATCATTGATGTGAAAGGTAAGGTGAAATGGACTTTTATGTTTAAAGTGATCGGGATGAATGCCATTACTGCATATGTGCTTTCCCATGTCATTAGCTTCCCTGATATAGCCCATTTTCTATTGTATGGTTTGGAGCAATATACAGGTGCCTATTATGGTGCATTGACCACCCTTGGTGGTTTTGGCTTGCTTTACCTTATATTATGGTACATGCATAAAAACAATACTTATATTAAAATATAGCAATAAACATTTTACAATAATGATTAAACCCATTAAAACCTGGCTGCCTATTTTAGCAATAGGTAGCCTTTTCCTCTTTTCCTGTGGAACGAACCAGCCGTCTGCAGAATCAAGCATTTATGGTGACAATATGCTTCACAAACTGGCCTATAATAATCCTGGTTTGCTGGTAGACTTAGATGCTGGTTTTAAAGCCGTACCCATGCCCATGGACTTTGATGGGGATGGAGATCTGGATTTGTTGATTTCAGAATCCGGAAGCTATACGGAATCCGGAATTTTCTACTTTGAGAATATTTCAGGGAACACGGAAATGCCTGTATTTAGAAGGAGAATGAAGGTGTCTTTTGAAAGAAGGAGGTTGGGCGATGATGGTTCCAGGTTTCAGGCCTCTTATGTGGGGGAAGGAGTGCACGTGCTTACCCCTGATAGGGTTAGAGAAAAGCTTTTGATTTATAAAAATGTGCCTCAAAATGTCTTTTGGGATGAAAATGAAGTGCATTTACCTGTTGATGGATACGATTACTTGCACAACTGCAAAACAGAGTGGAAAATTATTGATTTTGATGGGGATGGTGTCCATGATTTGATGGCAGTTGCCACACGGGACAAACCCAGAACTTACCGAGGCCGGATAGGGGAACTGGCGAAAAAACTTGAATTTGTAACCGATGGAAAAAGCCATGTATTGTTTTTGAAAAATTCTGGCACCAATGAGGATCCAGTATATGAAAGTCCCCAAAGACTTTTGAAATCAGATGGATCTCCTTTATCCGAAGGGTTATCGATGAAACCCATGTTTGCGGATTTTGACAATGATGGAGACTATGATTTTTTGAGTATTGGTAAAAACCATGAAAATTTTGACATTGACTGGAACGATGACTTTATCGTTTACTTCGAGAATACCGGTTCTGCTACAGAATATGAGTTTGGCCTAGGGATAGCTTTGAAAATTGATGGACTTCCCATCCAATATGAGTCTAGGGCTACCATGCATCAGACGGCAATTGACTGGAACAAAGATGGTTTTATGGATATTTTGGCTGGGGATGAAGATGGGAAAATCTCTTACCTCAGGCATACTGGAGAAATCAAAGACGGAATACCTCAATTTGCAGCGCCAGTATATATTCAGCAAGAAGCCAAATATGTAGATTTTGGTGCTTTAGTGGCGCCTAGGATTTTTGATTGGGATGGAGATGGATTGGATGATATTATTAGTGGAAATGGAGTGGGACATATTGGCTTCATTAAAAACCTTGGAGGGAAAGACCCTGTATGGGATGCTCCTCAATTGCTTGAGGCAGATGGAAAGCCTATCCGGTTGATTCAAACGGAAGCCCTTCCCAACACTGAGGCCCCAATTTGGGGGTATAGCACCATTGATGTGGGGTATTGGGATGAAGATGATTTGCCGGATATTCTGGCCAATGAACACAATGGAAATATTGTGTTTTTTAAAAATACTGGTAGCAAGAAAGCCCCTAAACTGGCAGCCCCACAGCCATTGTACGTGGAATGGGAAGGCGAACCACTTCGGCCTGACTGGGTGCCCGGTGTGGCCAAAGCAGACAATGAATTATTGGCTCCTTGGAGAACATCTCCATTGATTATGGACTTTAACGATGATGGATTAAATGACCTGGTCATATTGGATCATGAAGGTTATCTGGCAGTGTACCCGCGGAAAAAGGTAAACGAAAAGCTAGTGTTGATGCATCCGCAAAGGAATTTTGTCTTTCCTGACGGTAAGCCCATATTGCTCAATCAACGTACAGGGTCAAGTAGTGGAAGATTAAAAATTACTTTTCACGATTGGGATGGTGATGGACTGGAAGACCTGATTGTTTCCTCCAAACCAGCAGTAGACTGGATGAAAAACAAAGGAATGAAGGATGGTAAATTGGTTTTGGAATACATGGGAAGAGTGCTTTCCAAAACCCTGATGGGGCATACCGATGGCCCTGTTGTTTCTGACTTCAATAAAGACGGGATACCTGACCTTGTAGTAGGAACTGAAACAGGGCAATTCTATTATTGGCAACGCTCAAGTTTTGATATCACCTCTACCATGACCACCGAGGGAAAACAAGAGCCTGCTGATTACCCGTATTTTAAAAGGTAAGAGCCTATCCTCATTGCGAGCTTAAGCGAAGCAATCTGAATTGTAATGGCAGTGTAAAGATTTCGAATAGGGTCATTGGATAATATAGGGCATATACCTATTCCCACGGACTGCCGCAGTCGCAGTGCTGATTTACTTTACCATTTTTGTACGCAATTACTCCCTAGCAGTGACGATAATACCACAGCCTAAGTTATTGGCCCTAGGTAGCCAATATTATGTGACAGTGTTTTGGCGGTATTGTTGCCTTTTCTTGCAACGATACCGTTGAAATCTCTACCCAATTTAGGGGGCTAATCTTACTATTTTAAATGTTTTAGAATCAGGGATTATTTTCTTTTTACCGATATCATTTTTGCAAATTTTATTCGCTTTTGTTTCATTTTCCATTTATTAGGCACCTTCAAGAGATTCCTTTTAGCCACTAATTGCAGCGGTAATAATCAGAAAGAATAGCAAGGAGTTTAAAATAAGTCTCAAAGACGCAAAACCAAAACGCTTGTCTTTAAAAAGACTGCCAGCTGTGTTTTTGAAAATCAATGATAAGAGCCAAATAATGGCAATGACGTTGATAAGGGTAAGGAAGGATAGAAAATAAAATAGTACTGGAAGATCTAAAATCCTGTAAAAGATACCATATAGGACATACATCAAAACAGTAAAGATTGAGGTGTTGCTATTCCATGAATTGATTAGACGATCATTGTTTTTATTATAAAGCATAGTAACAATCAGTAAAATCCAAAATCATTAGTCCTACACCAACCCATCCCAGTGCTCTACGGCCGACTAAACGTAAAGCTTTAACTGTGGTTTGAACACTACCCAAAGCTCGGGTATTCCTCATCAGGTCATACAACCCTGTAATGCCTAACGCCGTATTGAGACATGAACGGATTCTTGGATCGATAGAAAAGTTGTAATTTGATTAATTTATTGCAAATGAAAGTTCTGCGAGTTGTTGATCAGAAAAATCTTCAATCTCTCTTATTTCATGGGTAGACATTTTATTTAGATCTCCACTTCTAGCAAGGTTATTTAAAAACTTGCTGTGTAAATTTCTCCCATTTTTAATAAGAGGATCTAGAGAATTTTTAATTTCTTTTTCCAAAATATCAGCACTTATTCTTCCGTTTTCAAATTCATATTGAATTTCTGCAATATTGCCAATAATATTTTTTAACTCTTTATGAGAAAGCAGGTCTTCTCCCTGAATTTCAAAGCTATCAAAAGTCTGGGAATCATGTAAATTTTCATCACAGGAAAAGATGGAAAATATTGAGAAAATGATTAAAATTGTTTTAATTCTTTTAGTAAGCATTTTAAAACCAATTTATAGATTATAATTGGCCATTTCGCTATAGAACACGTTATCAAAAGGCTACTAATATTGGCGACTGAATTGTATTGGGGATAATCCAACCTTTCGATTTTTACAAAAACAAACCTTAATTTAGTAAAATGGCTTGAAAAAAAAACTACTAAATCAACATCTGATATTAAGACAATATCATAAATGTTGATACCGTTAAACGTATTTATTGTTCGAATTCTGTTATTAAGATAATAATAATGAATTAAATTTCAAATTATTTTTGTTGTTCCTTTCAATAAAAGGATGTTCTTTAAGTTACCTATTCCTACAGACAACTGTGTTCAAAGCCGGGTTTCCTTTATTAAACCTTTTGTATCCTCCGGCTAGAGATGAAGAGATCCAGTTTAATTAACTTAAATAAAAGAAAACTTCATGATCTTCAGCTTAAAAGGGGTTGCGGACATCCAAATTTTTAACCAGTCTAGAGACTTTTATAGATTGGAGCCGGTGTGACTATTCCCGTATCATAGGTGTTTCTCTAAAAAAGCATCAATATAAAATTGGGCATATTCATTTACTTTTTTGGCAGCATCCATGGTATGTGGCCAACCTTTGAGTCGGTGGTAATCATGGTCTACACCGGCCTGATCTAACCAACTGGCAAGTGAATCTGATTGGCTGACAGGAACCAATGAATCAATGGTTCCTTGAAAAATTAAAGTAGGGGGATCATCGGGACTGATAAAGGTACTTGGTGAGGCAAGTTTGTACATCTCAGGGATTTCTTCATAAGTAGCGCCCATAAAACTAAGTACCTGCTCTGTGGTAATGGCATAGGGAGTAGTGATGTCTACAGGGCCATAAAAATCTACAATCGCCTTTACCTTACTATCTGTACCAAGCTCCTTACAGTCTTGGTTGAATAATGTTTCATCCCCTCCATAACCCAGCAATAGCGAAAGGTGTCCACCCGCAGAGCCACCGATCAGCACCATGCGTTCCGGGTCAATGTCATAATCAGCAGCATGTTGCTTAACCCATTTGATTCCACAGTTGACATCCTGGGCAGCTGCCGGAAATTTCGCAACACCTGATAGCCTATAGGAGAGAGTTACCGTCACATAACCTTTCTGCGCGTAATCGATCATATAGGGCAAATAATCCTGCCGCTTACCTTTTTTCCAGGCTCCACCATGGATAAATACCATTGTAGGTGCAGGAGCTTCCAAGCCTTTCTTTTTGTAGATATCCAATTGTAAATCAATATCTCCTACGGTTTTATAAGTAACATTTTTTATCGCCTCTAAATCATCCGGTACAGGGGGCTTAGAATCGATTAGATCTAACATTCCCAAACCGTAGGCCATTTTGAGGAACGTTTCATTCATATATCCTTTGGGTGCTTTGATTGGGCGGTCAGGGTCTGTTGCTGCAGTTTTGCATCCAAACACACAGAATAAGGTAAGGAGTACAAGAAGTGTATTTTTCATAGTTAGTTGATCTTAATTAAGCCATGTATTGACAGTTGAGTGTTTTTTTAAACTGTTAACTCTATTTACAGTATACCATATAGGCTTCTAATGTTTTTATTTTCAGGTCATCTTGTTTAGTTTAAAAATTGATTAGGTATAGTCCATCTCTGTAGCTTGAAGTTTTAATTTGTAACTTTTTAGTTTCCGTATTATAATTATAATCAACTTCTTCTAAAAGTAGCTTTCCATCCAAAGTTATATTTGAAGGCTTGTTCTGGGATTTGATATTAAGGATATGTGGAATTTGTTTTCCGGAAATTTCAACCGTCAAGTTTTTCCCTAAGTTTTTATAAGTCAAGACCGTGCTTTTATCCTTTTCTCTAAACACCTCAAAATTTGATTCTTCCAAGTCTGGGTAGATTAGAAAAGTCAAATAACCTTCATCCTCTGGTTTTCCTATCCCTGTGTAAGCACGTTTGATATGCATTGGTACGATGGCACCTTCTTTGATATAAACCGGGTATTCCTCCAATGAGAATTCTTGTTTAAAAGTGGTGGGCCCTTCGATTAACTCTGTGTCATCAAACCAATAGCGCCATTTTCCTTTTGGGAGCTTGACTTCATTTATCAATCTGTCCTGGTAAATAGGTGCAACCAAAAGACTTTCCCCAAACATATAATGGTATTTCCCTTCTATGGGTTGCATCAAACCAAATCCGCCTTCATGAGCAGATACTACATAATGATACATATAGGGAACCAACTCAGTATGCAACCAGGAGTATTCTCTAATGATATTTAATTCTTCCTCACTGCGTTTCCAAAGCCTGCGTTCCCCATGTCCACCATTCAAAAACAATCCGTTGAATGTGGAAAATTGGGCCCATCTGATGTAGAGTCTTGGTGGGATTTTGCCTCCTGAAAATCCCGCAATATCAGATCCTATGACATTGTAGCCCATTTCAGCACTTTTCAGGATGCTTGTGATGGCAGACTCAAAACCCTGAATGCCTTCCAGTGCAATGTCTACCTTATCTTCTTTGGCTTCTTTCAGCATTTCGCTTGTCACCCATTCGTGCTTTTGATCACCTACCCAGTTTACCGGAGATGCATCAAAGGGAGCAAAACCTTCCGGATGAAAACTACGATCCATGGATCTTGACAAAGTGACAAATTCCGGGTTTTGCCTTAGACCATGCTGGTACTCATCCCGGTAATAATGATCCATGTAGGTTCGCGTGGTCATAAGACCTGAAGCCGTTTTTTTGTAAAAAAAGGGGATGCCTGCAATGTTTTTCCAAAACAAGGTGGCTGTACCATCCAGTTTCCAACCATCTATGCCTAGGTCAAAAACCTTTTGCTGCATGCCGCGCCACCATTTCATGGCATCAGGATTGGTATAGTCAATAAAACCGCCTCTTCCTTTCCACCATTTATTCTCTATCCCATCAGAGACCAGGTATCCTTTGGATTTTGCTTTTTCATACCACAGGGGATCTTCTTTTAGTTGAAGGTCTTTGTTATAACTGTTGACCATGGTTGTCATCCACAATACCACCCGGTACCCTTCGTCCTGAAGGTTAAAGAACCAGTTTTTATAATCCGGATAAAGCGTGGTATCCACATCAAAATCATTGTAGCGGTAAGCCCAAGGACTGTCAATAAGTATGGTTCTAACGGGAATGTCATGTTCTTTGTAACCGTCCAGTAGTTCATCAACAAAGGCCGCTGTATTGACATCGTCTTCCCATAACCAGCATTCCAATGCCCAGGCGGGTGTCAAAGGCAATTGCCCATGTCTTTGTGAATTAAAGGGATAGCCCCAGAGTGGGAATATAAAATAGAAGTAAGCAATTACAAACAGTGAAAAAATTACTGCCAAAGTAATTTTAAAAAACGTATTCATGGTTACCTCAACTTTTTAACGTTTGAAATGAATTGATCTGAATAGGTTAAGCGTATTTGTTAGCACAATTATTTGGGGTTGGTTTCAATACACATAAATGGGATTGGTATAAATCCAGGGAATCCATTCGGCTTTCAGGTCAACTCTTGCCACTATCCGGTAATTCCCTTTGTCTCGAATCCTATATTCATAATCGTATTTTTCCTCAGTCTCGTCTATAAGCTCTCCATTCTGGTAAAGCTGAAATTTTACCGGAAATGGAGAAATTGCCTTCAAATTATTGACTGCTGCCAGATTTACAGAATCTCCCAAAATGGCTGTAAGGCTATCCGTTTGATTTACCGCAAAATACTGAAAGCCTTCCCCTTTAGCCAGGCTTTCAAAGGACACAAAAACATGTCCCAATTTAATGTGGTCCCTAATATTGACATTGGTTAAGGTGTCGCAATAGACATAGTTATTGGCATGGTTGTAAGAGTTGAAATAGGGATCCAACTCCCATTTAAAGGCCCAACCGTATTTGTCAGGTTCTCCCATTAGCAATTTATCAAACCAATTGGCTTCTCTTATCACCAAGGTGTCAGCATTGGGGCCAACCCATTCTATTTTTTCGTCCTCAAGATGCCTGGCCCTGAAACTTTGATTGTTGTGTGCGTCTACTCCGGCCACTCCTACAATTTTCCGGTTTTGGTTTAGACGGTCCCAGTTGGCCAATATTTCCGTTTGTTCATCATAAAGGTCCCTAAACATCCAATGGGTGTATTTTTTTGGATTCAATAATCTGTTGACAAGAATGGGGAATATCCCTTCTTCATCCTTCATGTCTGTATGGATATTGTAAATTTCCATCGCTTGATAATCAGGATTCTCCCAATCATGCTCATCTTCAGAATGTACATAAATGGCCAATCCATCGTTTTCAACTACATCGTGAATAACCTCAGCTTCAGGCCTGTCCCAGTCAATTACAGTGCTGTCAAAAGGGCTGATCATCAGCCCGGAGCTATGTTCTGTACCGGATTCTATGATGATGCCATCATAAACTCCCTGATATCCCCTAGGAAAAGTATCTAGCTGATTGCGTTTATGGTCTGAGTTAAAAATGAACTGAAGTTCGGCTTTTTTGGCCCCATCCATTATTTCAGGTAGTAAACCCCGACTGTCGTGGGACCAAAAAGTATGGGAATGAACAACTCCCTGGTACAGCGGCATTGGTATTACCTGTGGAGGTTTCCGGTATTGCTGCCATAGTTCGTTCCTTGCCTGTTCTAATCCAGGATAAGTTACCCAACGGTTCCAAAGGGCCGGGCTGATTTTTACCAGGATCAGCAATAGAAGAAGTACCATTGTCCCTAAGAACAAATACTTAAACCATTTTAATATTTTGGTTGTAGTACTCATGTTGTTAATTTAAATTTTTGAGAAAGCTGATTAGTGCCTTGGGTTTATCTGTTTGAATACCATCAATTCCCCATTCAATCATTTTTGTCCATTCAAGCTTTAAATCTTCCAGGTTGTCTTTGCTTTCATCCACAAATACGATAGCCTCTTGTTCATGTACTGTTTTACAGAAAGAAAGGCTACAATTTTTCATTCCACTAGCGACCACCTTCGGTTGGTATTTGGCCAAAACAGCATTTAGGTTACTTTCTTTTCCCGGATCAGGCATGAGGAAACAGTTGGGGCAGTTTTGCCGGACTTTTGAAATGTTTTCATCATCATCTCCCCAGATAAACCAGACAATATTTTCCTCCATATTATACTTCCGAATCAATGGGAGCAATGCCTCAGGAGCTGCATCTTTGAGGTCAAGGTAAATCCCTATTTTATTCTGGCAAAGCTTGAGGATTTCTTCAAAGGTAGGTATTCGGGTGTTTTGCCATTCCCCACTAATCTTTTTACCAATATCCAAGGCTTTCAATTCAGCCAGACGCATGTCTTTAACATTTCCAGATTTGCCGTCCACATATGCGTTAATGCTGCTGTTGTGCACACTTACGAATTGTTTGTCACGGGTTGTCCTAATGTCTATTTCTACAAAATCACAGCCCAGATCGATGGCTTTTTGGTAGGCTGGGAGTGAATTCTCAGGAATACCTTCATGTGCGCCCCTGTGTGCAATTACATAAGTGTTGCCATTTTTTGGTGGAGGCAATTGTGGGTAACAGGTGATTGGAAGCAGTAGTATAAACGAGCCAATTAAAAGTATAAACAGATTTTTCATTGGATTTATATTGCTGTTTGGTATTAAGAAAAGTTCTTTTCGTTTTTTAATTTAGGTATATCCCAATTCAGATGCTAAAATATTAATACAGGGCTTAATGAGATCGAGGTTTTTATTATTTTTATTAAAAACACAATGCCAACAAAATTATGGCTTGGCCCCTGGACTTTCTTCAATCAATTGAAGCGCCTCCTCTATATAAACCTCAGCCGTTTCTTCACCAAGGCTTGTTTCGCTGATGTATTCATAGCGTTTGAAACTATTGAAATCTTCTTTGGTAAGCATGTAGCCAAAGGCATCATTGGTCAGCCCAAACAAAAAGGGATGCGCTGTATTCATCTTTCTTTTCAAGTAGTAACCAATATTTGGTAGCGCTTCTCCGGGGATGGTAAGGATTTGGGCTGAGCCAATGTTCAGAAGGTTTATCCTTGTTTTTAGCATATAATCCTCGGATACCTTTAGCCCTATTTCAGAATGGTCTATCAACATTTTCATCAGGGGAGAAGTCACAGGTAGATTGATTTCCTTTGAGCTGGTAAACAAGACAGGCGCAGTTTGCATGGGAGCCTTGTCTACAATCGCCAGGGCCTGGTCTGCCAATAATTCACCAATCCGGATACATTCTTTCCATTCCCCGGCCTCTCTACCTTCAGGTCTTCTATTGTCTGCGGTTACCATACCTCCTTGGGCACCATTCATAAAAATTGCTATTCCTCCTGCTTTGGCTTCAATGCGATCGTAAAGAGGACCACAAAGATCTGGAGATAAAATACCTTTTTTATTGCCAATGACTTCCGGGTGGATGGCATAATTGACCAAGGTGGCTATGGCCTTGTCTTTGTTCTTTCCTGTAGTACCAAAAGCCTGGATGACGCCACAACGTGGGTCATAAAGATCCGGTGCATAATAATTATAGGCAATCTTTCCCTTGGCTTCTCCCACCGCGATTTTTAATGCCGCAGGCTCCATGTTTTCCATGGCTTCATTTACTGCGTCGGCCACCTGCTTGACACACCATTCCAGGTAGTCAAAATCTGCCAGAACCTCACCCTTTTCATTGGGAAAGCCATAGGCGTCGGGCGCACTGTGGGTATGGGTAGCCCCAATAAGGATGTTTTCAGGAGGGATGCCTTTGATAAGGGCCCGTGACTGGTCGCCTAGGACTGCAGGCCATCCAAGGTTGTCAATGCCAACTATGGCTACTTTGACTCCATTCTGTTCCATTACCATTGCCCGAACAAAAAGGTCTCCTTTTTTCTCTGTTGCCGGACTCGGTGTTCCCACTCCACCAGAAACGGGAATCAAAGGATCAGGGGTTATTACCCGAAGGGCAGCCCCAACTTTCAATTCCTGTGCAGAAATGGTAGTGGAACAAAAAAGTGTGAAGACGAATAGACAAATGAGTTTTTTCATGGGGTATTATTTGCTTAAACCCGAAATATGCAATAGGGAATCTATTGCGGACTTAAACTGCTTTAAAATCATTCGCTTTGCTGCTGTTTTCGAATTCACCATAGAAAAGCTATGCATCATTCTCCAAACAGCCTGATTTTTTCACATTTTAAGCCCTTATCACGAATCCTATCGCAGAATCCGGGTTAAACCTCAAAGGTTCACTTAGATTACGTTTAATTATAGGTTTAGTACTACTCGGTTGAGGTAGGATTTGGGGGCAGGGTATTTATTTATAGTAAATGCCACAAAAATCAGGAGATTCTTTATATTTATATGCCCACATGGTAGCATTTCAAGTTTAGCTTTATCGATTAAATGCCTAGCAGAATTGAGCTGATTTTTGGGAAATTCTTGATTTTTATATAATTTTCTTTCAGGTAAACGTCTGTTTATGAGTAATGTATCGTTGATCAACCTTTAATTACCACAGATTGAGTAATGAGTATGTAATCTGGTATTGGGTTTTTGAAACAGATGGTTGATTTATAAGCTCCTGCTTTTACTTGGGTAATTGCTAATTGAAAATACGGCAAATTCTGGATATACAGCACGTATAAATAAGTTTTTCAACCCAAAAATTCAAAAAATAATATCTAAATTGATAAATTCGTATCTTTGATAAAATACTAAATAAAATGGATTTAGAAGCTCGGAAAATTGAATTTGTACAGGAATTTCTAAAACTTCAAAGCGAAGAAGCTATCTCTCGTCTTGAAGAGATTTTACGGAAAGAAAGGAAATTTATCGAAAAGCGAAAATTCAAACCTATGACTCAGGATCAGTTGAGTAAACGGATTGAACAATCAGAATCTGATTTTCAAAATAACCGATTTAAAAGCAGTTCTGAGCTTTTAGCCAAATATAAGTAGTCACGATGAAAGTTATTTGGTCTGACTTTGCTGAATCTCAACTTGACGAAATCTATGATTATTATAAAAAAAATGCAAGTCCAAGCATTGCGAACAAACTTGTAAAAGAAATAATAAATGAGGCGCAAAAGTTAAGAAAAGCTCCTTTAATTGGACAAGTAGAAGAATTTTTAAAACACAGAAAAATTAAATATCGTTACTTTATTTTTAAAAACTACAAGATAATTTACTCTGAAGATTTGCAAGAAGGGTTAATAAGAATTTATGATGTTTTTGACACCCGCCAAAATCCTCCAAAACTGAAACGAAATGGATAAGGTAAGTTCTTTAAATAGGCTATAGCCCATTCCTATTGAGATATTTTTTTGATGAAAGTTGAAAACTTTCAGACTTATAGGTCTATCTACGTTATGCTAAACTTTGGCCACGCAGGGTAGCTGAAGTTTTATTGGTTAGATATTTCGAAATTAATTATCGGCCTGTTTTTGTGATACTAAAATAACATAGTGGCTATCTTATTTTGAAACGTGCCATATACCGAAAGGATGTAATTGTTCAAGCAAAAGGGTAATTAGGCTAACATCAAACAGATTTACTGTCAGTGCTATTGGCACTCGTGACATATTGTCTATATTAGGAGTAAGGTGTTTTTGAAAAATACAACACAAAGTATATCTATGGTTCTGCGCAATGCTAACAATTGGTCTAACCGCTCCAATTACCGTTGTCACGATTAATATTTTTAGATAGTTATTTAGCGAAGTTTTTATTAAAAATTAGAATCCCAATGAATTCATTTAGCGCAATTAAATGGATAGCCCTCGTCATAGTTGTAAACCTATCCATACAAAATGCTATTGCTCAATCAAAAAAAGCCAGTAATGCATCGGAGCTTAAAATTCTTGAGGTAGTGGCTATTTCCGATAAACAACTTCAGGTGAATGTGGAATACAATTATACCGGAAAGGCTGGTTCAAATGATACATTCATTCATGCATTTCCTGTGGAATCTGATGGTGAGTCAAATTTTAAAGAAGTAGACATTGAAAAAGTGCCACTGAAATCCGGAATTAACCAGGTAAGTCTGCTCATAACAAAACGCCCAAAAACGAAGGCATTTACAAGTGAAAGCATAAAGGTTTGTATGATGGAATCAAGGAATTTGATATTGTGTGGTGAATATTCGTTTGAAAAGTCATGGCCAAATTTTGACCTACCGGTTAAGATTCTCTCATTTTCTTCAAGCGAAAGCAAAGTTAGCAAGGGCGATTCGGTTACGATATCCTGGCAAACAGAGAATGCCTCTAAGGTTATGTTTGGTGTGAATGGATCAGAAAAATTCCAGCAGGTCAGAAAATCGGGAAGCCTAACTGTTGGGGTAGATAAGACGACGACCTATATACTTATGGTTGCACCTATGGCTGAAAAAGGGGGGGCTGTGAAGATGGAGACTAAAGCGCTTACCATAGATGTACCTATCGATCCTGTGATTGGTAGGTTCACTGCAAATCGAAATACGATTCGCAGAGGGCAAAACAGTAAATTGACATGGGAGGTTTATGAGGCAGAAGAGATCAGCTTAAATGGTGAATCTGTAATCGCTTTAGGAGATAAAATAGTATCCCCAATAAAAACAATGAAATACACTTTAGAAGCCCGAAAAGGGGAGGTTATTATTAGCGAAGATTATGTCGTAATGGTTACTCCATTTGGTGCGCCAGATTTGAGCAATCCTTTTTCAAGCATAGAATTGTGTAGAAGTGTGGATGAAAGTGGAGAAAGCTATCGTTGTATTTCTTCCGATGGACCATTCACCTCAAATGACAAAATATATGCCATTGTGCGCATTGAAAACCTATCGAAAGCATCCCATAATTTAAAGCTGACTACTTATAACAGTTTTGATGGAGAGAAATGGATAGAAGTGCACCAAGAAAACAGGAGTTTGCCCAAAAGAGATACCGACGGATACCTCGAATTTAAACTTGAAGTACAAAATACAGGTGAGGGCAAAAAGAAACTCGAGTTTATTTTAGATGGAAACAATACCACCAAAAGCGAGATTGTCTATTGCATTGATTGTTCTCGTATGTGGGAATAAGGTATCTATAATTTCAGGATTATCTTTTTATTCAATCTTATCAACCTCTTATTTTCCCCTAAAGAGGCGATCAATACTAACAAAAAACAGGAAGTTTTTTTTTCAATTGATTTCTTTATTTTTGACTTTAAATTCCTTCCCTATGCGAAATTTTGGTTCCGATTTGTTAGATTGCCTTAACCTAATCAAAGGTAATGGCTCTTTTGTCACCACTCACTCATCCCCTTTTGTATTTCCCGGTCTTTCAGTATTAGGGCAGGGAGAAATTGCTTATCCCATCAACGAACTACAGGCCAATGCATTGATTCAGGCCGCAGAAAAAGCATCTTTCGGTAAAGGTTCCCAAACTATTATTGATGAAACTGTGCGGAGGGCATGGGAGATCGACGCTGAAAATCTGCTGTTTAACGGGCAGCAATGGGACCAATTTTTACAAAAGGCGCTGAACACCATCAAACCACAGTTAGGTATTGAAGATTTGGAGGTAGAAGCCCGTCTTTACAAAATGCTGGTTTATGAAAAAGGGGATTTCTTTCTTTCGCACAGGGACACTGAAAAGGAGAAAGGGATGTTTGGAACGTTGATTATTGGCCTGCCCTCAAAACATAGGGGTGGTGAACTTCTGGTTCGTTTTGACGGAGAAGAACAATGTGTGAATTTGGCAGAGGAGGCAGGAAACTACCGGATACCTTATGTGGCGTTTTATGCGGATTGCGAGCACGAAATCAAACCAATGAAGGAAGGCTATAGGGTATGCCTAGTATATAACCTAATCCAAAAAAAATCGGAAAAGGCCATTCGTCTGGAACCTCTTGGCGAACATGTATCAAAGTTGGCCACCATTTTAAAGGCAGGTGTAGGGAATCGATCCTTTTCTCCAGGAATCGTTTTGTTGGGACACCAATACACACCAGAAAATTTTTCACAGAACCAGTTAAAACTGAATGACCGAACCAGGGCGACGGCACTGATCCGGGCGGCGGCTGAGGCCGGGTATTATGCTAAAATGTGCCTAGTTACTTCTCAGTTATCCGGAATTCCTGCTTATGATGGATATGGTTGGGATGAAACACCGGATGACAATGTGGAAATGGGTGAAGTGTATGACGGCATAGTTACTATCGAGCATTGGCTGGAGGAGGGCCCACCTCCCCTTCGTAGTATTGAAGTGGATGAAGACGAATTGCTGACCACCTTCAAGCTGAATGAGGGGGATCCGGTAGAAAAGGAAAACACGGGTTATATGGGGAATTATGGGCCCGATCTGATGCACTGGTATCATTATGGGGCAATAGTTTTTTGGTCCAAAGAATACCAAGAGGAAATGTTGCTGAAGGAGGATATACCCAATCAGCTAGAATGGTTGGGTTATTACAATACAAAAAGGAGACATCTCTCCGGGAAAGAAACAGCAATCTGCGAGTCAATCCTGAAAAGTGTGCTAAATAAGCAGGGTACAGCACTTAAAGCTCAATACCATGTTATTGCGGATTGGGTAACAGGATCTAGGGATGAAACTACCTTTAAAACCTTGGGCTATCCCTTACTTAAACGCTACTTTCAACAAATTCAACCAGATTATTGGGTAAAGCTCGTAGCAACATATCCTTCCAAGCATTTCGATCTACTATTCAAACAGATTGGTCAACAAGGGAATGTATCCCATTTGCACCACCTTCTGGAAATTCTGATTGAACTGACAAATATGTCCAATAGTAACAATCTTCTAGCCTCCCAAATGGAGGCTTTACCCGAATATTTCTCTAACGCTGCTCAACGGCAGGAAAAGCCTCTGGTGAATGGCACAGCCCTGACAATTCTATTTAATATTGAAAAATTGCTGCCCCAGCAAAAAGAATGGGTTGATCGGATGGTTGCACTACTTTGCGAAAATAACGAAAGAAAATACATTAATGAAGTTCTTGTGCCGGTGGTCCTTAATCCGGAATTTGGCACCAGCTTTTCTAAAGCCCTACTTTCCTTTACAAAAAAGAATTTACAATATCGGGTCGACAACAAACCACAACCACCTGCTAATTGGTCACGGCCAGTACCTAAGAAACAAAAAAATCTGAGAATCTGGAAGTTGCTGGAGTCTTTTCTAGAATCTCCTGTTGAGCAGGTGTTTGATTTCCGCAAAAATAAACAGGAAAGAACGGAAATGGAAGATGCTATCGCAGGTGTTACGGTTGACCTTCGAACAGAAACCATCCGGAAAGGCTCCCCATATACACTGCGCCTGTTCAAAACGGAAGATGCATATGATAAGCAGATCAGGGAATGGTATGAAGATGTTGTTTTATTGGAGCAGGTCAAGAAAATGGTGAATTAAACGGTCCTCCGAACTTTACCGATTACATTCCGAATTGTCTAGAAAAATAGTCAGACGGGTAAAACTGATCAATAAAATATTTCAGGGTGTTATTTAGAGGAACCCATTTTCCCTTTAACTTTTGGCTAAAGCCCATTCCTATGAATTGATTTTTTTGATTTATTGGGTTTCCGATTTTAAAGTCCAGCCGAAGGGGTAGGCATTGCAAGATCTTCACACTAAGGCTTCGGCTCCGCTCTGCCGCCGATGAATGTATGGAGCTAGGCAAAGATGCCAAATAACGATATGATTTTTTTCAATAGCCTCCAGCTTTAACTGGGGGATGGAATAAATTTGATTTTTTATGGTGGCTTTAGCCAAATCATAAACCTAAGGAGCAATTCTATTGATTTATCTGATGGTAACGAAATGTGCTTCTTTGATGAAAGTTGAAAACTTTCGGGATTATAGGTCTAAGGTACGCTTCGCTAAACTTATACCAGATTGGATTTGGACTACCTTATAATTTACCATAAAACATTTTTTTACATTTAAAATACAAAAAAGTTGGTTTAAAAATTATTTAATTATTAGTTTTGCCACCTGTTACTCTTTCTTCAAATAGATTTGATGCTGTCTAATAATTGGATCGAGCTTTATTAGGCTGGGTTTATTACTTATCGGAAGGAAGTAGCAGAAGTTGGGAATGAATAAAGTGTGAGGAATTGTAGCTGTTGGTTCTTTTTTGAATAAAGTACCTGGGGTTTTTGACTTTTATAAGCGTGTTATTTTAAATAATTTTTAACAAAGACTTTAAGAGAATGAAAGTAAAATTTTACTTGGTGGCATTGATTTTTTTGGCACTTAACCTTGACTTGCTTGCACAAGAGAAGACAATAAACGTGGAAATTACAGATCCTACTTCTAGAGGACTTTTAACTGGTACAATTGGCGTTATCGGTACGGTAGAAGATGGATACTTTTTATTGCGAGCCATTTCCAAAGGTTTTTCATTGTATGGTATGGGAGTAGGTACAAAAGGGGTGTTGGTTGTGGAAAAGTTTAACAAAGACTATGTACTGGAAAAAAGCAGAAAAATAGAAGAAATTCCGATGACTGTCATGAATAAGGCCAATGACAAAAGTTTTGAGTTTTTTTACCAAGATATCAATAAGGACATTTGGTTGTTTTATTCTGATGAATCTGATAATAAAAATCTTTTGTTCAGAAAAAGGATGAATCAGGAAACTTTAGCTTTTGAAGCGCCGATATTGGTTTCAGAACAACCAATCGTAGACAAAAAATTGGACAGAAGGTCAAGCTACGGTATTGTTCATTCAGAAGACAATAGCAAATTCGCCATTTTCTCTTTTGTGGGAAACAAAAGTCATGGCGCGTCTGAAGCCTATGTTGAAGTGTTTGATGCTTCGTTGAATTCCGAATGGCAAATGAATAGCAAAATACCTGAATACCACAAGGGAGGCCTAGACACAAAGTATTTTGGTATTTTGAAGTCATTAAATAGCAATGGAAATATTCGCCTGTCTAATGAAGGGGTTTTTAATATGCTGAGTAAGGTGAAAATGGAAAAAGGTGGCAATGAATTTATGCACTTTATGTATTCATTTTACAGGGGAATTGATGATCCGGTTATTAATTATTTGAAAAATACCGACGAATACCTGATAAGGATGTCTCTGGTTCAGGACAAGAACAAGGATGTTAGATTGGTTGGCTATTACTCCAATGACAAAAAACTTAGACAAATTGATGGCCTATTTGTTCAGAATTTGAACCCATTTACCCTTGCAATTGACAATGAAAAATTTATTCCCTTTTCTGATGAAAATAAATTAGATTTTTTATTCCAAAGCGAAGCCTACTTGTCCGGTAAAGACAAACGGAAAGTAGAAAAGGGGAATGAGCTTGATGTCCCTTCCAATACTTATATCAAATCGGTTTTTGTGAATGAGGACAATAGTATAACCATGGCTTCAGAGTATTATCAGACCTATAAATACAACGGCAAAATTTACCACGTTAACGATGATTTTCAGTTTACCAATATCTCACAAAATGGTGAAATCAATTGGATTCAAAATTTCAATAAACGACAAAGAGATATAAGTCCTCATACCAATGGGATTTACCAAATGTATGAAAATGGTACCATCTATTTTATTTATAATGAACCCCTCAAAAAAGAAATTCATGTTGGGCATATCAATAGTGAGGGAGAAATAAACTCTAAAACCATTCTGGAATCTAGGAATGGTGGTGAATTGAAGAAATTTTGGTTGGTTCCCGGGACTATTTCAAGAGTTGGAGACAATAGCTATGTAGGAGTAGCTGCCAAATTTTTTAAAGAAAGACTGGTTAAAATAGAAATTAACTAGGTCTGAATTTCATTAAATCTTAAAATTACAACTGTTTATTAAAACAACCTAGTTTAGAATGAAAGCGAAATTATACATAATTGCATTTGTTTTTTTGTCTCTTCAAATTGATTTGCTAGCGCAGGAAAAGACAGTAAATGTTGAATTATCTGCCTCAGCATCAAGAAAATTGTCAACGAGGTTCATTGGAATAGTTGGTACTACAGATGAGGGGATTTATATATTGCGGCTCAAATCTAAAGGGTATAGCATTTCTGGTGGTGGATTAGGTAAAAAAGGGGAGTTGTTTCTAGATAAATACGACCACGAATCCAATCTGATAAAGAGTAAAGAAATAAAGGATATTCCGATTACTATAGTAAGTAAAGCGAAAGATAAAAGTTATGAATTCTTTTATCAGGATGAAAAGGAAGGCATTTGGTTGTTTTATTCTGATGAGTTGAAGGGTGAAAACAGGCTTTTTAGAAAACGTCTCAATCAGGAAACTTTAGACTTTGAAGAACCAATATTGGTGGCCAACCACCTTATTATGAAAAAGGGTTTAGATAGGAGGTCAAACTACAGCATTATTCAATCTAAGGACAAAAAGAAATTTGCCATTTATTCGTTCTCAGGCAACACCAAAACACGAAAATCCCATGCATACGTTGAAGTATTTGACAATAGCATGAATTCGGAATGGGTAATAAATTCTACTATTCCTGAGTTTAACAAAAGTGGATTTGAAACCAAATTTACAAATCTTGGTGTGGCTGGGGGGAATAAGGAAGATATTCTATTATCCAATGATGGTAGATTGAATGTTTTGAATGAGGTTTTTGTGGAAAAAAGTTATGATGAATATGAACATATACTCTATTCCTTTCACAAAGGGATTTCAGAGCCGGTTATACATTACTTGAAAAATTCAGATAAGTATTTTGTTGATCTCTCCTTGGCTCATCATAAGAATGGATCAATAAAGATTGTGGGGTTTTATTCCAATGAAAAAGGATTAAACCCAATAGATGGTTTGTTTGTACAAAGTTTAGCACCTCTTAGCCTAGCGGTTAAGGCTGAAGAATACATCCCGTTTTCTGAGGAAGACAAGGTGAATTTTTATTTTGGGGGCAGAGAAAAAGCAAGTAAAAAAGTTTTGGATAAAATTGAAAAAGGTAAAGGTTTTGATTTACCCTCCTATTTAACGATAAATTCAATCTATACTCTCGAAAATAACAGCGTAACCTTATGTTCGGAGTATTTAAATTCCTTTCAAAGAAAAGGGGTAACTTATTTTGGTTTTTATAGTATGCAATTCATAAATATATCAGAAAGCGGAGAAATTAACTGGATTGAGAAATATACTAAAAAGCAAATTGATAGAAGAACGTTAAGTGGTAGTGTCTATGAGATGTTTGAAGATGATGTAATCTATTTTGTCTACAATGACATTTTAAATCGGGATTTATTGGCTGGCCAAATTAATGGTAATGGTGAATCAAGTTCAGAAGTTGTTTTAACCTCAAAAAAAATGGGGGATTTGGCTAATTTTGTAATATTCCCTTCTAACATTTCGAAAATAGCTGACAATCAATACATGGGTGTAGCACTTAAAGCTTTTGGCCAAAGCTTGTTGAAAATAGAAATAGAGTGATTTTGGTGTATAAACCTTAAATTGACTATATTGATAAGGATAACAAATCAGAATCTGCAGTGCCACTTGAAAGACACCTACTCAAAGGAATATTAAATCAATACATCGAGGCCATATTTCATTTGACGGATTATATGCCGGATCACTCCATTGAACGGGTGGTTCCCACTGGACACGTATTTATTATTTTTGAGTTAGATGGCTTCCAAAGAAGTACCTATGACAATGAAACCTTGGAACCGATTGCCACTTTTAAGGAAGTTTGGGTTTCAGGTATGCAAAAAAATCATATTTCCATTTCTGCACACCAACAGTCCGAATTGTTTGTAATCCAATTTAAAGCTTTTGGCGCCTATCCGTTTTTTCACTTTCCCATACATGAGTTGAATGATAGCGTTATTTCCGGGAAGGCGGTGTTTGGTGAAGAAATACTTGCTTTAAGGAAGGAGATATTGACCCGGAAAACGACTGAAGAAAAGTTTCAAAGTGCTGAGAACTGGTTGCTCAACAGGTTTCGGCAAGATAAAATCCCTCCGACTGACTTATTAGAGGTTTTGGAAAAGCTACAGAATGAACCGGTAATCAATTCGGTAGAAATTTTTGAAGGCTATTCAAAATCTCAAAAACACCTGATAGATCAATTCAAAAAGTATGTGGGTTTGACGCCCAAATATTATCAACGCATGCTTCGTTTCAATGAAATTTTACGGCAAATCCATCAAGCTAACAAAATAGAATGGGCGCAGGTTGCTTATCAAATGGAATACACAGACCAGTCACATTTCATCAAGGAATTTAAGCATTTTTCAGGAATTAATCCGCAGAAATTTATTCAACAAGGTTTTCAAGAGGGAACGAATTTTTTTCCACTGGATAAGAAAGGTTAATTTTTTACTATTTCAGGATTTTAAATACCACTAGTATTGTAAAGAACAAAATAACAATACATTATGGATATGGTATCAGCTTTTGCAAACATCAATTGGTTATCGGTCATAGTCGCCTCAATATCCTCCTTCTTGGTAGGAGGGATTTGGTATGGACCATTATTTGGTAAGGCCTGGATGCATGCATTTAGATTTACGAAATCGGACTTGAATACTAAGAATATGCCTAAGGTATTTGGCTTGTCATTATTATTGGCCTTTGTTGCTGCGTTGAACCTAGAGTTGTTTATTGGAGTAAATGCCGATATGTCCTATGGTCTGATTGCTGGATTCTTGGCAGGTTTTGGTTGGGTGGCTACTTTATTGGGAATCTTGTATCTATTTGAAAACCGGTCCTTCAAGGCATTCTTAATCAATGCAGGTTATTGCATCCTTGCTCTTACTTTAATGGGAGGGATTCTAGGGGCTTGGTGAAATTTGATTACTTTATCTCTGTTTAAATAGTGCTTTTTCTAGTTTTGCCTAAGGAGAGCCGGCTATAAATCATTTTGGAAACAATTGGGGAGTAATTTTTTTCCTATACCAATACTTACGTATCTCACGGAAAATCAATTAAATAGATGTATGGGTGGCTTGATATTGAGCAAATATCCTTTTGTTTTGTTCTCTTGATTATCATTTTTCAAGTCAGAACCCTTGTAATTTAAAATTTACAATTTATTTTTAAGTTAAAATCAGTAGATAAAACTGAAAAATTGCCTCCCCAAAATTACCTCAAGTTTCATCCTTGTTTTTTGACTATAGTTTTTAAGTAATTTCCTAATCATAATTTTTAAAATGAATAATATAAGCATTTTTCTTATTTCAATATTGTTATTGGTGGGTTGTGACAGTGTAGAACCTGAGATGAAACCCACATGGCCCATAGCAGAGACAAAAGAATTTAATGTATCGCTTACGTTACCTGAAAACACCTCTCTCAAATTATCTGAGTTAACTGTTTCATCGCTTTTTACCAATGAGAATCAGCTAGTCAATGGTGAGGGTTCAGTAGAACTGTTTGATGACAATGCGATGGAATTGGTCTATGCCACTAACGCTGAAGGTGATATAGTATTGATGAATATCGTAAATCCAATGACTACTGTAGAGGTGATTCTGGATTCAAAAACTACAGCTCAAAGTCTTGCCATGATACACCCTTGGGTCATGAACCTTTCCGTAGAGGCAAGGCAAGAAGCCTTTGATGAGATCGCTTTGTTGCCGGAATTCAATGCTTACCATGATTTGATTGTCCAAGGAATTAATTCTGGCGAAATAAATCCTTTGGCCAGTGATGTTATTGTTGAAGCTATAGGTGATTTTCAGCATTCCTTGTTGAGTAGGATTGAAGTTGAAATTGCGCCATTGGTAATGGAAATAGACAATAATGCAATAAACCTTACCAATAAGTCGAGTAGCATGGCTTATTCCCTTCAATTGTATGATGAAAACAATAAGGAATTTGGAGATCCCTATCTGGTGGATGGGTTAACAAAGAGATTTTATCTTGGGGAACGATTGGTAATTTTGTGACGGGTAATTTTGACTTGTTTACACCCCAGAAAATAAAGTTTCAAGTTCCTTCAGCAGCCCAAGTTTATACATTAAAAGCCGATGCTTGGGCAGGGGATGCGGCCTGGAGAAATGGTGCCAATATAAGTTCGTCAATTGTAGGGATTGTATTTACCACCCTAGGGAAATTGATAAAAAATTCAGAATGTGCCATAAGTATTGGCTCCTTTTTTTATGGTCATGCGGGAACAGTTCTCCAACAAATGACTCAAAATGAACTCTCTACTTCTCAAGGGATGGGGCAACTTATTTCTATTATTGGAAATACAAGCAATAGTTTATACGGAGTGATAAATTCTTGTCCTGGTAACTATTCTTTTGGATCGCAAGCTTTTAACCAAGCGATTAAAGCTCTTTCATTGGTTGGGAATCTGGAGAATGGTGTTCTCCTTTTTTTTAATGCAGTCGACATCTCACAGTATGATTCGCAGTTAGACTTTTGCTTTGAAAAATCTGAGGATGATATCATTGATTGCAGCAATAAAATGACAGGTACTTGGGGATTTGAATTTATGAACAGTGCTTGTTCGGCTGAAGGAACCATTACCTTTGCGGAAGATGGTTCGATTACCATTGAAAACCCGTTAAGCATTGATGGGATTAACGAGGGGGAAGTAACTAGTTCTTACGACTTTAATGGTGAGACATTGACAATAAATTATGAAAGAGACTATGACTTGTGTGCTGCCCCTCCGGGCTCTCCGGATTTTGTGGATGTGATAGAGCATTTAACAATTCAGGTAAAAGTAGATGAGGACAATGGTTTTCAGGGAACTTATACCTACGCTTATTCAGGGGATGGAATCAAAACCTGTAATATTCAAACGCCCAATTGCAGTGGGGATATAGTTGTTTTTAAATAAGTTGTGTTTTTTTAAAAATGTAGGTTTTGCGTTTGTGGGTTAGGGGATGATTTTGCTTCAAGTTTAAAATATTCAACGGTTTATTGATTCAATTAATAATTAAATGGTTTAATTTAGGATAGATTTTATCCTACCTAGGATTACCATATACAATTATTATTAAGCCCAATCCCTACATGACACCAAAATTATTCTTATCAATAATAGCCCTTATTTTTAGCTACAATTTCAGTGTTGCCCAAGATGAAGCACCTAAGGAATCCTCCGAACCAAATCAAAGTGTTTTTTATATTAAGGATATTTTACAGGATGGAAAGGGGGATTTTGATCCTTGGAATACCGAACGTTGGGCTGCCTGGTACAATGATAAAGGAGCGTTGATCCGGCAGTTTGATGTGGATACTTCTGTTAAATTCAAATCAAGAAAAGAGCCTTGGTTGGTGAAGATTAGTGAGCAGTTTACCAATAAGTCTCTTTTTACCATCGCAAAACAAGGTATAGTAATGGATGGCAATGGATTGATTATGGATGTAAGAACCACCAACCAAAGCCTCCCTCTTGATGAATTGTATGCCTTAAGAAAAGAGCCGTGGAGAGAAGGTAATGAACTTCGTGGGATATTTTATAACCTTCCCCAAGTAGAAGGAATCCAAGCCACACAAATAAAGAATTTCACGTTTATGGGTTGGAAACGAGGCATTAAAATCAATGGCACAGGTGATCAGGAACAACACCGGTTGATTGTGGAGAATTGCATTTTTACTCGAAATAGGATAGGGTTCTATACCAATGGATACAATACCCTATTGAAGAATTGTAAGCTTTTTGAGAATGGTTATGGGGCCATTTATTCGGGAAGTCGCAGTCGGCGCAATCAATTTATAGACAATGTGTTTCGGGACAATACGCTAAGCCAAAATCAACATTCCTATGGGGATTTTATCGGTGACACTTTTTTTGACAGTGAAATAAGTAACAATGAATTTTCTAAATCCCAAATAAATACGGATCAAAGGAGAATTGGGATTTCAATGTTTAGGAACATGGGGGAAAGCAATAATTTGCGAGAGCAGATGCCTCACAATAACATTATCAGTGGCAACCATTTTGATGGCTATTCGGTAGCCATACATATAGGCTCACGCATGGGAAGAGAAACAAGAAATGACATTACAGACGAAGGACGTGACTATGCTTTTTATAACCTTATATCAGACAATACCATTGAGAATTCAACCATAGGAATAAAAATCAACACCGAAGGAAACACTATCAGAGGCAATTCCTTCAGCAATGTAAAAGAAGAAATTGTTTTGCAGTGCGTCTTTTTTAAACTTGAAAATACCACGATCAATTATCAAAAGAATGATGAAGTTAAACTTTGGTATGTTACGGAGGACTATGCTCAGTATTCGGATTGGTTCAGGTTTCAAGATGACCTGAATGGAAGTATCAAGAAGGAAGAGAAATTGATCACTGTGTTTTCGCAAAGGGAAAGTCCGAGTTTCTCGCAAAACCAAGATGAAAATTTTAAGCTTAACCCGGTAAAGGCCAGTGGTAAAAACCTCTTGGAAGACTACAGGCTAGGCGTTCCTATGGCCACTGCTACTGGAGAGTTCAGTTTGGATTTGCCAGAGAACGAGTTTGTTGCCATCTGGGATCAACCGATTTCGCGAATTAATGAAAAGGATTATTATAGCATTTTGTTTTTTGACAAGAAGGGAACAGAGATCAATAGGTGCGGAAGGTCTGAGGTGAAATGGAAAGAGATTGCAGTAGGATATTTCACTAAAAAAGATGGCGAAATGGAAGTTGCTGCCATTCCTGCAGAAGCAATTGATGGAAAATATCCAGTTTATATTTTTGAACGAGGATTCAAATTACCTAAGGAAGTTCGCTTTAAGGACAATGAGAACCCTGATATCTCAATATCTAAAAGCAATAGGCACAAATTAGAGATAAGTATGCTTTAACCCGAAATATGCAATAGACAATCTATTACGTGCTGAAATCGCTTTAAAATCAGCCACTTCGTTGCTGTTTTCAATTTCACCATAGCGGTGCTATGCTAAAATCTCCAAACAGCCTGATTCACTTGCGATTGCAACACTTCCCGTAAACACGGGACAGGCTTCACCCCTGACATTTTCAGGGCGGAGAAATTCTATTACATAATCCGGGTTAAATTTAAAATTCCTTCCTGAGGGTGGTGAAAAATTCGTTGCAATGGAGGCTGATAAAGGTGCTTTAATCAAATGTAGAAGTATGGATGAAATTAATTAGAGGCTTGATGGACTTTCTTTTCCAACAAGCCTCTATTTTATCTACTTGTGATGGTCCTGAATCTTTCTGAACATGTCTCCGAATATTTTGTCGCGCCTTAGGTAGGTGACCAGCCGGATGAAATGCCTTGACTGGTCCACACTATAGGTCATTTGATCAGTTAAAATAGGGGAGTGTCTAATTTCTGTCTTGAACCATGAAGAATCAATTACATACGCAATCACAGCGATGTCCCAAATAATTTTAGAATAAGCATAATGATTATCGTGGTAGTCTTTAAATATCTCGATTAAATAATCACCAATAGGCCCTTTTCCCTGAAGATAGGTTTCCAGTTCGGGAATAGTTGTGAGTAGGTGGGAGGTTACAGGCTCTGTTGGAACTTGAATTAGCGGTACGCCGGAATCAAAAAGTAATTTTGAAGATTCCATGTCTTGTAATAGGTTAAACTCTCTGGCCGTCTCCCATTCCAAACTTTTTCCTCCTAGCCAAACGACAACAATTTTTTCAATGATTTTAGGCTCCATCAAAATAGCAGACGCCACATTGGTTGGTGCGCCTAGGGTAAGCACATACAATGGTTCCTCAGAAGCCATGGCTCTTTTTACCAGATCTCTGGCAGCATCACTTTCCACTGGTTGGTTTTTGTTCTTGAGAAATTCCTTTGACCCACGGTAAACTAAATCCTCATGTTGCATTCCCATTTTATCCATTAACTTAAGGATTTCCTTATAACTTTTTTCCATTCCATCTGCAGGCCCATTAGAACGACTGTTATGATATGGTGCTGCATATATGGCCTCTACATCCATTTGCTCAGGGGAAAGCAAAGCATACACCACCGCAAATTGATCATCAACTTCATTATAAGTATCTGTATCTATCACCACTTTAATTTTCTCAGTGTTTGGTTTTAACCTTGACAATAAGATTTCATCGGAGAGCTTGGGGAATTCTTGAGAAAAAGCTGAAGACATTCCGATGAACAAAGAGAGCAGAAAGCAAATGGAATTAAGTAAAGATGTCCCTTTATGCTTATTGAAAGTTAGGGGCTTATTTTGATAATAGTTGGCGCCATGTTTTACGGTAAATGTGCTTTTAATTTTCATTTTTGGTATAAATTGGGCTAAGTGATTATAAAATGAAGGTGAGTGCTTTATTGGTAATAAATCAATCTCTATTGAGGGGTTTTTTTGTAATGATATTTACGAATTCTTTCTTTAAGGCCGTGGCTTGCTCCGGAGTAACTTTTAGATATCTATGTTTTCCATTAGGCATTTCCACAAAATTAGTATACCCCTCATCATCGACAGAAATTTGACCATTCTTACTAGAAGTAAAAAAATCACGTCCACCTTCTAAGGCGTATATTGCCGAAGTAAGGTCCCAGGTAGGCCTGTCATATGGCATCTCCAAATAGTTCTCATAAGCCACCACTAAAGGGTGATCTCCCGCCCATTTAAAATCATTTTCTATACTGGAAGCAGGGTATTTTATTTGGTGTCCAAGTTCCCATGGACTGGCAACAATAGGTGTAGGCCAATCCTCAAAAACCTTTTGAGCTGATTTAATATCTATTTTCACATTGTATTCCACCATCCGGTTTTCATTAAAATTTCCTGCCATAATACTGAGAAGTTTAACCTTTTCTTTCACCAGGTCTTTGCCTGATAATTCAGAAATATCATCAGAGGAAGATTCCAATAATCGGGCTAAATTTGTTGAAAAACCCACCGAAACAACTGTCACAGTGTTATCTGCTTGTTTGGTCAAAACCTCACGGTATAAATCTACCGCATCAGGAAATTTATTGCTCTCTGGCACTGTTCCGGGAAAGGCTTGCTTCCCACCCACTTGATGTTCCCAAGCAGCCTGAGTAAAATTTCTAGCTTCACCACCTGAGTCTGCACCATTGGTAACAGTACCAATAGGTATATCGGGATGACCATACCAGTTATTCATCTGGTCAATAAATAGTGGAGCATATTTATTGTTTTTATTAACATTGATAGCTACTATTTCCATTTTGTTTTGGTCTGCAAATTTGTACAACATATCCAAGGCCAAGGCATCATCAATATCATTCCCCATATCAGTTTCGAAAATAACCTTTATAGGTTCTGATTCATTATTTTTCACCACCTCTTTTTCGGTGCTTTCAGATTTACAGCTTACAGCAAAAACCACCACCATGACTTGGAACCAAAGTGAAAGGACCGACCTGAAGACTGGTTTTTCGATTAACTTATTTTTAAATTTTCCTTTTGGTGTTTTATGTACGCTAATTTTCATAGAATTCTGATTGTGATTAAATGTAAAATATAAAGCAGAAAATTTTTGCCGGTAGGTTAAATTCTATACGCTGATATGGTTTAGAATATAAATTTATTTGAATTATAGATAGGAAGCATCACAAAGAATTAAAAAAGCTCAAAAGTTGGGAAAGAAATTTAAAGAAACCTAATGCTGTTTCAAAGTCACCAGCTTGAATTAAACCATTTATCAGGGTTTTGCTTTAAGAACATGGAAGAAAAAGATCTAAGAAATTCAGCCGATGGCCAAAAATCACCTTCGACAATTTCATTTGCTTCAAGAACAGTTGTTGCTTTATAAAAAATTGAGGTTTGGACTTAATAGATAGGGAAGGTCTTTTGAAAAATCTGATACAGATAAATTAATTTATTTATTAGTGAGCTTAGCATTATTATAAGAGAGGGCAACAAAATTTTGAATTCCAGAAATTTCAATAGTTGTTTCAATAACAGCATTTGGAAAGGTTAAGGAAGTGTCCAGTGCCTTTAAACCCGAAATATGCAATAGACATTCTATTACGTGCTGAAATCGCTTCAAAATCAGCCACTTCGTTGCTGCTTTCAATTTCACCATAGCGGTGCTATGCTAAAATCTCCAAACAGCCTGATTGTCTTGCGATTGCAACACTTCCCGTAAACACGGGACAGGCTTCACCCCTGACATTGTCAGGGCGGAGAAATCCTATTACATAATCCGGGTTTAATCCATTACTACTTGGATAAATAATGAAATCCGATCTTACAAAAGGGCTTTTGCTAATCTTGAAAAGACTCCAAAAAAATAAAAAAACTTATAATTAAAACCATTAGGCATGATCCTAAAAGGATAAACTTCTCTAGTAATTTGGAATTGTGGAGTATAATAGAAAATAGCCTTCAAGAGGTCCATCAAAATAGTTATGAAATGCAGTTACTAAAGTAGTATGATTTCGGTCCCTGGATCAAAAAAAAAATGAACCAAGAATTGTATAGATTAATACTGAATATGCAATTGGTGTTCTGTATTGAAAAGGGTTTTAAATAACAATTTATTCGATCTCTTGCTGAAATTCTGTAAGAAATTACTATTTTGTAATTGACAATGAACAGCTTAAGGGATTGTACCCGGGAATAGCTTTTTTATATGGGGTACTGTGGGAGTTAAGAATAATCTATTCTAATATTTAACTTCGAAATTGGTGTTTTTAGGTTAAATGTCCTGTCTTTTAATTGGGCCTCACAGGAGTATAAAATTGCCAAGTTGCGGTTTATTTAGAAAACATAAAACCAGAGAAAGTGTTATAAATACTATTTGCAATGATAAATGAGCAAAAACTCAAATTAAGTTTATAAATGAATGTAAAACAATAAACCTTTTGAATATGGAGAATAATAAAAACCCGAAATCATCACAGGAAGAAAGCAAATGCCCGCACCATGAAAAACAGGATGAAGGCGTAACCATTGCTGAAGGCAACGACAATACCTCTGCCAATGGTAGTTCGGCCGGTAAATGCCCTGTGATGCATGGCGGAAATACTTCAGTCAACGCCTCAGTTATGAGTTGGTGGCCAAATGCCCTCAATCTCGATATTCTGCATCAACACGACAGCAAAACAAATCCTTTGGGACAGGATTTTGATTACCAAAATGAGTTAAAAAAGCTAGATGTAGAGGCATTAAAAAAAGACATGCATGCGCTTATGACTGATAGTCAGGAATGGTGGCCGGCAGATTGGGGACATTACGGTGGCTTATTTATTCGTATGTCTTGGCATTCAGCCGGATCCTATAGAATTTCTGACGGGCGTGGTGGCGGTGGTGCAGGAAACCTTCGTTTCGCACCCTTAAATTCTTGGCCCGATAACGTTAGCTTGGACAAAGCCAGAAGATTGCTTTGGCCCATTAAGAAAAAATATGGCAATAAAGTCAGTTGGGCGGATTTAATTATACTGGCAGGAACCATTGCCTATGAGAGCATGGGGTTAAAAACCTATGGTTTCTCCTTTGGAAGGGAAGATATTTGGCATCCTGAAAAAGATACTTATTGGGGAGCTGAAAAAGAATGGTTGGCACCAAGTGATGAACGTTATGATAATGTAGAGAATCCTTCTACCATGGAGAATCCTTTAGCAGCCGTACAAATGGGGTTAATTTATGTGAATCCAGAAGGCGTCAATGGAAAACAGGACCCCTTAAAAACAGCCGCACATATCCGTGAAACCTTTGCCCGGATGGCCATGAATGATGAAGAAACGGCTGCTTTAACAGCAGGCGGGCACACGGTAGGGAAAACACATGGCAATGGGGATGCTAGTATTTTAGGGCCTGCCCCTGAAGCTGCTGATGTAGAAGAACAAGGTATGGGTTGGCACAATCCAACTAAATCTGGAAAAGGCCGCTATGCGGTAACAAGTGGGCTAGAAGGTGCATGGACAACCCACCCTACCAAATTTGACAATGGTTTTTTTGAAATGCTGTTCAACCATGAATGGGAGCCTCGTCAAAGTCCTGCAGGAGCTTGGCAGTGGGAACCGGTTAGCATAAAAGAGGAGGACAAACCTGTAGATGTTGAGGATCCTAGTATCCGTCTAAATCCAATGATGACGGATGCTGATATGGCGATGAAGGTGGACCCTATCTACAGAGAGATCTGCTTGAAATTTATGAATGATCATGAATATTTTTCAGAAACCTTTGCTCGTGCTTGGTTCAAATTAACTCACAGGGATATGGGACCAAAAGTTAGGTATTTTGGCCCTGATGTGCCGGAGGAAGATTTGATATGGCAAGACCCTGTTCCTGCCGGAAAAGCGGATTATGATGTGGCAGCTGTAAAGGATAAAATTGCCGAATCCGGCTTGTCAATTGCAGAGATGGTGGTTACCGCATGGGACAGTGCACGAACCTATCGGGATTCTGATAAGCGTGGTGGAGCCAATGGGGCCAGAATTCGTTTAGCCCCTCAAAAAGACTGGGAAGGCAATGAACCTGAGCGTTTGGCCCATGTATTGTCTGTACTCGAGCCTATCGCTGCTGAATTTGGTATCAGTATTGCCGATACCATTGTATTGGCAGGTAATCTAGGTGTAGAGCAAGCCAGCAAAGCGGCAGGTTTTGATATTACTGTTCCTTTTTCACCCGGTAGGGGAGATGCTACCGATGAAATGACAGACGCAGATTCATTTGCTCCTCTGGAGCCATTGGCGGATGGGTATCGCAACTACAGCAAAAAAGACTACGTCGTAAGTTCTGAAGAATTGATGCTCGATCGAACACAGCTAATGGGGCTAACTGCACCGGAAATGACGGTGCTTGTTGGTGGTATGCGTATGTTGGGTACCAATTATGGCAATACCAAGCATGGTGTCTTTACCGATAATGTCGGAGCTTTAACAAACGATTTCTTTGTTAATCTGACAGATATGGGGAACACATGGAAACCGAAGGAGCAGGGGCTTTATGATATTTGCGACCGAAATACGGGTGAAGTAAAATGGACCGCTACGCGTATGGATCTGGTTTTTGGTTCCAATTCTATTTTACGTTCGTATACCGAAGTTTATGCTCAGGACGACAGTAAAGATAAGTTTGTAAATGACTTTGTGAAGGCGTGGACAAAGGTAATGGATGCTGATCGGTTTGATTTGAAATAATCAAGTTGCTTCAGTTTATAATAAAAATCGGCTTTGATGATCTATCGAAGCCGATTTTTTACTGTTTTACGTAATGATTCTTAGAATTTCCCTATTGAAATCAGCTGTTTATTAAACCCGAAATAGGCAATAGAATTAGTTGTGATTGATTGTGAAGAAGAAGCTCCACCTATATAGAAAGATAAATCTTATTTCAGTATTAAGCGGCCAACTTTTCTTTGGTTACCTTATCCATCACTATAGCTATTGCCCCGTCTCCGGTCACATTGCAGGCGGTGCCAAAACTATCCATGGCAATGTACAAAGCGATCATAATGCCAATCATTTCTTCGTTAAACCCTAACATGGATTGAAGGATACCAACAGCGGCCATAATGGCTCCTCCAGGCACTCCCGGTGCGGCGATCATGGCAATGCCCAAAACAAAAATAAATCCGGCAAAGAGTGTGAAACCAAAGGGCATTCCATATAAAATCATCAATGCCATGGCGCAAGCAGTAATTTTCATAATGCTGCCGGATAGGTGAATGGTGGCACATAGGGGGATAACAAAGCCCGCAATTTTCTCAGAAACACCATTTTTAAGTGCTTGTTCTAAGGTTACCGGGATGGTAGCCGCAGAAGATTGTGTCCCCAATGCGGTGAAATAGGCAGGCATCATTGTGATCAGTAACTTAATAGGATTTTTCTTTGAAACCAATCCTGCTATGATGTATTGAAATAGCAATAGTAGAACGTGCAAGGCAAAAATTACCCCAATAATGCTAATGAATACGGAAAGTATTGAAAAGACTTGTCCGCTATAGGACATTTTTGCAAAAATACCCAAAATGAAAAGCGGCAAGAGTGGGATGATTACATTTTCAATCAATTGCATGATGATTTTTTGAAAGTCTCTCACCATCCATTTTAGGTTTGATTCTTCCTGAGTAGAAAGACCTATTCCAACTACAAAGGCTAAAACAAGGGCTGACATGACGTCGAGTATGGGAGGAATGCTAATACTAAAGTAAGGTGTTAATTGAGGTCCCTCTTCAGCAATTGGAGCAGCTCCATTGACATGCGATTCCAAGAGCATGGGGAATATCCCGGAAGTAGTAAGATAGGTCATAAAACCTGAGAACAAGGTGGAACCATATGCAATGGCAGCAGTCATTAACAATAATTTTCCTGCACCTTTTCCTAAATCAGCTATTGCAGGCATTATTAATCCCATAATAATTAAGGGTATAGCGAAATTTAGAAACTGTCCGAAAAATGCATTAAAGGTGGTGAAAATTCTATTTATAGACTCAGGTAAATACTGTCCGAAAACAATACCCAATACTATGGCAAGAAAAACTTTAAAGAGTAAGTTTGAAAATATGCGCTTCATAATTTATGCTAATTGTTATGGGATTTCTTCCAGAGAGTATTTTTTAGGTTTGCTAATATACAGCCATTGTCAGAAAGGAGCATTTTATGACATGGCTTATTTTGTTTAAAATACTTATTGTTTGCTCTTGTTTTCATTCCAATTTCTCAATGAAATCGTATTTCTACATTACTTCAATTAAAACCAAAAATGCAATATACCTTGTGTTAGAGGCTGTAAAAAAAATATAAGTCAGGTTATTGTGTGTTGTTTCCGCTTTGGCAATTAAGCAAAGCGAAACTATGGTTCAGTCTTCAAATGACCTGCTTTTTTTGTAGTTTCAGTAATTCCTCTGAAGAAAGAACAAGGCAGGCTCAAAAAAGGCAGGAAACTTTATCGTGTCTTATAGGTTAAAGAGTGAAAATATAAGAGAAAATCATATTAGGGGATACAATAATAGTTGCCTAAAAAACTTAACTTTATAATATTATCGATTAAGAATACGAGATTGTACTCCAATTGGAACAACTGCATTTGGTAAAATTGACTAATTAATTGGATTCTTATTAAGTCGGAATATGTAATTGAATTTCTCCGCCCTGACGATAGTCAGGGGTTAAGCCCGTCCCCTGTTTACGCGAAGTGTTGTAATCGTAAGGAAATCAGGATGATTGTAGTTTCTTGCACCTAGTAGATTTTCTATTTCATTTGTTGAGTTTGATTTCTTCGGAAGTTGACCCTCCTCGCAGTCTGTTTTCTGAAACTAATATTGCACACATTTTAAACCATTTATTTTATTACCGCAAGATTGAAAAAGGAGAGAGGGTTTGTTGAAAAAACTGCTGTCGCAAGTAATGTTTATAACTTAATCAAAAGCGAGCTTGCCCTTGCTAATTATATTAGAGTGTTTAATGTCGAATAGCTCGGCAATTCATTCAAGATTGAAATAGATAAATGGCAATTTTATATTTCTGAAAACCTAATAAGAAATTTTTAATTTAAATGATGAATTATAACCCTATAACAGCTCTGGCCTTTTTTTTCGGAATTTGTTTGGTGCTTTTTTTTGCTTTCAGACCTAAAAAGGGGATTTACTTTGTACTGAAAAGTAGTTATAAACAAAAAGATAAAGTAATCATTGAGGACATTTATACTCGACTATTAGAATTATAGAAAACAACAATACCCGTGTAGTCTTTCATTCAGAGGGCAAACAATTTGTTTTAGCGCCAATAGTAGCAGGGAATATTACCATATCATTATCAGAAAAAGTTGAATTACAAAAAGAAAATATTGCCCGTTTATCCAGTTTAAAATTAGATGAAAAGACAATAATTGTGGGTTTATCGAAAGAGTATAGAGGAGAAAGCAGAAGGCGATTGTTAGATTTAGGTTTCGTAAAAGGCGCAACTGTAGCCATTGATTTATTAAACCCTTTGGGTGACCCAAAAGCATACTTTATAAAAGGGACAGCCATTGCTTTAAGGAAAGACCAAGCATCAAAAATTTTAATAAACAGAAAAGAGTAATGGAAAATAAAACGAACAGTGCTTGTGAAACTTGTGGCCTTTTTAATGCTGATGGACTTAAAAAAATAGGCGTAAATGTAGGCTTCCCCATATTTGTTAAATATAATTGGTTTTTGTAAATTATTTTTTATAAACTATTGAAAATGAATATGAACTATGGTGATTTTTTCGATGATAAATTCTTATTATAAAATCCATTATATTAGAACAAACGCTACCTATAGGGTAAGAGGTATTTATTCAGGGATTCTTTTCAGGAAAATAGATCGTTTTGGAAGCTATTAATAATTTGTAATCTCGATTTACTTTTATAACTATATGATCACAAAAATTAATGCTAGGAAGGCAAAGAACTTAAAAAATATAGGCTTAATAACATTGGCGTTTAGTACCACTATTATATTGTTGTGGATACTTGGATTAAATTCGATATCAGGCCTTATTCTTGGTGGTCCACCAATGGACCTTATTACTGCATTTTCTTTCTTTTTATTAAGTCTGGGCATATTGGCTTCTCAAAGAAGATCCTTCTTTTTTATTTTCCTAAACAGAGCAGCCATTATTGGTGTTTTGATTATTTCTCTAATAACCATTCTTGATGTCTTTTTAGCTAATTCAGCTATAAGTCTAGGTAATTTTGTAAAAGTATCAGGAAGTATGACAGTAGCAACTGCGCTCTCCTTCCTTTTGATGGGGGGGGCTGTTTGGGCAATTTATTCTAAATCTGAACAAATAAAGCTAATTACCCAATTTATTTTATTCGCCATACTATTACTAAACACTGCTTCGGCTATTATTTTTGTTTTAAATATCCCAGGGGACAGTGCCAGTTTTCTGATACCCATACCATTTTTCACCTCTTTATTGTTTTTCTGGCTTTCCGCGATCTTGTCACATAAAAATGCCCCTCAAGAGTTTAATGATTTGCTATTTGGCAATTATGCAGGTAGCAAATTATTAAAAGTGGTAGCCCCTTATAATTTTTTCATGATTGTAGTGATGACCTTCACACTGCTGTATCTAATTAATAATAATGTAGTTGGTCTGAATAGTGGGGTTATTATTTATGCTGTAATTGCTGTTTTTGTTTCAGTAAGTTATGTGTTTGTGGTAGGGATTCAATTTAATAAGAAAGAGCAGGAGAAAGAAAAGTTTGAAAGAGCATTTCATGCTTCAACCAAAGAAATACAACAGTACAAAGAGGCTTTGGATAGTAGTTTTCTAGTAGATATTACTGATGTGAATGGCAAAATAATTTCCGTTAATGATAAATTTTGTGAAGTTTCAAAGTATGACCGGAATGAACTGATTGGTAAAAAACATAGCGTTAACAAGTCTGGTTATCATCCGGAGGATTTTTTCAAAGAATTATGGGCTACCATAAAAAGTGGTGAAATATGGCTTGGGGGAATTAAAAACAAGACCAAGGATGGAAAATTTTACTGGGCCCATACTGCTATTGTCCCATTTAAAAATGAACGGAATGAAATTTATCAGTTTTTAACCATTAGGCAAGATATTACCCAACACACCCAAATGGCTGTTCAATTTGAAAGTCTTAAACAAAGAAACAAGGAGCTTGAACAATTCACCTATATAGCTTCCCATGATTTGCAGGAACCTTTGAGAACAGTCAGAAGTATAATTGATATTTTAAATGATGAATATTCCTCCAAGTTAGATGAGGATGCCAGACTATCGTTTGAATTTATGATTGAGGCAACTGATAGAATGAGCGAATTAATTAAAGGGCTTTTGGATTACTCCAGAATTGGTCGAACAAAAAAAATAAAAATTGTTGATAGCAATGAAATAATTCAGGAAATAATTATTGACCTAACTACTGTTATCAAAGGAGAAAAGGCGGTGGTTACATCAGATAAACTTCCTTTATTAAAAGCTTATAAAATTGAACTACGACTACTGTTTCAGAATTTAATTAGCAATGCGATAAAATTTCAAAAACCAGGAACTTGCCCAAAAGTTCATGTATCAGTTCAAGACAGTTTAGATTATTGGAGATTTTCAGTAAAAGACAATGGTATTGGTATTCCGGAAAAAAACAAGCAGGATGTTTTTGCTATTTTTAAACGGCTCAATAAACGCAGTAATTACGAAGGAACTGGTATAGGTTTGGCGCATTGTGAAAAAATAGTACATATGCATGGTGGGGAAATATGGGTAGATTCCATAGAAAATGAAGGAAGTACTTTCTACTTTACAATACTTAAAAATTTGATTTGATACTTCTGTTCCATTTCTTCTTTTTTTGTCCATAGGTAAATCTAATACCAAGTGGCCCCTCCAGTTCCAAAAGAGCAATTTTACCCAAATTTGAATGCTAATATGGTAGGGAGTAAATTTTAATTTCTTTGTATTTTTGTGAAAAAGGCGAAAAGTTGTCCGCAACGGTTTCATTTTGATTTGGTTACTATTAGTCTCAATAGACAATATTACCTGTTTTTTGGAAGATGTTTTACCTTTTTCAGCTTCTCTCATTGGTAGGATTGGTCTAATCAAGAGTATTAAATATTGGAGTCTAATAGGTTTATGTAAAACCCTAGTTAGAGAACAGCTTTGGGAGAGCTGAAACTACCCGATTCAATAAATTAAATGGTTGAGAAATAATGAAAATAAAACGAGCTATTTTGCTGATATTAATGGTTGCAGGTACTTTAATGTCCTGTACACCTGAAGGGGCTAAAGACCTAAACCTTACTTCTGCAAAGATTTTAATATCACCCAATATTAAATCCAACATGCAAGAAACTTCAGCAACTGTTCTTATTGAAGAAATTGAAAAACGCACGGGGATTTCTCTGGAGAAAGATACCAATTGGGATTCTAATATCACCATTGCCCTTGCCCTTTCATCCGATAATCAATTGTTTGGAAAAGAGCTACCTTTTAAAAGTGCTGAAGATGCTCAGGAGTTAAAAAAAGAAGGTTACCGCATTTACCATGCGTCTAAGGACGGGCATAATACACTATGGATCCTTGGAGCAGATGCGAGAGGGGTTCTTTATGGTATTGGAAAATTGCTGAGAACAGCCAAAATGAAAAAAGGAAATATTTCCATAGATTCTAATATTGATTTTTCAGAAGCGCCAGAATATGCCCTACGTGGTCATCAGTTTGGCTATCGAAATACTGCCAATTCCTGGGATGCCTGGACGGTGGAGCAATTCGATCAACATTTTAGAGAACAGGTACTTTTTGGTGCCAATAGTTTTGAAAACATTCCTTTTCAGGCAGCAAATTCGAGTCCCCACTTTAAGATTGATCCGCAGATCATGGAAGTGGAACTTAGCAGAATTTGCGAAAAATACGATGCCGAATATTGGGTTTGGACACCTGCACCACATGATTTGACTATAAAAAATGCCCACTTGCAGGGGCTTGAAGAGCAAGAAGCATTTTATGCCAAATGTCCTCGATTAGATGGGGTGTTTGTTCCGGGTGGAGACCCAGGAGAAAACCATCCGGCCCAATTAATACCCTATTTAAACGATTTGTCGGAAATATTGAAAAAGTATCATCCGGATGCAGGTATTTGGGTTTCTTTGCAGGGGTTTAATAAAGAAAAAGTTGATTATTTTTTCGAATACTTAGAGAAAAATAACCCTGTTTGGCTCAGAGGATTGGTTTATGGGCCCAGTAGTCCTCCAATTCATCTGGAGAGAAAGTTATTGCCTGAAAAATACCTACATCGTTTTTATCCAGACATTACCCATACGGTAAGGTGTCAATATCCGGTAGAAAACTGGGACCAGGCATTTGCATTGACTTTAGGAAGAGAGCCTACTAACCCACAACCACTAATGTATACCGAAATTTTCAACAGAGATTCAAAATATACTGATGGTTTTATCACCTATTCTGATGGTTCCCATGATGATGTTAATAAGGCGATTTGGAGCCAACTGGGTTGGGATGCGAGTAAAGACCCCCAAGAAATTGTTCTTGAATATTCTCAATTTTACTTTGGCCCGGAAGTGGCAGAAGAAGCAACTCAAGGCATATTTGCCTTGGAAAAAAATTGGGATGGTCCTGTCTTGGAAAACACCTCAATCAAAGAAAGCCTGGCCTTATGGAAAAGGTTGGAAGGAAATAATCCCCAATTGGTAGATAATTGGAGATGGCAGCAATTGGTGATGCGGGCCTATTACGATGCCTATATTCAGGATAGGCTTGCCTTCGAAAAAGGGCTGGAAGTGGAAGCTTATGAAATACTGGCCAACGCCAACTCCATTGGAGCGGACAAAGCCATGGAAGAAGCCTTGCGTCATCTTGATAAAGCGGATTCTGAAATGGTCTCACAAGAACTCAAAAAGGAGGTTTTTTCCTATGGAGAAAAACTATTTCAATCCATTGGTGCGCAGACCAGCGTTGAGAAATATCAGGCAAGAAGTGCTGAGAGAGGTGCCGTCTTGGATTTTATTGATTACCCCTTAAACAATAGGTGGTGGTTAGAAGATGAGTTCAATAAAATTAAGGCATTTGATTCTGAAGCAGAAAAATTAGCCCGATTGGAATTCATAAGCACCTATGAATTTCCTGGGGAAGGTAGCTTTTATGACAATGTATCCAGTGCTGATGCCAAACATGTTACTTCCAAAACAGATGATGCCATTGACTTTTTATGGGAGAATGAGGGCCGAAGTAGAAAAAGATTGTCTACCCAACTGTTCCAGTTTACCCCAGCCCTAGCATACAATGGTTTGGACCCAAATGCCAATTATATGATCAGGGTTTCCGGTTTTGGTGAAGCGCTATTAAGAGCCAATGGCCAATTGTTGGAACCTACAAAATATGAAAAAGGCTTTGAAGAATTTAAAGAATTCCCACTTTCTAAAGCGTTGATCAAGGATGGTGAATTAAAATTAAGTTTTGATAAACCGGATGAAGAACATCTAAATTGGAGAAAGCAATCACGCGTTACCGATGTATGGCTGATTAAACAATAAATATGCAAGCCTATGACAAATCATCGGTTGAAAAAGAGCTTTATCCTTTAAAGGGGATTGTAACAGTGCTCAATACACCATTTACCAAGGAGGATTCCATTGACTTTGATGCTTTAAAAGTTAATGTACTAGAGGCCTTGGAGGCTGGTGTTGCAGGCGTTTTGGTGCCTGCCATGGCCGCGGAAGTGTATAAATTATCCCATATAGAACGACAGAATATGTTGTCTATGGTTTTGGAGACTGTAGAGGGCAAAATACCTGTTATCGGTGGGGCAGGGGAACAGGACTTATCCAAAAGTAAGGCCCTAATAAAATCTTATCTTAAGCTTGGTTGTAAAAATATCCTGTTTCAAATTCCATTTGTTAACGAAAATCAGTTTAGAAATCATTTTATGGAATTGGCTGAGCTTGATCCAGAAATGATCATGCTTCAAGATTGGGATGCTACAGGATATGGCTTGTCGGATGAGCTAATTTGTGAGCTATTCGAAAACGTGCTGGCTTTCCGTTGTTTGAAAATTGAAACCATTCCCGCAGGACCCAAATATTCACGGATTTTGCAATTGACCAATGGAAGGTTGAATATAAGTGGGGGTTGGGCAGTATCTCAAATGATGGAAGGGCTGCAACGTGGTATCCATGCCTTTATGCCTACTGGCATGAATTATATATACACCACCATCTACCGCCTTTATGAGGAAGGAAAATCTGAGGATGCAGAAGCTCTTTTTGAGAAGGTCATTCCTGTCTTGGCTTTTTCCAATCAACACCTGGACATCTCCATACATTTTTTCAAACGTTTGCTTTACCGGCAAGGTATTTACCCAACACCAAATGTGCGAAATCCCATTCTTCCCTTTGATGTCCTACATCAAAAATTGGCGGACAAATATATAGATCGTATTTTGCGCATTGAAAATGAGTTAAAAACCCAAAGGTCAAAAAAAACCTGATTTTGGAGTTGAAACTATTCCACAATTCACATTAGACTTCTACAAGTTTATCGGTTAGGACCGAACTCAATAAGGCTTACCTATGAACATATTGTCCCACATTTAAAGCCACTAATTTTATTAGATGAAGCGTTTAACGATTATAGGAGGAGGTGCTTCAGCGCTTATGCTTGCAGCACAGTTAGACACAAAGAAGTATAGCGTAAAACTTTTTGATAAGAAAAAAACGGTGGGGCGTAAATTTTTGGTGGCCGGTGAAGGAGGATTGAACCTGACTTACAATACCACCTTAGACGACCTCATAGATCAATACTTTCCAAGAGCGTTTATGGCTCCTGTCATTAGTCAGTTTACCAATCAAGATCTGGTGACTTGGTTGAAGAGTCATGATATCTCTACTTTCACAGGGTCTAGCAATCGGGTTTTTCCTGAAATGGGAATAAAACCTATTGAAGTCCTTAATAAAATCACCGCCATTATATCAGCCAAGGAAATAGAATTTCAGTTAGACACCAAGTGGGAGGGCTGGAACAAGGAGGGACAGTTGTGTTTTGAACATATTGAAGACGTAGCATCCGATATCGTTGTATTTGCTTTAGGAGGGGCAAGTTGGAAAGTGACTGGTTCTGATGGGAGCTGGAAAAATTGCTTTGAAAAGCAGGGCCTTAGGGTGAAGCCATTTCAGGCCGCCAATTGTGCTTTTGAAGTTGATTGGAATGAAAACTTTATTGCTATTCACGAAGGAAAGCCATTGAAAAACATTGCCTTGAGTTTTGATAATCAATTTTCTAAAGGTGAGTTAAATATTTCAAAATTTGGCCTTGAAGGGAATGCCATTTACCCTTTAAGCCGAAGAATTCAAGAAAAACTAATTGAAGGAGAAAATGTTGTCATCCACTTGGATTTAAAGCCTACTATGACAATAGATCAGTTGAAGGCTAAATACAAACGTTCCCGACAGGCTAAAGTGACTGGTATTTTAAGCAAAGATTTAAATCTGGACCGAACTTCTATTGGCCTTTTAAAGCAATTCTGTGACAAAAATACCTTTTCAAATCCTGAGCTGCTTGTACCTACCATCAAATCCGTACCAATTATTATCAAATCCGCTGGAGAATTGGATGAGGCAATTTCTACCATTGGTGGCATTGCCCTGGATGAGCTAGATGAGCATTTTCAGCTAAAAAAAATACCCAATTCGTATGCAATAGGTGAAATGCTAGATTGGTATGCTCCTACAGGTGGTTATCTTTTGCAGGGCTGTTTTAGTATGGGATTTGTGTTAGCGGAATATTTGAATGGCTTAATAAATAGAGAGGGATAAACTGATTACGCTGGTGATTGAACATAAGGTTAAACCCGAAATATGCAATAGACAATCTATTACGTGCTGAAATCGCTTCAAAATCAGCCACTTCGTTGCAGTTTTCAATTTCACCATTGCGGTGCTATGCTAAAATCTCCAAACAGCCTGATTTTCTTGCGATTGCAACACTTCCCGTAAACACGGGACAGGCTTCACCCCTGACATTGTCAGGGCGGAGAAATTCTATTACATAATCCGGGTTAAAATGTCATTTCCTTATCTAAAAGAATGCGAAGCTGTGATGGATTACATCCATTTTCAAACAGCAATTGAAACCCGATCTTATAGTTTAATGACCGACAATTTTGATCAGTTTGAAGACATAGAAGAAGAACAATTACCAGTTGACAAAAATAAACTCCACGATTGGACCCATTTTGCAGGACTGTATGCTGCAGAGCATGTGGCAGCAACGGAGTTTGTTATTGGTGCAACTTTTGTTGCATTAGGAGCCAAAACAATGGACATCATGTTGGGGCTATTGATTGGTAATGTCTTGGCTGTTCTCAGCTGGACATTTATTACTTCGCCCATTGCGGTGGATACTAGACTAAGCCTCTATACCTATCTCAATAAAATTGCCGGAGATTCGATGACCAAGCTCTACAATTGGGCCAATGTTATCATCTTTTCGGTTATTTCTGCTGCCATGATTACGGTCTCAGCGACAGCCGTTCGTTTTGCTTTTGATATTCCCGCCCAGTTGAACTGGTACCCTACCAATGCCTGGTTTATATTGATTGTTTTTGCGGTAGGAATTGTTGTGGTAACGATTGCTTTATATGGTTTTAATGCCGTTTCTGAATTTTCAAGTATTTGTGCACCCTGGTTGTTCGTGATGTTTACAAGTGGAGCAATGGTGCTTTTGCCTGCATTGAGCCTTGACGTTTTGGACAAGACCTTACCTGCTGGCTGGGATGATTTTATTACTTTGGGAAATCAATCCATTTGGACAGGAATAGATAGTAACGGAGAGCCTGGTATTGGATTGGTTGAAGTCATTGGTTTTGCCTGGGCAGCAAATACCATTACCCATTTTGGGCTTATTGATATGGCACTTTTACGTTTTGCGAAGAAGAAGTCTTATGGACTGGCTACAAGTACGGGGATGATGTTTGGGCATTATGTTGCATGGATCGCTGCGGGGATTATGGGGGCTGGTGCAGCTGTCATTTTAGGGAAATCAATAGTGGAACTAGATCCCGGAGATGTGGCTTATTATGCCCTCGGTTGGTCTGGGTTTGTAATCGTGATTGTGGCGGGATGGACCACCGCTATTACCAACCTTTACAGAGCTGGCCTGGCTGCTCAGGCTATTTTTTATACCCATTCGCGAAAGAAAACAACCATAGTAGTGGGTTTGGTCACCATCGTTATCGCTTGTTTTCCTTTCGTATTCTCACAAATACTTCCGCTCCTAACCTATGCAGGGTTGTTGGTTGCCCCAGTAGGGGCCATCGTATTTGCAGAACACCAAATTTTTCCCAGAATAGGGTATACCCGGTATTGGCTGTCCTATCGCCAATTGGCATTCAGTACACCTGCCGTAGCTGCTTGGGGATTGGGTTTAGTGTTTGGATTTGGACTAAATGCACTCAATGTAATGTCCTTCTTTTACTTATTTATTCCTACATGGATATTTACAATTCTGATTTATACCATCCTGGCAGCTCGCTATGGTGCCAAACAGAAATACCCAGAGGCTGAGGAAAAGGAAAAATTACGGAATGAAAATATTGCTATATTTCAGGAGGAAAAATCAAAATTAGAATTCCCGCATAAAAGTGATAAATCAATTTTCTCAAGCGTGTTAAATGGCATAGGCATTAAAGCACTTCTCATTACTTTGGTTTTGGCTTCTATTGTCCTTTTTGGTAGTGACAATGAAACTATCTATTTAGAGAACAGAGAAGTATTTTATCGTTATGCATTTATTTGTACTGTAACCTATTTTGTTTTGGCCTATTGGGCTTTATTACGAGGAAAGCAAAAAAAATCAACTTTAAAATGAAAAATTCTATAGCACTAAATCAAAATAACCTAAAAACTATAGCCAATCGTATTCCAAGCCCTAACTATGCCAGAAATGAACTGAAAGCAGGCATGGTGCATGTTGGTGTTGGCGGTTTTCATCGGGCCCATCAAGCTTACTATACCCATAAACTCCAGGAAAAAGCCTTTTCCCCTGAATGGGGGATTTGCGGTATTGGCCTACGAAAAGGTGATCAAAAAATTCATGATGTACTTAGAAAACAAGATGGGCTTTACACCCTAATCGTAAAACATCCTGATGGGAAAATTGAACCCCAAGTAATAGGTTCAATAATTGATTTTAACCTGGGAATCGAAAGTGCGGATCCTGTCGTAGATAAAATGGCTCAGCATGACAACAAAATTGTTTCACTTACGATTACCGAAGGTGGATATAATTTTAATCCATCCACTGGAGAATTTGACTTTGAGAATCCTGATATTCAACATGAATTAAAAGATCCTGGACGTCCTAAAACCATCTACGGTTTTTTGACTGCGGCGCTAAAAAAGCGTTGTGATTCTGGCCTGCCGGCATTCACCGTTATGTCCTGTGACAATATTCAGCACAATGGAGATGTTGCCAGGGATATGTTACTTTCCTTTGCCCAAAAGCAAGACAAAGACCTGGCGTTTTGGATTGAAAAAGAGGAGTGCTTTCCGAATAGCATGGTTGACCGAATTACCCCGGTTACCAACCAATCCGATATTGATTATTTAGAGGAATCCGTAGGTATAAAAGATGAGTGGCCGGTAACTTGCGAGCCATTTATTCAATGGGTGGTGGAAGACAATTTCTCAAATGGGCGTCCTGAATTTGAAAAAGGAGGCGTTCAATTTGTTCCTGATGTAAAACCCTATGAGAAAATGAAGCTTCGCCTTCTAAATGCAGGACATTCTGTTTTGGGTATCTTAGGTGCTATCCATGGACATAAGACCATCAATGGCTGTATGGAAGACAATACATTTGTTACCTATTTGAGGAGATTTATGGATGAGAAAGCCACACCAATACTTGATGAACTAGAAGGGATAGATTTAAATTCCTACAAAGACAGCTTGCAGGAGCGTTTTGCCAATCCCAATATAAAAGACAGTGTGAGCCGTATCTGTTCTGAAAGCTCGGCCAAATTGCCTAAATTTTTGATTGCTACACTTCAGGAAAACTTGGATTCAGGAGGAAGCATTCAATATGCCACTTTGGTGATTGCTGCTTGGTGTTATTACAGCGACAAAGGTACAGATAAAAATGGTCAGCCAATAGAAATTATTGATGCCATGGCTGCTGAACTAAAACAAAAAGCCCAACAGACCAAAGCTGATACTCTGGCTTTTATTAAACAAGATTCCCTTTTTGGTGATCTTAGTAAAAATGAGCGCTTTGTTAAATGTTATTCAGATTTTGTACAACAAATTTACAAGGATGGAAACATTAAAGCGCTAATGCAAACCATGATTTAATTGCCGTCATAAAATAGACTTACAGCGATTTATAGAAATAATTTATGGGTGAACTATTTTACCATTTTGGTGTGGCACTGGCTATTGGCTTGCTAATTGGGATGGAACGTGAATTTAAAAAGTCCGATGAGGCACAACAATTCCTTTTCGGCGGGATTAGAACCTTCCCTTTGCTTGCGCTTACAGGTTGTTCTGCAGCCATGTTGGGTGATTTAATGAATTCACCTTGGGGCTTTGTTCTTCCTATAGTTATTACAGGGGCTTTTTTAGTGGTCGCCTATTTAGGGACTGTTAATAAAAGAGACTTTGGAATGACCACCGAGGTAGCTGCATTATTGACGGTAATTATAGGAGTTTTTTGCTATTATGGTCAAATAGAACTTGCTGTAGCATTGGGAATAATTGTTCTGGTTTTACTGTCTTTTAAAGTGAAGCTGCATGAATTTAGTAAAATGCTTACTCGGGAAGAAATTGTCAGCTTGGCCAAATTTGGCTTAATGACAGCCATTGTACTGCCTATACTTCCAAATGAACCTACTTTACCTGCTCCCTTTGATGTTTTAATATTAAGGAATATCTGGTTAATGGTTGTTTTAGTGACAGCCATTGGAATGGTTGGGTATTTCCTAAAAAAGCTTATTGCTAACCGAAAAGCAATAGTTTTAACTGGTTTTATAGGTGGACTAGTTTCTAGTACAGCGGTAACTTTATCCTTTTCCTCGCTAAGCAAAGGACATTCCACACTTTCCAAAGCCTATGCCGTTGCTATAATCGTTTCATGGATTACTATGTTTCTCCGCATTGTAGCAGAAGTTGCTGTTGTCAATACAAATTTGGTAAAAGACATGTGGATACCTATGACTTCGGCAGCCATTGCAGGGGGATTGTATTGTTGGTTTTTGTACAATAAAGATGGCAAGCATGAAGCCATAGCGGATAATGTTGAAGTAGAAAAACCATTTTCCTTGAAAAAATCACTAATTTTTGGAGGTCTTTATGCGGCTGTTATTGTTATTGCGAATATTGCTCAGATTAACTTTGGTGACAAGGGTATTTATTTATCGGCTATAGCTGCCGGGTTTACTGATGTAGATGCCATAACCCTTTCGATGGCAGAAATGAGTCGCGTTTCTGGAAGTGTTGATCCAGATGTCGCCATACGAGCTATTTCATTGGCTGCCGTTTCCAATACCCTGGTGAAAGCATCAATAGTATTTACCACTGCTCATAAAGTTCTTAAGAAAGAGATTTTGCCTGGGCTGTTATTGATTGTCCTCGCAGCTTTGGCAACTGTCTTCTTTATCTAAAGTTTGGTGGAATATGTTTAGGGTCTTATAATGGATAGAAGGTCTATTGCATATTTCGGGTTTAAAGTATCAGGCTATGTGTACTTCCATCTATTAAATACCAGATAAGAGGATTTTGAAAAGGCAAGGCGATGGTTTGAAATTGAGCAAATTCCTTGACTATTGGATACAAGCAGTATTTCTGGTTTAGCTATGGTAAATTGGTATTTACCCTGAGTTTTCTGACAACGATTTTTATTACCCTAAAAATACCTCTCTCCCAATTTCGAAAAATAGTATCATTATTTAAAATAAAAGTAATAGAGTCTCTATGTGAGTGGTGGTATATTTGATCAAGAAAAAAATGAATATGACTATAAAAATGAGAGAAAGCCTGGTCCTTAATAAATTAAGGGCGGGAGAAAACGTTTGTTCTTTTAAGGTAAACCTGGCAGATGCTCGGGTAGTGGAAATTGCTGCGCAGGCAGGGTTTGACTGCTTGTGGTTGGATCAGGAACATATCGGTCAGGATTGGTCTATTTTGGCTTCTCAGATTTGGGCTGCCAAATCTCAAAATAAAGATACGCTAGTAAGGGTTCCCAGAGGGAGTTATAGCGATTATGTAAAGCCATTGGAATTGGATGCCAGTGGTATCATGGTGCCCCATATTATGAGCCTGGAAGATGCCAAGAAGGTAATTGAAATGACGCGTTTTCATCCCATCGGCAAGAGAGCCATTGATGGAGGGAATGCAGATGGTGGCTATGCTGCTGGTAATTTCAAAGATTACCTTCGGGATGCCAATCAAAAGCGTTTTGTGATTTTTCAGATTGAAGATCCAGAACCTTTGGAGGATTTGGAAGCCATAGCACAGTTGGATGGGTTTGACATGTTGTTTTTCGGCCCTGGAGATTTCAGCCAGGCCATAGGAGTTCCAGGAGATATGGATCATCCCAAAATTAAGGAGGCAAGGCAGAAGGTGGTGGAAGTAGCCAGGAAATATGGGAAATTTGCAGGCACCACGGGTCCATTGACCAAAGTTGCTGAATACCAAAAAATGGGCTATCAGTTTATGAGTATTGGTGCTGATGTTTTGACATTGACCCAATATTGTAGTGATCTAGTGACAGGTTTTCAAGAGGGACCTGAGGTTAATGATATTGACAAGGGTTATTACGATACAAAAAAATGAACCGTAAAACCTTAGGAAATACAGGATTGGAAGTATCTTCCATTGCTTTTGGAGGAGTGGAAATAGGACTACCTTATGGGCCTGGTATCCACTCGGAAAATGACATGTTGCAGGAAAGTGAGGCAATTTCTCTGCTTCATCTAGCATTGGACCGTGGTGTGAATTTTTATGATACTGCAAGAATGTATGGAAAAAGCGAAACCTTAATAGGGGAGGCTTTTGCCCATCGACGTGAGGAAGTCGTGATTTGCACAAAATGTCAGCATTTGCGGGATGCTACAGGGAATTTACCAGAAGAATCACAACTGGTCAAAATGATCAGGGACTCTCTGGAAAATAGTCTGAAGGCATTGAGAATGGATGAAGTGGATGTGTTGATGTTGCATCAGGCAGATCTGGAGATTTTAAATAACGAAACAATTTCACGCACCTTTGAGGATCTGAAAAAAGCAGGATTGGTTAAGGCAATTGGAGCTTCTACTTATTCAGTGGAGGAATCAAAAACTGCTATCAACTCAGGGATTTATGAAGTAATCCAGTTACCCTATAATTTACTGGATCAGCGTCAGGGAGAAATTTTTGAACTAGGTGCGGCTAAAGGAATTGGTCTTGTAGTACGCTCTGTTTTGCTAAGAGGAATGCTTAGTGATCGTGGGAAAAACCTTAAAGAACCTTTGGCTGAAATTGAAAAACACATATCAAAATACGCGATGCTTGCTGAGGAAGAAGGACTTACATTGCCGGAATATGCAACAAGGTTTGTCCTAGACCAATCCAATATATCTTCTGTGTTGGTTGGTATAGATAAACCGATTTATTTAGAAAAAGCATTGGAAACAGCCGAATTACCCAGTTTGAGTGAAAAGTTACTTGCTGGGGCCATTCCTTTTCCTGATCCGGAATTTATCGATATACCCAAGTGGGACAGGATGGGCTGGCTTTAATCTGAAATAGCCTTCTCTAACATGTCTAAGGGAGTGATTCCTTTAATGGATAAGTTGTGAATTGACAGAGTCGTGGACTAAATAATGAACCAAGTTAACTACTAACAAAAATCATATGTTAAAAATAGGAATGATAGGAATGAGTCCGGGAAATGCCCATCCCTATTCCTGGTCTTCAATCATTAATGGAACATTTGATGGCGAGCTTATCAGCGCCATTGGTTATCCGGCCGTGTCAGATTACCTTCAAGCCAATATAGATACCCTGGGTATTCCCGGGGCTTCGGTTAGTCATGTGTGGAGCCAGAATGCTGAGATTAGCCAGAGCATTGCGAAAAATGCTGGAATTCCTTTTGTTGTGGACAAACTTGAGGACATGATTGGCGAGGTGGATGCGGTTATCTTAGGTAGAGATGATCCTGAAAACCATGTAGGAATGGCCAAGCCTTTTCTGGATGCTGGAGTACCTCTTTTTATTGACAAGCCTTTGGCCTATTCTAAGGAGGATCTTGATTATTTTATTCAACAACACCATTTAGGAAAAGATTTCATGTCATGTTCTTCGATGCGTTATTCGCAGGAATGTCGAACCGTGAAAACAGGCATTAAATCGTTGGGAAAAATTCATTTGGTCACTGCTGTAGGTAAAAAAGACTGGAAAAAGTATGGTGTACATCTTCTGGAAGCACTATTTAGTACACTAGATGATCCAAAGCCCGTGAAGGTGCAGCATATTGGGGAAGTTGATGAGGATATTGTATTGGTTACTTTTGAAAATGGAATAAAAGCAACTGTACATCTATTCAAGGATATATGTGGGACTTTTCAACTCAGCTTTTTTGGTGAAAATGGCTGGAAAATCGCAGATATTCAAAATTCTTATTCCATGTTTAGGGACAATCTAATTGTATTTATTGATGCCCTAAAGGAAGAGAAGCCTTATTTAGATTTTGCAAAAACCGCAGCCATCATGCAAGTAGTGATAGGAGCAAAAGAAAGTTTTGAAAATGGTGGGAAGGTTGTTAATTTAGAAAAACATGGACGTTAAAGAATTACTAAGCTTAAAAGGAAAAATAATTGTAGTCACTGGTGGTTCCGGTCTATACGGAAAATGTTTGGTGGAAGGTTTGGCCGAAGCAGGTGGTACTGTTATTACTACCTCCAGGGACATAAAGTCAGCAGAAAAAACAGCAGTTTTTTTTCAAGAGAAAGGGCTGGACGTTTACCCTATGGAAGTAGATCAGGGAGAAACTGAGTCTGTGAATCGCTTTACCAATAACCTAAAAGAGAAGTTTGGGAAATTGCATGTGTTTGTTAACAATGCCGTTTCCAGACCAATGAAGGGGTACAATGCACCTTTGTCGGATTTCGATGAATCAATGCGAGTAAATGCTACAGGAATGTGGGATTTGTTAAAGTCCATGTCTGACCTCATCATTGAAAGTGGAGGAGGAGCAGTGATCAATATTAGTTCGATGATGGGCATGAAAGGCCCTGATTTGTCCAATTACGATGGCACCAGTATGGGAGATTTACCACCAGATTATTTCTTCCACAACGCTGGTATGATTAATCTTACTCGCTTTATGGCCAAAATGAATGCTGGTAAAAATATTCGCTTCAATTGTATTTCTCCGGGTGGGTTGTTCAATAACCAGCCTGAGAAATTTGTTGAAAATTATAACAAAAAAGTACCAATGAAGCGGATGGCCAATAATGACGACATAAAAGGGTTAGCTGTTTTGCTAGCTTCTGAAGCTGGCGCCTATATAAATGGTGAAAACATTTTAATGGATGGAGGTTTAAATGCCTGATCCAAATATTTATAGTGCCATAAAATCACCTTTTTCCCTAGAAGGGAAAACAATTTGGGTGGCTGGTGGTGCTGGATATTTGGGACAAGCAGTGGTGAGACTGCTTTGCGCTCAAGGAGCCAGGATTTTGTGCATTGATAAGGAAGACAGGGCTTTTGCCTTTGCCGATGAAGCCAAATTGGGTCCGTTATTGCAGCCTTCTCGTTTTGATCTTGCCGATACGGAAGCCATTGGTGGTTTTGTGCAGGAGAATTGCAAACAACTTGGCATACCGGATGGAATGGTCAATATGGCCTATGCGGCTAGTGGGAAGTCATTTGATGCATTAGAAGGGGCAGACTTCGATCAAGCAAATCATGCGGGGATAACAGCCACTTTTATTTTTGCAAAAGCTGTAGGAGATAAAATGTTGGAAAAATCATCAGGAAGTCTACTTCTGTTTGGGAGCATGTACGGAATTCAGGCACCTGACAAGAACATGTATGAACCACCAATGTTACCAAATCCAATAGAATATGGTGTTGGGAAAGCAGGTATTATTCAGATGACCAAATACCTGGCCATGCAATTTGGCGCAAAAAATATCAGGTGCAATAGTATTTCTCCAGGGCCATTTCCAAATGAGAAAGTACAAGAAGATTATCCGGGATTTGTAAAGAAGCTTGAGCAAAAAACCTTTCTAGGAAGATTAGGTGAGGCCAATGAAGTGGCAGGAGCTGTTGCCTTTTTACTTTCAGATGCTTCCACTTATATTACAGGTCATAACTTGGTAGTGGATGGTGGATGGACTGCCTGGTAATAAAATATTTAAACAATTAAAAAAGATTAAAATGAAAAAGATAGTACACCCTAAGAGAGATTTAAGTTTTGATACAGGCGCTTATTCTGACGCTATTTTAACGGATGGTTTTTTATTCGTATCAGGACAAGCATCGGTGGATTTCGAAACCTCGGAATTCAAATTGGGAACCATTGAAGAAGAGACCCAAAGAACACTTGAAAATATTAAAGCCATTATTGAAGCTGCAGGTGGGACAATGGACAATGTGGTAAAGTGTACCGTTCATTTGTCTGATATTTCTGAATTTGACCGATACAATAAAGTGTACGCAAGTTTCTTCAAAAACACCAAACCTGCCCGCATCACGGTACAATCGGTATTGGCGGAAAACCTTAAGGTGGAAATAGACTGTATCGCCAAAATACCCACCTTGAAATGAGTAAACGACTGATTCTAGATGCGCATTTGGACTTGTCCATGAATGCCATTGAGTGGAACAGAGATTTGAGTAGACCACTTTCGGAAATTAGGCAATCAGAAATGCACATGCCTGACAAACCCGATAGAGGCCGGGGAACTGTTTGTTTACCTGAGCTTAGAAAAGGTAAGATTGGGATAGTGGTGGCCACGCAATTGGCCCGATATTCTCCGCCCGACTCCGCCCTTTCAGGCTGGAATTCTCCTCAACAAGCATGGGCTATGACACAGGCTCAGTTGGCTTGGTACCGTGAAATGGAGGCTCAGGGAGAAATGAAGCAGATTTTAAATCGGAAAGATTTGGATGAAATGGTGGACTTATGGGTAGATGATTCTATTCCAGATGAAACAAAGCCAATAGGCTACCTGCTCAACCTTGAAGGTGGGGACTCTTTGGTCTCTCCAAGCTATCTAGATAGAGCCTATGGTTACGGATTAAGGGCTTTAGGGCTTTCACATTTTGGTCCTGGAAGGTATGCCCCGGGAACAAAGTCAGAAGGACCTATTACTGAATTGGGTAAAGAATTGCTCCAGAAAATGGAGGGATACCAAATGATATTAGATGTTACGCATTTGACGGATCAGGGATTCGAACAGGCCATGGACTTGTATTCTGGACCACTTTGGGCCAGCCATCACAATGTGCGTAAAATTGTTCCGAATCAACGGCAACTTACCGATGAACAAATCAAGAAGCTGGTGAACCGTGGTGCTGTTATTGGAGGTATGTTGGACTGTTGGGCCATGGATATTCGATTTATTGATACCATTTCAGATCCCTGGCAGTTGGATATCAAATTGGAGCATCTGGTAGACCATTGGGACCATATATGTCAATTGGCAGGAAATAGCGAACACATAGGTATAGGTAGCGATTTGGATGGTATTTTTGGTACCGAGCAATCTCCCTGGGACCTTAATTCCATAGCCGACCTTCAAAAATATGAAGCGATTTTAGATAGAAGAGGCTATTCCTCTGAAGATATTGATAATATATTCCATGGTAATTTCCTGCGGTTTTTAAGAAACTCATTGCCCGAAAGTTAAATTTTGATCCATTACTAATTCCTTTAATCAATGTCCAATAATTTTCAGGCTGGTGCTGCCAGTGTCGATACGACTCCTCCATTAGGAACAATCATTAATGGAGACTTTGTCACCCATTATGCACAGAAAATCCATGATCCCCTGCATGCCAAAGCTCTTGTGCTTAAAAATGATACACGAACCCTAGTTTTAGTGGTGGTAGACATTTGCATTTTGGGCAAAGAATTGCTGGATGGTACCAAAGCTATTATCGAAAAGCAATTTGGCATTCCATCTGAACAGGTTTTGATCTCAGCCACTCATACCCATGCTTCTGGAGCTGTTGAAGATGTACATATGGTACCGGCAGATTTGGCATACAGGAAGCGCTTGCCGGGACTTATCGTGGAGGCAGTTGGGAAAGCCATTGACAAATTGAGACCTGCTCAACTGGCCTTTGGGACGGCTGATGCACCAGAATATGTGATGTGTCGTAGGTATTGGATGAAAGACAGCTATACTCCCTTAAATCCTGTAACAGGGAAGGCAGATACGATTAAAACGAACCCTTTTGGGGTGGAAGAGGAGATTATAAAACCACTTAATACGCCAGACCCAGAACTTGGGTTCCTGGCGGTTAAAGGTTTGGATGATAAATGGATAGCCATTTTAGGTAATTATTCCCTTCATTATGTTGGGGATTGGGAAAATGGAACCATATCAGCTGATTATTTTGGTAGGTTTGCTGCAGCCTTGAAAGAGAAGTTGGATGCAGGCCCTGATTTTGTGGGGATAATGAGCAATGGTACAAGTGGAGATATCAATATCTGGGATTTTAGCGGACAGAAAGAATTCCCTAAAGGAGAATTGGCTAAAAGTACAAAAATAGCCAATGATTTGGCTGACAAGGTTTTGGAGGGATTGGAAGGTGTACAGTGGGATCAGGCCCCCTATCTGCATAGCAGTTTCGCAAACATTAAGGCTGGTAGAAGGATGCCAGACAAGGATGAACTGGAGACTGCCAGAGGGATTTTGGCTATTGGTGGACTTGAGGATTTGAAGCCAGACACCCAAGGTTGGCGCAAGCTTTATGCGAGAGAACAAATGTTGCTCAATGAATTTGCTGATGCAGCGGAAAGTGCTGTGCAGGTTTTGCATATTGGCGAAGGGAAAATTGGTGCATTACCCGGAGAGTTTTTTGCTGAAACAGGGCTGAAGCTCAAAGCTGAAGTAAAATGTCCTTATTTCACTATAAGTTTAGCCAATGACAATGTAGGCTATGTACCGCCAGCACATGAAATCGAGAAGGGGGGCTATGAAACATGGAGATGTAGAATAAGCAATCTTTTACCTGATGCGGAAGACTTGTTTAGAAAAAAACTGCTTGAATTAATTCACGATGATAAAAATTCTTAATTTTGATTTCAGCTTAAAATTAAGAAGTGAAAAAAGAAAAGTGGTTGGAACAATTAAAGGGGAAGGTGCCTGAAAACGCCTTGTCTTATTGTTTTTCCCTTTGGGAAGAAGAACCTTTTGTTATTGAAATCACCAAATCGAGAAGGTCAAAGTTGGGTGATTTTCGGTATAGAAGAGACAAAAGCATACAGAAAATTACTATCAACCATGATCTGAATCAATACCAATTTCTGATTACCTATATTCATGAGGTGGCTCATCACCGTGTGTTTAGTCAGCATAAGGAAAGGATAGGGAAGGGTATCATGCCTCATGGCATAGAATGGAAGCGATCTTTCAAGTGGTTGATGGCGCCCGTTTTGCATGAGCGGGTATTTCCAAAGGACGTTTTAATACCTCTCAAGCTACACATGAGCAATCCAAAGGCTTCCACAGGAGCTGATCTCTTCCTGATGAAGGAGTTGCGAAAATACGACAAGGATGCGGTTAAATTTGAACAACCTTTCCTTGGAGACCTGCCACAACATGCACATTTCGAATTAAGAGAAAGGGTTTTTAAGAAAATTCGTACACAAAGGTCCAGAGTATTGTGTCAGGAGATTTCGACGGGGAGAAACTACTTGATATCCAATAATGCCCTAGTCAAGCAAGTGGATGGCCCGGGTGATGTTCCTTTTTAGTATGGATTTGTGGAGGATCATTAGTAAAGAGGCCTAGGCATTTATTGCTCTCCTGAAATTTTGTTTCGGGCATTTACACCCAAAGTCCTGAGTTTTTCAGCTTGGGAAAGAAGATTTCCTTTGCCAGTTTTAAGTTGCTTGATGGCTGTATTATAGCTATCCTGGGACTTGTCAAGATGTTTTCCTACATCTTCCAAGCTGTTAACAAAATTAGAAAGCTTGTCATAAAGTTTTCCTCCTCTTTCGGCTATTTCCAAGGCATTTTTAGATTGATCATCTCTTATCCAAAGGTCCTTGATCATCTTAAGGGCTGCGATTAGATTGCTGCTACTGATTAATAATACTCGCTTTTTGTAGGCATATTCCCAAATCTGGGGGTCGGCTTGAAGGGCTACTATATAGGCCGCTTCTAGAGGTACGAACATGATCACAAAGTCTAGGGCCTTTGCATAACTTTCATATTGCTTGGCAGAAAGCTGGTCTATATGGGTTTTTATAGCCTTAAGATGAAGATCAAGGGCTAACTTTTGCTCGGTTTCCCCAATAGTACTGCTGTATTTCTCATAAGCTATAAGTGATATTTTACTATCAATGATAACTTTTTTGTCATCGGGATAATGGATAATCACATCAGGTTGCATTCTCTTGCCATCTGGCCCGATTAAAGGGTGCCCATTTTCATCTTTCAAAAATCCCTGAATGCTATAATGCCTGTCTTTTTCCAATCCGGAATTTTGAAGAATGGTTTCCAATATGGCCTCACCCCAATTTCCTCTGATTTTGGCATTGCCTTTCAGGGCATTGGTTAGGTTTTTGGCTTCCTGGCTGATTTGCTGATTGAGCACTGCAAGTTCCTTGACCTTTCCTTCCAGAGAAAAGCGCTCCCTTGATTCCATGGCATAGGCTTCCTGAACCTGCTTTTTAAATGCTTCCAATTCTTTCCCCAGAGGCTGGAGAATGTTGCTGATGTTTTCCTGATTCTGGTTGGTGAATTTTTTGGACTTTTCCTCTAGAATTTTGTTGGCCAACAATTCGAACTCTTGTTGAAACCTAGTCCCCATTTTGTCAAGCTCCTGTTTTTGAAAAATCAGTTTTTCCTTCAAAAAAAGCAATTCACTCTCTAATTTTCCTTTGTCCAAGGCAAGCTCATGATTTTCTTTTTCAAGGGACTTGACAGAAATCAAAAGGGCTTCATTTTCTTGTATTATCCTTTCTTGTTGGTCTTGAAGAAGTCGGGTTTTTTCGCTGTAGCGCTCCTTTTCCAGGTTTAGGGCGTTTAGACTTTTATCCAATTGGTTGCGCTTCTGTTGAGTTTGATACAGAATTATGGCCAGTACGGCTATGATACCTAGCATCAAAAATAAAAGCGCAACCAGTTCAATTGCCATTTATACGTAAATTAAGAATCTGCCTGTTTTCTTTGGCGAATGGCTTCGTAAATAACAATTCCAGTGGCTACAGATACATTAAGACTCTCAATCTGGCCATGTACAGGTACTTTCACGAACTCATCGCACAATCCCAATAATTCATCAGAAACCCCATCTTCCTCAGACCCCATTACCAATACAGTAGGAGTAGTAAGATCTGCTGCATACATCATTCGGTCAGTTTTCTCAGTTACTCCCACCACTTTTAGGCCTGATTTTTTTAGGTCTTTAAGTGTGTAGTAAAGGTTTCTTACCCTACTTACAGGTAGGAAATTTAGTGCTCCTGCAGAAGTTTTGACCGCATCAGAATTGATCTGAGCACTGCTTTTTTCTGGTATAATGATGCCATGTACACCTGCAACTTCAGCCGTACGTGCTATGGCTCCAAAATTCCGAACATCAGTAACCCTGTCTAGCATCAAAATAAGTGGAGCTTCGCCTTTAGTAAAGGTACTGTCCACCACGTTTTCCCAAGATGCGTAAGCAATCGATGAGATATAGGCAATAACTCCCTGATGATTCTTCCTGGTGATACGATTAAGTTTACTTTCCGGCACTTTGGTTACCGGGAGTTTTTTCTCTTTCGTTAAAGCAAGTAACTCTTTAAGAAGGTCACCTTTCAGTTCCTTATTGACCAGTATTTTGTCTATTTCCCGATCTGCATTCAAGGCCTCCATAATGGGCCTGATGCCAAAAATAAAATCTTTTTGGTCTTCGTTTCTGTCGATTAAAAAACCATCCTTCCGTTTCTCCATGCTGTGATTGTTTTGAACCATACCGGCTGATAAGCTCTGGATCGGTTCAATGTATAATATTGTGGGGTTAATATATTTTTTACCCGTGCAAAGGTAAAGGTTATTTTTGAATTAGAATCCTGAGCGAGGTAAACCCAGGTCTCTTTATCTAAATTAAAGTAAACTTCCTGTGGAGGGCCCATTATAATATACACCATTCCACGGTCCGTAGCCCAACCTTCTTTGAAATCGGTGAATAGAATATTTGCAAATTCTACCTGTCTAAAATATTCTTTGATTAAACTTTTGGCAGCATCCTCATCTCTGGTCATTCTTATCCAGTATTCATCCAGTGCTATTTTTTTGTTTTCGGCAGCCAGGAGAGTTTCATGTTCTTTTCTAGTGGAAATATAAGCCACCATTTGGATCATCTCTTCCCAAGTGGATACCTTAGGGAAAGCTTTCCCTGCTGTTTTGATCATCAGTCCGGCTGCTGTAGTGGTGTCCTCCTGAATAAAATAATAGCCTGATTTTTCAAAGGGGACAGGGACATTTACTAAGAAGTCACCTTCATTTATTACTTGAGTTTCCTTAGCGATCTCTGGTGTTTTGGTTTCCATTGGAGGTAAAGGAATTGCGAAACTCTGAGGGTAAAAGTACCTGTATAGACTTACGCTATTCTCACTTTTGAAGAGCAAAGATTCTTCAACATTCAAGAAATTTTGGTCATAAGGAATGTCATTTCCGAAATAAGCGCCAAAGGATGGTTGATCGGCTACAAATGGACTTATTAAGTCGGCATGATACACATATTCATCTTCCTGACGTGTGTCTGTAGCCCTAAATATTACATAAGCTTGATCAGAAGAGGAAGGTATATCTACTGTTTCTTCAAAATAAAAATGACCATCAGTGTCTTTTTTTAATAGATCCCTGTCTAATGCAATTACATTGTCATCATCAATTTTCTGTTCAAAACTATTGACAATGGTGTATGAGAAAAGGTAATCATCAAAATTGGCTTCATCTTCTATTTTTTCCACCAGCATTTGAAGCTTAAAAGTTCTTTCCGCAATTTTGATTGGGATGACTTTTAATGAGATTCTCGAATACCTGGAATACCTTAAACTCTGGTTTATACTTTGCAGATTGTTTTGAGCAAAGGTGGAAAAGGATAGCAGGGTTAAAATAAATAAAAACCCAATATTTCGTTTCATATGCAATGACTTTATTTTTTCCATAGTTGGTTTTAAAAATTAACCTTAATTTTGTTGAAAATAATAAAATTTTAGATGGCTACCTATACAACGGAAATTACTTCCGATAAGTTGATTAGTGACAACCCAATTCATCAACGCCTTTTTAAGGCATACATTGTTGCTAAAGAATATGTTTCAGGCAATCTTTTAGAAATAGGCTGTGGTGAAGGCAGAGGTGTACATGTCCTTGGCCCTTTGGTTGATCATTACCACGGTATGGACAAGATAGGAGAAATCCTGGACAGACTAAAGGATAAATTTCCTGAATTTACTTTTGAACAGGCAATTATTCCACCAATGGACAATCTAAAAGATGACTCCTTCGATACTGTAGTGAGTTTTCAGGTAATAGAGCATATCCAAAATGACAAAAAGTACCTTGAAGAGATTTACCGTGTGCTAAAGCCTGGAGGTATGGCATTGATATCTACTCCAAATATTCGATTTTCATTGACGAGAAATCCTTGGCATATCCGGGAATACACTCCCGCTCAATTAAAGGAATTATGTGCTTCTATTTTTGATAAGGTGGAGACTAAAGGAATTGGTGGGAATGCTAAAGTATGGGATTATTACAATGCCAATAAAGAATCTGTAAATAAAATCACCCGCTGGGATGTGCTTAACCTTCAGTATAGGTTGCCCGCTTGGATGTTGAGAATACCCTATGAGATTCTTAATAGAGCCAATCGGGATAAGCTACACAGAAAGAACGGGAAGGCTGTAGAGCAAATAGAGCATTCAGATTATTTGTATGTTGATGACCCTGAAAATGCCCTTGACCTTTACTATATTTTACATAAAAAATAGGTATAAAAAAACCGGCTGCTCATTGTGAATGGGCAGCCGGTTCTTTTTTATTAATTCGTTAAACCCGAAATATGCAATAGACAATCTATTACGTGCTGAAATCGCTTTAAAATCAGCCACTTCGTTGCTGTTTTCAATTTCACCATAGCGGTGCTATGCTAAAATCTCCAAACAGCCTGATTTTCTTGCGATTGCAACACTTCCCGTAAACACGGGAAATCCTATTACATCATCCGGGTTAAAATTCTCTTTTATACTTCTAGTTCCTTTTCAGTGAACTGAATTTATCTTCTTTGAATTCGTGAATTGCCACTCATGGCACCGAAGATGCGCTCATAATTCTGTTGAAGCTCTGTGGATTTTTCTTCATAGCCTTGTTCTTTTAATACCGGAACAAAGTAACGCAACATTTCCGCAGAGATCTGAGCTTCTCTATCTAGTCCTCTACCAGTTTCTTGGTAAAAATCCAGCAATTCAATCGATTTTTTAGACATCTTGTCAATAATATCCAAAGCTTCTTCTTTCATTTCAAGTTCAAAGAGTACAGGTACAGCTTGTCCACTGGCCAAATCATAAGGTATGGCCTCCCCAGGAAGTCTTTCCAAGCTGAGTCGCATAACATCTTTTGCCCTCTCCTTGTCATCTTCTTCTATTAAAGCAATGGCTATACTATTTAACACACTTCTATGGTTGGAAGTGAATCTTCTAAATTCATCATCAAAATAGTTGTCAGGGTTGTCCATTCCTCTAAAGGCAAATTTCTCCATGACATTCTCATATGCCAGATCAGTATTGATCAATTCATCCTGGTTGTCTGGCTTTTGAATAGGGAGCAATCGGTAGGTAAGTCCTTCCATTACAACATGGCTGCTTACGTCAAATCCTATTGTTGCCAATGATGTATTGTTGAAATAAATCGGCCTTTCCCAATTGTTGGTAGCAATTAAATCCAGAAGCATTAGATTACCCTTGGTTACATAGTTACCTTTTATACGAATGTTGATATTCGGTATTTTCAAGTCCTCAAATTCCTCTGGTACAATTCCAGCCTTATCAACCACTTCTGAATCAACTGGCAATGTCAAAATTCGTGATGGTACTGTATTGATGTCACTGTTTGAGCGATTGCTAGTTAATTTTAGCAAGTCACTGTTTTCTTTTAATAATTTGAGGTATTCTATTAAAGGCAGACTTTCGATATTTCTTTCCGTTACATAAAGTACGTCATTGGTGCCTTTTTTATAATTTTCATAATCCAGGGTAAAGTTTAGGGCTGCAGACTCATTTACAGGTCTCGCCATTTGCTTTATGTACCAATCTGTATCGAAATAGCTTAATACAATTACCCTTACATCAGTTCGGAAACCTTCGACTTCCTGAACGTACCATAGGGGGAATGTGTCATTGTCTCCTCCAGTGAATAATATGGCATTTGGCGCACAAGAAGCAAGGAAGTTTCTTGCTGAATCCACAGAGAAATACCTGTCAGACCTATCATGGTCGTTCCAGTTTTCTGCGGCCATTAAAATGGGGACAGGTAAGGCGATTAGGGCAGCATATACCCCTGCCATCACCATGCCTTTTTTCAATTTACTAAGTTGATGGCTGATAGCCATGACACTAAAGCCAATCCAGATGGCAAAGGCATAAAAAGACCCTACATATATATAATCTCTTTCCCTTGGTTCCACAGGGGGTGAATTGAGGTAAAGCACCAGTACTACCCCCATCATTAAGAATAGCATTAGGGTAAGCCAGAATGATTCAGGGTCATGTTTTGCTTGGAAAAACATTCCTATCAGTCCAAGTATCAAAGGAAGCATATAATAATTATTATGGCCTTTGTTTTCTTTGATATAGTTAGGGAAGTCAGTTGTGACTGTATTCCAAATGCTTAAGAAAGGAGCATTACTGAGGTCACTTTCTCTACCGCTGAAATTCCACATAAAATACCTCCAATACATATGTCCAAGTTGGTGTTCAAACATGAAATAGATATTGTCAAAAAAGGTAGGGTCTTGGCCTTCTCTTAATCCAAGTTTGGATCTGTAGATTTGTTTGTGGCGCTCTTGTGTAGAGTATATTCTTGGCAGTAGGGTTGTTTTTTCTGGATCATAGATGTTTTCCAACTGGTAATCCACTATCTCATATTTTTCTTTTCCTTTGGCATAGACAGGAGCTCCTTCTACCTGATCCACAATGTCTGCTGTAAAATATTGACCTTGCATTAAAGGTCGGTAACCATATTGCTCTCTTTTAAGGTAGCTAACAAAACTTATGATGTCTTTAGGGTCATTTTCATTAATTACCGGTTCAGCATTGGCCCGGATCACGATCAACGCATAAGAGCTATAGCCTATAAGTATAAATGAGAAACACAGTAATATGGTATTGAGAATGACTTTCTCTTGACGGTAGGAGTAGATAACTGCATACACAAGCCCTCCTAAAAAGGCAATGGAAAAGAAAACTATGCCAGATCCAAAGGGTAGGCCAAGGCTATTGACGAAGAATATTTCCAAAGACCCGGCTATACTAGGTAGACCCGGGATAATAAAGTTATTGATTACAACCAGGGCAACTCCACCTAGTAGGAATGCGATGATTCCTCCTTTGAGGTTATGGTTTTTGTATTTCTTAAAATAGACCACTAAGGCAAGGGCAGGAAGTGTTACCAGATTTAAGAGGTGAACACCTATTGACAAACCTACTAGGTAGGCAATAAATATCATGTACTTATTTTCCTCCCTTGGATCTTTTATTATATCCCATTTTAAGAAAGCCCAGATTACTATGGCCGTAAAAAAGGATGACATGGCATAAACTTCAGCTTCTACTGCTGAAAACCAAAAACTATCCGTAAAGGTATAGGCCAAAGCTCCTATAAAACCAGCACCAATTAAGGTGTAAACTTGGTCTGTATTTGGCTCCTCACTGTTTTTAAGCAATAACTTTCTACCTAGAAGTGTGATGGTCCAGAAAAGGAACAAAATAGTGAAAGCTGAAAGCAAAGCACTACCCACATTCATCCAATAGGCGATTTCAAGACCATCTCCGAGTGCTAAAAAGCTAAACATTCGGTAGATAAGTAAAAAGAAAGGCGCACCTGGCGGATGAGGGACTTGTAATTTATAGGCTACTGCTATAAATTCCCCCGGATCCCAGAAACTGGCAGTTTCCTCGATGGTGAGTAAATAAGTAATAAATGCAATAAAGAAGGTGGTCCAACCTGCAAGATTGTTAACCCTGGCATAATTTAGCATGTTACCTGAATATTTATGAAAGGCGAAAATAAAAAAATTATCATGAATTATAGTTGAATTGCTTTATTTAAAAAACGAAAGTAGAATGACTTGCCTTTAATTATAGGGGAATATTGAAGAATTTTCAGTTTAAAAGAAAAAATAATAAAATAATTGTTCTCGGAATTAAATTTTTTAAAATTACTTTTTTACATTTTATTCTCTCTATTTTTTTTCTTAAAGCTTAATAAAATATAAGGTTTTAGGGTTTTATTAGTAAAAATAAGGTTAGGTCTGAATGGATATTTTAAAATATTTTTTATGTATTTTAAATACAATAAAATGGTTTTTAAATTTTTTTACTTACCTTTACATCGTCATGATTAAACAGCAGACAAACAGCAAACAAAATTTTTAGATTATGAAAAACATAAACGGCAAAAAACTAAAGATCGGTATAGTGGGCACCGGTGGCATTGGGAGAGGCTTAGCTAAGCTCATTGCAAGAAGAGAAGATATGGTCATTTCAAAAATATTGACCAGAAGAGAAGGGGTGATTAGTGACCTTGGGGTTAGTCAGGAATTTTTAACCACTTCACCTGAAGAGGTTCTAGATAGCTCGGATTTAATTGTGGTAAGTACAGGAGATCCCATTTATTCAACAGAAATTATTGATAAAGCATTTGTATATGGACTTCCAGTAGTAACAATGGACGCCGATACTCAAGTGCTTACCGGGTCATGGTTGTCCAAACGCGGAGTGATTACAGAGGCAAATGGAGATCAACCTGGGTGTTTGGCCGCACTTAACAAGGAAGTGATTCAGATGGGATTTAAGCCTTTGGTTTATGGAAACATTAAAGGTTTTCTAAACAAAAAACCTTCGCTTGAAGACATGTTGTTTTGGGCACAAAAACAAGGATATAGTCTTAGTTCTGTTACATCTTTTACAGATGGAACAAAACTTCAAATTGAACAAGCATTTATAGCAAATGGCTTGGGTTTAGATATCGTTAAAACAGGTCTTGTTGGCTATGAAACTAGCGATTTTGAAAGTGGTGCTTTCGCTTTAGGCGAAATTGCCCAAAAACAAAACGCTGTCATCAGTGACTACATTATCTCTAAAGAATCGCCTCCAGGCGTTTTTATTACCGCCACCCATCAAGAGGATTTGGCAGAGGAGTTGACTACCTATAAAATGGGTAAAGGTCCATTTTATTTGCTATACAAACCCATGCACTTGTGCTTTTTTGAAATACCTAATAGTATTTTGAATTTGGTAAATAATAATGAAATCTTGCTTGATAATGGAGATGTACCTTCAGTAAGTGTAGGGACAATTGCTAAGAAAAACTTAACCTCAGGATCTTTTATTGACAAAGGAATCGGTGGAATGGAAGTTAGAGGAGAGGCTATCAAAATAACTGACTGCACCAATCATGTTCCTATTGGTTTAATGAATAAAGTTCAATTAAAGAGAAATATTGAGGAAGGAGAAATAATTACATTTGACGATATTAATATACCAGATTCTTTGGCTTTGGAAGCATGGAAAAGCACGCTTTCAGATGTAGCTGTAAAAAATCGATTAAGTATAAAAGTAAGCTGTTAATTTTTTTATCTTATTGCTGTTTACAGATCCATTGACCTAAATCACATTAATGTGGTAGTGGTTTAATGGGTCTGTTTTTTTATACCCATATTACTTTATTTTGCAGGATTCTAAAACATTGTCTCGTTCTTTTAAAAAGTGGGCTATGGTTTGTCCAGGTCCTTATTTTTTATTAATACTACAGAGTAATAAGCGAAAAGTACTATTCAAAGGTATTGAGGACAAATAATCATTAAGAAACCTACCTAGGAATAAGAAGACCCTTTCTGCCACATGGATTTATGCTTGGAAATACTCTTAAGTATATACTTTACACCTTATTTTTATTAAACCAAAATAAATTTTTCGAGTTTTCGAAATTAATTATTGTCATAAAGCGTTTATGCTGTATAATAAGGAGTTTTATCGAAAACAGTCTTAATGAAATATACCCAAATCGCATTATCTCTTTTACTATTGATAAATTGTGTTGTTCTAACTGAGGCTCAGGCTCAGATGGAGCCCGTAACTGATGTGAATAAGAAAGAAAGTGGTTACCTTCTGCTTGATAAAGGGCTTCAGTTTAGGATTACCGACGCTATCAATAGCATGTATAATTTTGACTTTGAGAATGCCGAAAGGGGTTTTCAAGTAATGCGGTATACTTATCCAGAACATCCACTTCCTTATTTTTTAATGGGATTGAGCCAATGGTGGAAAATTGTTGTAGCTGTTGACAACAGGAGTCATGATGCGCTTATGTTAAAATACATGGATTTGACAATAGAGAAAGCAGAGAAACTCATTGAGGAAAATCCTGAAAATAAAGAAGCAGCATTTTTTCTGGCCGGGGCCTATGGGTTTCAAGGGCGTTTACATAGTGAAAGAAAAAATTGGACTAGTTCAACTTTCGCAAGTAAAAATGCGTTAAAGTATCTGGAATTAAGTAGGGGAGAGGAAGAGTTGAATCCGGAATTATTATTGGGCGATGCATTGTTTAATTATTTTTCTGTTTGGATACCTGAAAATTACCCTTTATTAAAGCCAATAATGTTATTGTTTCCTAAGGGAGACCAAAAGTTGGGTTTGAAACAACTGGAAGAGGTAGCGGAAAGCTCTTTTTATGCTCGAATAGAAGCGCAATATTTTCTATTCCGATTGTATGCCACCGAGGAGAAAAAGCCTTTTAAAGCCTTAGAAATTACTAGTTACCTTCATGGTAAATATCCAAATAACCCCTATTTCCATAGGCATTTTGCAAGGCAATTGTATGCTGTAGGTAGAGGGGTAGAAGCTAGGGATGTTTCTTTAGAAATTCTAAAGCGAATAAAAGAAGGTTGGACAGGTTATGAGGCAACAAGTGGAAGGTACGCTGCCTTTTTTGTCGCTCAAAGTTATGACCGAATGGGGCAGCCGGAACGAGCCATGCCTTATTATTTGCAATCCATATCTTTTGGAGATGAGTTGGAAGCACAGGAAAGTGGTTACTACTTATTTTCACTTCTTCAGGTTGGAAAAATTCTATTTAAGAAGGGGAACAAAAAGGAAGCCAAGCGGTATTTGGTTACAGTCAAAGACAATTCGAAACGAAGACACCCGGCTAATAAGGAAGCGAGAGAATTTTTGAAAAAGAATAAACTTTGATAAGCACTAAATTGTTCATTATTAGTCTAATCGAGGGGAAATCCACGTTTTTAATGAAATCACGAAACACTGAGTGTAATAATTTTAAAAATTATAACAATTAAACAACAATATTTCGTCCGTGCTTGCGTTTTTTTCGTAAATGTCTTTAAAATAAATATAAATTAGATTACCTTTGTGCCACATATAATTCGGTAAATTCTTTACAATATGGATAATAGTATAAAAGTGAAATTTGACAAAATTGACCGTAAGATTTTAGAAATTCTACAAGGCAACGCAAAAATCACCAACGCGCAGCTTTCAAAAGATATAGGATTGTCACCAGCACCAACTTTAGAGAGGGTGAAAAAATTGGAACAATCAGGAATAATAAAAAGCTATCATGCCAAATTAGATCCGGAAAAAATCGGACTTGGTGTTAGTACTTTTGTGTTGGTAGGATTGATTGGTCATAATAAGTCCAATATAGATGCCTTTATGAAGGAAATCAACCAAATTCCAGAAGTGATAGAATGTCACCATATCACAGGAACGGGAGATTTTATTTTGAAAATTATATCAAAAGATATTAATTCTTACCAGAAATTGATGTTAGAGCAGGTAAGTGAGATTAAGGAAGTAGATTCAATGCAGTCTATGGTTATCCTTTCTACTTTTAAGGACAGCAAAGTATTGCCTATCCCAGCTTAAATTAAAATTATTTAAAGCATTTGAAGGGTGGCTATCGGCCACCCTTTTTTTATTTATTTTTTATGAAAAATCCGTGGACAACAATTTCTAAAAAAGAGGTGTACGACAACCCTTGGATCAAGGTAGAAGAACACCAGGTAATAACTCCGACCAATAAACAGGGAATATACGGGAAAGTTAGTTTTAAAAACCTCGCTATAGGTATTCTTCCGCTTGATGAGAATGAGTATACATGGTTGGTTGGGCAATACCGCTATACCTTAGATGAGTATACATGGGAGATACCAATGGGAGGAGGGCCAGCCGATCAGACATCCCTAGAAAGTGCCCAAAGAGAACTTAAGGAGGAAACGGGACTATTGGCAAATGAATGGACAGAAATATTAAAGATCCATACCTCCAATTCAGTAACTGATGAAGTTGGATATGTTTATATGGCTAGAGACTTGACACAAGGCGAAACAGAGTTTGATGATACGGAAGATTTGAAGATTCGGCATTTACCCTTTAAGGAAGCCTATGAAATGGTTTTGAATGGTCAAATTACTGATGCCATCAGCATGGCTGCAATTTTAAAAACTTCAATTTTATTGAAAAAATAAATATCAATAATTAATGTTTAAAGGGTTTAAGGACAATTTTGATAAGACATTTACCCTGGCTTATCCGGTAATGTTAAGTCAACTCGGCCAAGTGATGGTTGGGGTAGCAGACAATATCATGGTAGGTAGATTAGGAGCCGTCCCACTAGCAGCTGCTTCTCTTGCCAATAGTATATTTTTCGTTGTCCTAATGTTCGGGATTGGTATTTCCATGGCGGTAACTCCTATGGTTGCGGCGGCAGATGGAGAAGGAAAGACTGGGAAAATCGGGAGGTTGTTGAATCATGGTTTTGTTATCAATACAGTGTCCTCATTTCTACTTTTCCTATTTATCCTAGCTGTCTCTCCAGTACTGAAGCTTATAAATCAGCCTCAAGAAGTAGTGGTGCTAGCTATTCCATATCTGTTGATCATTACCTTTTCTTTACTGCCGTTTATGTTTTTTCAAACATACAAGCAGTTTATAGAAGGGCTTTCTCAGACTAAACAAGCCATGTTTATTACTGTTATTTTTAATCTATTGAATATTGGTCTGAATTGGTTGTTAATTTATGGTAATTGGGGATTTCCAGAATTGGGATTGAATGGTGCTGGATGGGCGACTTTAATATCCAGGGTATTTATGGCTTGGGCTCTGTACATTTATGTAACCAAATCAAATCGATATAAAAACTATATACGTGGCTTACGCCTCAAGCAAATAAGGCTGACTATCATTAAGAAGATGCTAGGCATAGGTATTCCTACAGGCTTGCAATTTATTTTTGAAGTAGGGGCATTTAGTACTGCAGCCATTATGATGGGGTGGATTGGTGTCAATGCCTTGGCAGCCCATCAGATTGCCATTAATCTTGCTTCAATTAGCTATATGATGGCTTCGGGCTTATCAGCAGCAGCAATGGTTAGAGTAGGTAATCAACTTGGAAAAAGAGATATTTCAAAACTCAGAGAAGTTGGCTTTTCTATATTCGGAATGGTGACGGTGTTTATGTCCGTATTTGCCATCCTCTTTCTTTTGTTGAAAAATTACATGCCTTTACTCTATATTGACGACCCACTGGTAATAAAGATGGCTGCCAGTCTGTTGATAATTGCTGGAATTTTTCAAATCTCTGATGGATTACAAGTTGTTGCTTTAGGAGCCTTGAGAGGGCTTTCAGATGTGAAGATACCCACCCTAGTAACACTTCTTGCCTATTGGGTGGTAGGCTTACCTCTTGGCTATTTCCTCGCCTTTAAGTTGCATTGGAATGAATTGGGTATTTGGATTGGGTTGTTGATTGGTTTAACACTTACGGCCATTATGCTTCTTTATAGATTTAATTCCCTTAGTTCCAAATTACGTAGACAATTTGATAAACCTAAAGTTTAGGCCAAGAGCAGAGTGAACTGAGCCTTGCAGCTTCCTTCTAATTCTCTTTGGTTCCGACCAAGTGGCTGATCAAGTAAAATTTGGTATTTTAGCTTTTTCGAGTTTTATCAAGCTTTACACTGTAAACTCAAATTAAAATGGAAAGACAATCTCTTTATATCCTCACAGGGGCCAGTAAAGGCTTGGGTGGGGCCCTTAAAAATCATTTGGTTCAATTACCAAACACAATGGTAATAGGAGTCTCCAGAAGCCCAATTAAGGCCGAAAGGAATTTTATACCTTTACAAATTGACTTGGCAAACACTGATGAGTTGATCAGTAAAATACCTGAAATTTTTCCATCTGAGGATTTTGATAAGGTAGTCTTAATTAATAATGCTGGATGGATAGGTGAAATTGCTCACAATGGAAATATTTCTTCAAGTTCTATAAAAACAATTCATTCAGTAAATGTAATCGCTCCAGCAATTTTGATGAATGCCTTTGTTCAAAAATACAATGGTATTAGGGGAGATAAGATAGTAGTAAATGTGAGTTCAGGTGCTGCGGTGAAGATAGTGGATGGGTGGTCAGGCTATAGCTCATCTAAAGCTGCATTGAATCAGATGACGATGATTGCCCAGCAAGAATCTGACCTAAAAAACCTTGGTTTTAAAATGTTCGCTTTGTCTCCTGGGATTATTGATACGCCCATGCAGGAGTCAATTAGAGCTGCTTCTCAAAATGAATTTAGTGGTCTTTCCAAATTTCAATCTTTTAAGGACAATGGGGAATTGAGTACTCCAGATGAAGTTGCAAAAAAGGTATTGTTCCTGATCAATAACCCTTCGGATTTCGATGGTGTTTTACAAGATGTTAGGAAGTTTTAGGTGATGGGTTTTTAGGGAAATCATACATCCAAAATCTTGCGTTAGTAGCGTTGATATTCTCCCAACTATTTACTTCAAATTTGAAACCCATATAGGCAGCTGTTGGAAGGTTTTCCAATGGCTCTCCCAGATAATTGATTAATTCAGTCATTCCTGGATTGTGACCAAAAATAAACAAGGTATCGATCTTATTGCTTGTCTTTTTGATCTCAACCAAATGCTCTTGAGCAGATGCCATATAGAGGGCCTCTGATTCTTCATATTCAACATTCATTTTTTCAAAAGTGGCTAAATAAAATTCTGCGGTCATTTTTGCACGCAATGCCTTTGAAGAAAGTATTTTCTCAGGGAAAACATGATTGGTTTGCATTCTGTTAGCCATCATCGGAGCATCATTTAATCCCCTTTTTGACAATGGTCTCACACGGTCATTTAAGCGCGGGTCTTCCCATGAGGATTTGGCGTGTCTACAGATTACTAATTTTTTCATAAGATTCAATTTCAGTACTTAATGACCTGCTAAAAGTATACTTCAGATCTATTATTCAATTGAAATTTACATTTTTCTTATTACTAAAACTCAGAATGGAGCAGTTTTCTATTTTTGTCAGGAAACCTTTTACAAAATCTAGGGTTTCCAGCTTAGAATCCATCGTTCCTTAATACTCCATCACCCTTTTAGTTGGTTTATCCTCGCAATTAAAGAGGAGTACCTAAGAACTGTTTATTCTGTTGACGGAAAATAATAGGTAGTAACCGCAGCAGGAGGAGGTAAAAAAGCTGCTCCCTCGGCGATTACTACATTGCTTTTGCTTTAGAATAAAGGTTTATTCTACTGGTGTACCTTTTCTTTCTTTAGGTACATACAATTCATGTTCGTAAGTGTCTGGAAGTATTTTTATTCCGGTTGTAAATTTCAATGGTGCATCTCCGGCATAAGTAAGCTCAACATAATGACCTGACCAGCCTTTAGATGGTGCAGCTATTGGAATTACATATTCTCCATCAGCTTCAAATGGGATATTGGTAGCTTTCCATTGTGGACCCAAAACATCAATCCTGAAATCCCTGGTGTTTTCATTGGTTGCAGACCAAAGTTTGACAGCTACAGGAGGATTATTGATGTCAGTTTTAATATGTATGGCATCTTCTTTAACTTCCCAACTATAGGATGGACGTTTTATATTATTGATGATATGAGAATAGAAGCCTAAAAGAATCTGAGGGGCGTCAGAGTTTTTCAGTCCATGACCAGCATTAGGAATATAAGCAATGTGACTTTCTCCTTGTAATTCCTCCCAATAATACCTCCAACTGTCAGGAAGGAAGAATTGATCCCCAGATCCGTTGATAAGCAATTTAGGAATGTCTTTGTATTCTTCAAGAAACTGATAAGGTTCTACGATCTCTTCCAAACGTTTGAATTCTTTACTATCCATCCAATCAAAAATACCTTCAAAAGTATAGTCATTTACAGCCGGGGCCCAAAATCCATAGGTTTGCCAGTGATGCTTAAATGAAGGACTTAAATTAAGCATGTCTATTACGATAGGAATCATTCCTATTACCCTGTCATCCACTGCAGCAGTGGTCCATGTGGTCCATCCTCTTTTTGAGGCACCTGCCACTACATATTTGTCTAATGATATATCCAGGTTGGTTTTAGAATAATCTACAACTGCATCCATGGCTGAAACCACAGCTTTTGTCATTGGAAATCTAGCTAGCCAGATAGCATCTTCATCCTTGGCACCACGTTCCATAAACTCTCTCCAACCGTAGGCAATCAATCCATCTTCAGTTCTTAGTCCTGAAGTATCTCCTACATACTGTAAAGGCTGAAAAGGGATATTATGGACCTTGATAGCCGTGGAACCTGTTGACAAGGCTGCCTGAAGAATCATGTCGTCTGGTTTTTCAGGAACAGTGGTGTTTTTGCTACCTCCAGAAATAATAAGTAATGAGGTATTGTGCTTGAGTTCATCTGGAACTACAAAGGAAACCCAATGCCACCAGGTGGTTTCCGTTACTTCTTTTTCAGTCAACCAGTTTTGGGAAATGACTTTAAGTACATAGTAGGAGTATCCATCTCCTTTGGATTCAAAAGCCAATTCGTAATCATATACGTCTTGGTCCTTTTCTACGTAAGCTTTTAAAAGGTCAATACCTCTTACCTTTTCTTCTACCGTTTGTATTTCAGTGTCCGAACTGGTTTTCGACTGACAATGTGGGAAACAAAAAAGGCTTATACCAATTAATAAGGCCAGGTGCAGCGTTTTATGAATTTTGATTATCTTGAACATATATTATAGGAATAGTTTATAGGTATATTACCTAAAAGAGTAAAAAAAGACCATTAATAGAAAGGCCCTTCTTCTAAAATAATTTCTAATTCTGGTCTATGCTTTTGTATTGCTTCAAATACTTCTGGTTCGATAGGAGTGCCAAAGAGATAAACTTTTTGAAGTGACTTGAAATCAAGTAGGTGAAGTAAATGTCCTTTATCCAATGGCGTAAAGGAGAGGTTCAGTTCTTCCAGATTAGGAAGGTCTTTCAGGTAAGGAAGTCCTTCACCATTTATATTCGTCTTTTGCAAAATCAGTCTGCGTAATTGCGGCATTTTTCCTAAAAGGAATAGGGCGTCATCATCTATATTGGAAGAGGCTAGAGAAATGCGTGATAGGTATGGGAAATAGGGTGAAAATTCTTTTAATTCCTCATTGCCAAATGGGCCGGGTGGGAATTTCATCTTTAGCCCAAAGAATTTCCCATTGGACAATTCATCAGCCGTTACTTCAGCATCCACTTTTTTACCTATTTCTTGTAATTCTAGCAAAGCAGTATTAAATGCCTCCTTCTCTTCAAGTATCTTATATTGGGCTTGTTGAATTGTTGGCATCAGTTCCTCGATTTCTGACAAAATCTTCTCATTTTTAATGTCTCCATATTTTAGACTGTCTGAAGCGCCATTTTCAATCCAGTAAGTAAGAAGAGTGATTTCATTTTCTGTTAAGCCAGGCTTTCCTTCCGGAGGCATTCTGTCGTCATGGTCTAGTGGTAGTAAAACCCTTACCAAAACTTCACTATTGGCTGTGTCGGTAGGTATGATGGCATGTTTTTCACTTTTACCTGCTTCAAAGATTTCCTTATAACTATTAAGGATAAGGTTTCCTTTGGATTTGTTTTCATTGTGGCAAGAGACACATTTTGTTTCAAAGATCGTAGCAACCATGTCCTCATAAAGCAGCATGTCTTCAGGTGCCTTGTCAATTTTTTTTGCAGGAATTAAAGCAGCTAGTGGTGCGGAGAGAAAATCGTCACCATGAGTGAGTGAACCTCCAAGATGACTGGTATAGGCCAGTGAGAGGTTAGCTATTCCAAGAATCAAATAAAAGCCAAATCCACTCTTTAATTTTCTTTGCAGGTTTGATTCGTAAATAATTAGGCAAATTGAAATTGAAATGCCGGTTAACAAAGCTCCATTTAGGTGGTTTGTTACCATAACTCCTGAATAGCCTTCGGCAATATATAAAAGGTACCCGGCCAGTATGGTTATATAGGAGAAAAACACCGATGTCCACAGTAAAGATCGAATAATGATTGGCTTGTTAAAACTTGGATTGAAAAACCCCATTAAAATAAAGCCCGTGGTAATTAGGATCAATACTATTGGGAAATGCAGGACGAGGGGATGGAACCTGCCAAAAAACACGAGCAAATGGTTCTCTGCTGCCACGCTAATGGGTACCAGAAAAATTGCGAGGTAGGTAGTGACTAGAAAAATGGGTAGAATGAATTTTTTATTTAATAAAAAGTCCCACTTTAAGTTATTTTGTGGTAGATCGTTGTTGTCCATATGAATCCTGTATATCAGGCGAAAAATGCCTGTTATAGTGGTGTACTATTAATTGATTGTCTTTGATCGTAATACTACTAAGCTATAATTCCGTCAAGGGTGCCAGTACTGTCTGCAAATTGTGTTTGTTCAATACCTATAGTTTGCATCCAAGAAGTATAAAGATTGGACAAAGGAGTGTTTTTAGGATAAATAAGGTTTTGACCTGATTTTATTTTATTACCCCCATGTCCCCCGACGATAATAGGAAGATCAAATGGAGAATGCCTGTTACCGTCTCTTAAGCCAGAAGCAAACATTACTAAGGAATTATCCAGTAAAGTACCGTTGCCTTCTTTGATGGATTTTAGCTTGTCTAAAAAGTAGGCATATTGCTCAAGGTGCCATTTCGTAATCCGATCATATTGTTCCAAGTTCTTTTGGTGATTCATGTGATGAGAAAGCGAATGATGTGCACCGTTTACTCCCTCAAGGAAGGAAAAGTTTCTGTTGCTTACCGAGTTGCCAAACATAAAGGTGGCTACTCTACTTGCATCACTCCACATAGCTAAGGCGATGATATCAAACATCAAGCGGGTTTTTTCTGTAACATCAACACCGCTGTACACTTCAGCATATTCTTCAATGTCTTGGTTTACCCTAATCAATTCTCGTTTGATGTCAGGAGTAATATTGCTTGCGAAATCCTTGATACTATCTTGGTTATTGATCCTTTTTTCAATGGACCGGATAGATTCCAAGTATTCTTCCAATTTATCTTGATCAGATCGGCCTAAATTGTTTTTAAGGGATTTAGCATCCATTAGTACAGCATCTAGGATGCTGCTTTTGTGTGGGTTTTCTATTTTATTATTCCCAGGTATAAAAGTTCTAAACAGCCGGTCAAAGGCCATTCTAGGGTCGATTTCCTTTGAAAGAGGGGTCAGGGCATTTTTCCAGGAAATACTACTTGCATACAATCTGGTGAATCCTACATTGATGTCAACCCCAGTCTGTATACGATCCAAGCCATATTCTAATGAAGGAAAAAGAGTTTCGTTTTTATAGTGGTTAGCAATAAGTTGATCTATTGAAATACCCCCACTATTAATATTGTCTCCAACTGTTTTTTGAATTGGGAGGCAAGTCAGTAGGTTGGCAGTTTTGGCATAGTGTCCATCAGATCCTTGAAATAATGAATGTTTATTCCATAGCTGACCTAGAACCAAAATGTCGTCTTTCAGATGTGCTAATGGTTCTAGGGTAGGAGAGATCGAATAGTTTCTCCCTATTCCTTTAGGAGTCCATCTATCGGGGTGAACACCATTGGGCATAAACATGAAAGTGGACCTAATAGGAAACCCATCATTGCCAAATTTTTTAATATTTAGCGGTGAGGCCATAGCCTCCATGATAGGTAGTGCAATGGCAGCGCCTACCCCTTTCAATAATTTCCTCCTTGATATTTGCCACTTCTTATTCATAAATAGTAACGTTTTAAAGCAAGCTTTTAAATATTTCTTTAACTAACCAGCAAAACTTGAAACAGACGGTAATCAATATTAATCAGATTGTATTTATTTGAATCTTAGAAAGTAGGATAGATTTTATCCTACAAATTTATTTTTCGTCCTGAATTCAACTATTCTTCAAGTTAATCTATTTCAAATTATTAATCAACCTCATTTACTCTTTTCTGAAAATCCTTAATCTTCATCCTAAAAGGATAGCTTTGAACCAAAGCGGTAACGAATTTATCAGGATTAAAATCATTCTCAATCAAGGAATCAGACAATTCCCGGATGGCAATTTCATCAGTAAAAGTTGTACCCCTTCCTATAGCATAAGACAAAGTCTTTTTGGAAATGTTCCGTGCAAATTTTTCTTTCTCCTTCATAAGTAATGCTTTCAATTCTGCAGGACCTGCAAAGGTCTCACCTGAGGTAAGAACACCTGTAGGATCAATTGGAGTGTTCCCATAACTTTCTCTCCATTTCCCATCTGCTCCAAAATTCTCCAAACCTAGACCAAGTGGGTCCATTTTTTCGTGACAAGATTGGCATGCCGGGTCCTCCCTATGCTTTTCTAATAGAGCCTTCAATCCAAGGTCCTCATGTAAAGACTCATCCTCAGGTAATTCTGCAACATCTGGTGGTGGAGGGGGAGGAGATGTACCTAATATTTCTTCTAAAACCCATTTACCTCTAAGTACAGGACTTGTCCTGGTGGGCAAGGAAGTTACGGCTTGAACACTGCCTAAACCCAAAAAGCCTCCCCTGCTATTGTTGGCCAACATTACTTTTTTGAAATCGTCTCCCTCTACTCCTTCAATTCCATAGTAATCAGCCAATTCTTCATTGAGAAAGGCATAATCACTATTGATCAAGTCAAGGAAGTTTTTACTTTCCGTCATTACATAATGGAAAAAGGAAGTGGTTTCTTTGAACATGGCCTCTCTTATAGAAGGGGTGAATTCAGGAAACCTAACCAAATCAGCTAAAGGTGCATTGTCATCTTTAAGCTTATTGATTCCTAACCACTGGCTTACGAATGATTCTGAAAATCTTTCCGACTTGGGGTCATTGAGCATTCTTTTTACCTGATTTTCTATTTCTCCTGGTGCTTGCAGCTTTCCTTTCATGGCTAGGTCAAACAATTCATCATCTGGCATGCTTGACCATAAGAAGTAAGATAATCTGGTAGCCAGTTCAAAATCTCCTAAGGCAATAGGGGCAGGGCCTAAGGGTTCTTCCTCCATTTTGTAAAGGAAAGAGGGGGAAATTAAAATAGCTTTAAATACTTCTGCAATGGATTTGTTGAATTTCTGTGGGTTGGGTTCCTCTGGAAGTGAGTAATAGACCGTATTAAAAAGGTCAATAAACTTTTCTTTTTCTTCAGATTTTAATAGCCTTCTATAAGCTTTGCTGGCAAAAGGGAAAAGTACTTTTTCGGCTGCTTTTTCAGGTGGATTAAGGGGCTTGAAATTACTACTGATTTTAGGCATTAACCAATTTATAAACCTTTCCCAGATGTTTTGATGATAGCTTTCGGGAACAAGGTCTGACCATTTTTCTAGGTCTTCATATAGAGATGTGACAATCTCTTCAGCAGCATCATAATACCTTTCCATCTTAAGGGGCGTGAAAAACAATGAACCACCTTGATTGTCAAAACCGCCACCACCCGAACCATCTGCTGGGAAACGATTCATGGCGTCAAAACTCACCCCTGTCAGGTCTAATACTGTGTAATGGTATTCAGTGTGACTCAATCGTCGGATGATGACTTTGCCAGGAGTTCTTTTTTCTAGAGATTTGATGAGAATACCATTGATTCCATTGAGTAAGGTATGGTATTCATTATCATTCAACTCTGGCTTACTGGACGGGGGCATTTCTTTTGACTTAATTTGGTCCAATACTTTTAGCCAAAATTGTCCATCTTTAATAACACGTCCCTCTTCCTCATAAATTTTTAGGTTCACTCCTCCTTTAGGGTTTCCGGTATTGTGACAGGAATAGCAGTTTTTGTCCAAAACCGGGATAATATCGGTAGTGTAATCTAAGGCCTCCTGTGCAATGCTTGCAAAAAAACTGAAGACAGCCATAACCAGTAAAATATATGATTTCATTAATGGCATAGGTTTTATTTGGATTCAGATAAAGGTTATGCCTTAAATTTAAGGTAATTAATTCATTAATTCCAATACTATTTTGATGGAAGGTGAGTGGTTTGGTTATGCAGGATTGAAATAAGTCAAAAAAAAAGAAGACCATCAGGTCTCCTTTTAAAATTGCTATAATTATGCTTTTAGCATTCTGAAGCTTTTATTAGGCATCTACACCTAAAGCTTTAGCCATCACCTCTCCTATTTCGGCTGGTGATTCTGCTACGAAAATACCATTTTCCTTCATGATACGCATTTTGGCGATGGCTGTATCATCTTTTCCACCAATAATGGCTCCAGCATGTCCCATTCTTCTACCTGGAGGTGCTGTTTGGCCTGCGATAAATCCTACAACAGGTTTTTTATTGCCATTTTCTTTGATCCATTGGGCAGCTTCAGCTTCATAATTCCCGCCAATTTCTCCTATCATTACGATAGCGTCTGTTTCAGGATCTTCCATTAATAGTTGAACCGCTTCCTTAGTGGAGGTACCGATTATCGGGTCACCACCTATTCCAATGGCTGTAGAAACACCTAATCCAGCTTTTGTGATTTGGTCAGCTGCTTCATAAGTAAGCGTACCTGATTTGGAAACAACTCCTACCCGTCCTGGTTTGAAGACAAAACCAGGCATGATGCCAACCTTAGCTTCACCTGGAGTGATTACTCCCGGGCAATTTGGCCCTACCAAAATGGCTCCTTTTTTCTTAACATACGGCTTGGCTTTCATCATGTCCTTTACAGGAATTCCTTCAGTAATGGCGATGATTACTTTAATACCTGCATCCGCCGCTTCCATAATAGCATCTGCCGCAAAAGCTGGAGGAACAAAGATTATGGTAGTATCAGCTCCTTTGGCTTTCACTGCATCTTCTACAGTATTAAATACTGGTCTGCCTAAATGAGTATCGCCACCTTTTCCAGGTGTTACACCCCCAACTACATTGGTACCATATTCTATCATCTGTTGGGCGTGAAAAGAACCTTCAGTTCCTGTGAACCCTTGTACAATTACTTTGGAATTTTTATTTACCAATACGCTCATAAGTCTGCTTTTAATTAATTTGCTACAAAAATAGGAGATAAAGAGTGATCACAAAAAGAAATTGCAAACAATATCGATTTAATTTATACTATAGATAACTTTTTATATTTTTATGGTTCCTACTTAACCCTACAAATGAATAATTCTAGTACTCCAGAAGCCTGTTTTAGCCCTAGGCTAAGGCTAATATTATATTAGGAAATAGACACTAAAATTATTTCATCAAAAATTCATTTCCTGTTTTTTTAAGGTAAATTAGGGTTTATTTGGGTAGATTTATAAAAATAGGATACAAAAAATTGCTAAAAGTACCCTCAACGATTATGAAATCAACATCTTTGGATTTAAACGAGGAGTGGATTCAGGCAAATATAAAATCCTTTAAGACAGCTTAAATCAAAAAAAAATTGTTTGAGACTAATTTTAATATGTTTCAACAGGTGCTATTTTAATCTTTGTTTGTGAACTTTTGAAGAAAGAGATAAAAGTTTTATCGTTCCTTTAGCTTGTAATAAAATATTAAATAAATCGATCCCCTAATGGGAGAGAGATATGGGAAATTCCGGAAAAAGTAAGGTTTTGTCGAAAAAAATGTCCTCGGATAGCTACCAGTTGGCCTTGATGCCCTTATTGGCTGTAAATCCTGAACCTGTGACCGGGCAGACCGTGGTTGGTTTTTCAGTTTATAATAATTATTGGTTTTTAGCAATTGCTTTCATTTTTTTACTTGCAATCATTTATGGAGTATGTATTTTTATTCAGCAGACAAAAGACAGAGGGATATTAAAAATCACACTTCAAAAGAAAAATAGAGAGATCGCAGAAAGGGAGGATCAATTTAGAATAGTCTGGAACAATTCTCAAGAAGGCATGGTACTGTCTGTTTTTGGAGGGAAGGTTATTTCTGCTAATCCCACCATTTGTAAAATGGCAGAGGTGAGCGAGGATGAGTTGATTGAAAATGGGCTTCAGCATTTGTTTCGCGACACAGATTTCTACGAAAAGGTAAGGAATGAAATAGCTGATGAACTTAACTCAAATACCAAAAGTACCGTAATACGAGAATTTGAAATGCCTTTGAAATCGGGAGATAGGGAGATAGAAGTTTCCATTTCCAAAATGAAGGAAAACTTTGAAGGGAATATGTTGTTCTTGAATGTTTTTCGAGATATTTCGAAGAAAAAATCTTATGAGAAGGGCTTGGAAATAGCCAAAGATAAGGCGGAGGAGGTAAGTCGATTGAAAGGGAATATCATTTCTAATATGAGTCATGAAATTCGCACACCCTTAAATGGTATTCTTGGCAGTACTGAATACATAAGCCAAATTAGGTCGGAAGACAAGGAACTTTTGGAGCATTTGAATATTATTAAGGAAAGTGGAGAACGCTTACTCAATACCATTACCAATATACTGGATTTGTCTTCATTGGAGTCCGATGAGCTGAATATTGTTTTAGAAAAAACCAATGTAAATGATTTTGTTTCAAAAATATTGATAAATCATAAATCCGTAGGGATTAAAAAAGGTATATTAGTCACTTCAAAATTTTTAACTAAACCCTTTAACGCAAAAATCGAGAGAAAGTACCTTCAAATTATTATCAATAATATCGTTGGTAATTCGGTTAAATATTCAGAAAAGGGACTTATTCAAGTTGTAATTGAAAACTTTGAAAATCAATTGATTATAGTAGTACATGATCAAGGTATAGGTATTAGTAAAGATTATTTGGACAAATTGTTTTACCCTTTTGAACAAGAAAGTACCGGTTTTAACCGTAAATTTGAAGGATCAGGCCTTGGATTAGCCATTACCAAACACTTGGTTGAAAAGTTAAATGGTCAAATTCAAGTTGAAAGTGAAAAAGGTAATGGTACTTTAGTGCGGATTTCAATACCACTTTGTATATAAATTATTTTGGGGCACGTTATTATTTAATTTTGTAAGTATGTTTTCTCTTAAAATATTGATAACCGAAGACGATACCGTCTCGGCACTTTTATTAAAAAAAGCACTTGAAAAGAACCACCATCAGATTATTGGAATGGCTGATTCAGGTGAGATTGCCTTGGAAATTCTTGAAAAAAACCATGCAGACATTGTCATGATGGATATTAATCTCTCTGGGAAGCTGGATGGAATTAAAACCACGGAAATTATTAATGAAAAATACAATATTCCTGTGGTTTACCTTACAGCTAGCTCAGATAGTGAAACCCTACAGAAGGTCGCTGTTACCAATCCGAGTGCCTATGTTATCAAGCCCTTTAATATAAGGGAATTGAATATGGTTATTGAATTGGCCATTTTTAAAGATAAAAAAGAGAAAGAACTTCAGAGCTTAAACAATGAGCTGGAAGAAAAAGTCAAAAAAAGGACTGCTGATTTAAATGAAGCCAACAAGGAGCTTCAGAAAGCTTTGGAAAAAGAAAGGGAGCTTAGTGAATTAAAATCAAGAATTGTTCAAAACGTTTCCCACGGTTTTAAAACTCCTTTAACATCTATATTAAGTTCTGCTCAATTATTGAAATTGTATGCGGAAAAAGAGCATCCTTTTAAAGCCAAATTGGTAAAGCATGCAAATAAAATTGAGAATTCTGTTCGGAACCTTAATAGTCTTCTGACAAGTGTTTTATTCTTTGGTAAAGCCGATGCGGATAAGATGAACTACAAACCGGTGAGAATTTACACTTCAGCATTCCTCAATGAGGTGGTGGACATGGTGAAAGCCGGGATTGACAATAATGTAAAGATCAACGTGGAATTCGAGAAAATTCCTAAAATGATCACCTCTGATATGGACCTATTGTATCAGATTTTAGAGAATTTACTATCGAATGCGGTTAAGTATTCGAAAGATGGTGGCTCTGTTTACTTCAAAGTAAAACATGAAAATGATACACTTTTCTTAAATATTAAAGATGAAGGTATTGGTATCAATGAAGCTGAACAATCCCAACTTTTTGATCGGTTTTTTAGGGCTAAGAATGTAGGCTTAAGAGAAGGTTCAGGGCTAGGTTTGTCCATAGTGAAAAAGTGCATTGAGGTTATGGGGGGAAAGATTGATTTCAAAAGTAAGCTCAATAAAGGAACTGAATTTAATTTGGAAATACCTGCAAAAAAGTAACTGGCAATGATTATTGTTAAGGAGATTCAGTTTTCTTACGAAAATCAACCAAAAATTGATGTTCCTGACCTTGGATTAAATAGAGGTGATGAATTATTGGTTTTAGGGAAATCAGGGTCAGGAAAAACAACCCTTCTAAATATAATTGGGGGCTTGCAGGCACCGAACAAAGGGGAGGTTTGGATTGATGGAGTATCACTATATGAACTGAAAGGGAATGATTTAGATAAGTTTAGGGGGAGTAATATTGGTATAGTATTTCAAAAACCTCACCTTCTTGGTCCATTGACGGTGTCTGAAAACATCTGTCTCCCGCATTTTTTCGCCAATAAACCAACAGCAAATAAACTTGACTATTACCTGAAAGAGCTGGGGATTCAAGATAAGAAGGATGCCCGCATTCAAACTTTGAGTGAAGGAGAAGCCCAAAGGGTTTCTATTGCTCGGGCAATGGTAAATGAGCCTAAAGTTATTTTGGCCGATGAACCTACAGCTAGCTTGGATGATGACAATGCCAGGATGGTTGTAAATCTTCTTAAAAACCAAGCAAGAAAGCTTCAGGCAACCCTGATAATAGTTACCCATGATTATCGAATAAAAGATCAGATTGATAGAAGTATATCCATAAAATCAGGAAGCTTATGAATATATTTAAATTGAGCTGGAAGTACTTAATGGATAAACCTTTGAGTACAGGTCTAAATATACTTCTTCTCGCTTTGGGCTTGTCCATTATAACTGTTCTTTTGCTTATTGAAGAGCAGTTTGAGAATAAAATGAACAAGGATGCCTCAGGGATTGATCTTGTCATTGGGGCCAAGGGAAGTCCTCTACAGTTGGTGCTTTCCTCTGTTTATCATATCGATTTCCCAACAGGGAATATCCCTCTAGATGAAGCAAAGTCTGTTTCCAGAAACCGTTTAATAAAGAAAGCCATACCTATGGGGCTTGGGGATAATTTTGGTGGATTTAGAATTGTTGGTTCTAACCACGATTACCTTGAGCTTTACGATGTTAGTTTTAATTCAGGAAATGCCTGGAACAAACCATTTGAGGTAGTTTTGGGAAGTCGAGTGGCAAAGGAGAAAGGTCTAAAGGTAGGAGATACTTTTGTAGGCTCCCATGGAATAGCCTCTGCAAGTCATGAACATGATGAACAAGCATATCTTGTAGTGGGCGTTTTAGCTCCTTCTTATAATGTGATCGATCAACTCATATTAACCAGTATAGAATCCATTTGGTATTCCCATGACGAAGATTTTGGCAAAAAAAAGCTGGAGCAGGAGGTTGAAAAAACAGGGTTTCCGAAAACCGATCAAGCAAGAGAATTGACCACTGTGCTAATTTCTTACCGAAATCCAATAGCAGCTGTCCAACTTCCCAGACTTATTAATAGTAGAAGCTCATTGCAAGCGGCATCTCCTTCTTTTGAGATTTCGAGACTTTTCGAATTGTTAGGAATAGGCATTGCTTTGGTTCAGGGCTTGGCACTTGTTATTATATTGATAGCTGGCTTGGGCATATTTATTGCCTTATACAGTTCACTTAAACAAAGGAATTACGATTTGGCTGTGATGCGTGTAATTGGTGCTTCCAAGGGCCAATTGTTTTTGTTAATTCTGCTAGAAGGAATCCTACTTACCTTTATAGGCGCATTAGCAGGATTATTTCTCGGACACCTTTTTCTCTATTTATTGGTTATGGTAAATGAACAAGGAATAATTTCAGATTTTAAGACTTTTGTATTTATAAAGAAAGAATGGTGGGTATTGGCCTATGCTTTGTCGGTGGGAGTTTTGGCTTCCATCATTCCTGCATGGAATGCATATAGGACACAAATCGCTGGACAATTGACCAAATAAATAAGAGAGTATGAGGTGTTTAGTTTTATTGATAGGCTTGCTGTCTTTTTCTGCCATAGGGCAACAAGAAAATGTTTGGAAAAACTTATCCGATGTAACCTATGAAATCGGGGAGGATGACTTTGGTGAGTTGTATTTGCCTGTTTTTGGGGATAAGATTAAGGAGATGGAAGGTAAAGAGATTACAGCTGATGGTTATATTATACCCTTTGAAGGGATGTTTAAACCTGAGCACATTATACTTTCTTCGCTTCCTTTGGCAGAATGCTTTTTTTGTGGTTCGGGTGGGCCAGAAACAGTGATGGAGGTTATGTTAAAAGAACCCGTCAAATACACCTCTAAAAAGGTAAAGGTAACTGGAAATTTGGTGCTTAATGCGAAAGATCCTGAAAAATTGATGTATATCCTTAAAGAGGCCAGAATTATTGACCCATGATTTAAGCACATATTTTGGGTAGTCATTGTCAATATTCCATCTAAATTTTTGTTGACGATTTATTGGAATAGGCTGGGCAAAATATTATTGGTGCATTTTTTATCATCTTATTTTTATAACATTTGATATAATTTAATTCCGTTTCAAACCATATACTACTTAATAATCCATGAAAAAAGCACCAATTGTATTGTTTATTTTGCTATGTGTATCAATTTATTCTTGTGGACCGAAAATAAGCGAAAATGAATTGCTAAAAGAAAAGGTCATTCAAGTTCATGATGAGGTAATGCCTAAAATAGGTACTTTGAAATCTAATCAGAAGGTTTTAAATGAAAAAGCTGCAGAGCTTGAGGAATCAGAGGACTCGGAAAATCTTCAAAAACAGATTAGCGGTTTGAAGGCAGCAGCTACAGATTGTGAGAAAGCCTATGACGAAATGTTTGTATGGATGAGACAATTTGAGACAGATCTTGAGGGAATGTCCGATGAGGAAGCAAAAGCTTACTTAGAAAAAGAGCTGGTAAAGGTAGAAAAAGTAAAAAAAGACATTCTACTGGCTATTGAAAAAAGCGAGGCACTATTATAATTTTGGTTCTTGAGCAAGGGCTTTATTTACTTCTTCGGGAGTAATAAGCCCATGTTCATTTCCCCATACATTATAAATATAAGTGCCAATTTGGGCAATTTCCAAAGGTGTCAAATTACTATTTCCTGGCATTGGCTGATTGTATTCAATATCATTCACCATAATGCTTCCCTTAAGACCATTTCGGATGATATAAAGGCTTCTGCCTACATCAGTAATCATATAGTCAGCCTTGCTTAATGGGGGGATGAGCCTGTTTAACCCTGTTCCATCTTCTTGATGGCAATTACTACAATGTTGCAAATAGAGTTGTTGACCTTGAATAGCATATTGCTTTGTTTTTAGGTCATTAATTTTATCAATACCGTTTTGACTATTAGAATCAGTACTTTGACAGCTAGTGAAAAGTATTAATAATAAACTACCTATTGCTGCTCTCATTGTTCTCGTTGAGTAATTTGGGGATGTCTTTGATGAGTAAGTTTACCTGATTTTCTTTTGTTCCGTCATAAACCCCTCTAATTCTTCCAAATTGATCAATCAGTACAAATGCCCCTGAGTGCAAGAATCCACCAGGCTCATTTTTATCATTCATGGCTGTAGTAAGGTAACTTGTTTGACCAATTTCAAAGATTTTTTCTTGATCACCAGTCAGAAAATTCCAAGTATTTGCATTCTCAATGCCAAGCCTCATGGAGTAATCTTTTAAAAGAGTTTGGGTGTCATACTCTGGGTCTATGGTATGACTTAAAATCATAAAGTTTGGATCATCTTTATAGGCTTCAAAAACCCTCAACATTTGTTTCTTCATCACTGGGCAGATAGTAGGGCAGCTAGTGAAAAAAAAATCGGCAACATAGACTTTTCCTTTGACATCAGCATTGGTTATTTGTTTACCCTCTTGATTGGTAAAACTAAAATCTGCAATCGTATGATAGATGGTATCCTTTACTGTTTTGTTATCAATAATTACCTCCTCTACATGCCTATTGCCCAAGATAGGTAATACATCGTTATTTGAGCTTGTTTGGCAGGAGTTGAAGAATAAAACACATAGAAATAGAGGACCTAAATAAATGAATCGAAGCATTTTATTTTTAATTAGTATGACAGTGAAAAGTGTTGTTTAGTTCCTTTCACGCATTTTTTTATACCATTTCGTTGCAAGCATTAGGGCGATGCCCAAAAGGATTAATCCTGTAATTCCCCAAACCATATTGATTAAACTTTTGAGGACGATTAAAAATACTATTGCAAATAGTAATAAGGTTGCTATTTCATTCCAAAGTCTAAGTTTGGTGCTGGACCAAACTGCTTTCCCATTCTGCAGTGATTTGAAGATATAGTGGCAACGAAAATGATAGATATAAAGCAATAAAACAAAAGTTAGTTTTGCATGCATAAATGGCATGGACAAGTATCCAGGTCGGTAAAACAACACCCATGTCCCGAAGATTAGCGTCAAAATCGCCGATGGCCAGGTAATGATGTACCAAAGCCTATTTGCCATTAAATCCAATTGGGGTTTTAATATTATTCGCTCAGCTTCAGGTCTATCCAAGGCTTCTGTTTGGTAGATAAAAAGCCTGACTATATAAAATAACCCAGCAAACCAGGTTACAATAAAAATAATGTGTAAAGCTTTAACGTATTCGAAGGCCATTCTTGCTATTTTTGGCTAAATTAACTGTTTAAGATTGTTTTTAGGACATATGAAATCAAAAAATATTATTTATTTACTTGCTGTCTTGGTTGGTGGGCTTTTAATGGTGATTGTTTACCAAAGCTTGAGTCAGCCAGGGGTTAAGGACCTGAAGGGTAACTACACAGAATTAGCCAGTTACAGAAATGAAAACAATACTGGTCCGGTGGTTAGAATTTTTGCAGTATTTACAGATAGCGAAGATTGGGAGGAAATGCGGGCCTATGGTGATTTTATGCCGCATACCAAGTATGGAAACACAAAGGTGTATTTTTTTAATCAACCTCTAGACCAGCTCGATTTGTTTCCAGAAGCACCTTATTTTAAAGCGGATTTTCAAGAATTCTGTATTGGTAGTTATGAAAAAACGGCCATGGGTAATTCAAGTTTTAAAAAGTATCCTTTTACAGAAAGCCATTAAAAAGGGATGGTTTAAGCATAAAGATTTGATAGGTTCAATTAGTAGGACCTGATCTTAAATTGTTTTTTCTGCTCCTGCACTGCATTTCTAAAAGATGGCTCTGTTTCCATAAGATCATTAACAGCTTGAACGGCATGAATTACTGTACTATGGTCTCTTCCTCCAAAATGATAACCGATAGATTTTAATGAATGGTTGGTAAACTCCTTGCTAAAATACATTGCAACTTGTCGGGCAATTACTATTTCCTTTTTTCTGGTTTTGGCTTTCAGGTTTTCTACCTTGATACCGTAATAGTCTGCACAGGATTTTTGAATAAACTCTATGCTCACTTCAGTCTCAATGTCTTTGATAATGTTTTTCATGATTGTCTTGGCCAATTCAAGACTGATTTCGACCCTGCTCAATGAAGCATGGGCGATCAAAGAAATCATGACTCCTTCAAGTTCCCTTACATTAGTGTCAACAGTGTAAGCAAGGTATTCAATCACATTATCAGGAATATCTATTCCTTCTGACTGCATTTTCTTTCTGATTATCGCTATTCTTGTTTCGAAATCAGGCATTTGCAAATCTGCCGTGAGCCCCCATTTAAACCGGGAGAGTAATCGTTCTTCTAAGCCCATTAAGTCCTTAGGAGCACAATCAGAGGTCATGATGATTTGCTTTTTATTTTGATGCAGATGGTTGAAAATGTGGAAAAACATCTCTTGGGTTCTACCTTTTCCAGCCAGAAATTGGATGTCATCGATGATCAGTACATCCACTTGCATGTAAAAGTTTGTAAAAGATTTGATGTTTCCATCTTTAATGCCATCCATAAACTGATTGACAAATTTTTCTGAAGAAACATAGAGTACAAACTTTTCATCAGGACCATTTTTGATTTCATTTCCGATGGCCTGTACGAGATGCGTTTTTCCTAAACCTACACCACCATACACCATCAATGGGTTAAATGAGGTGATTCCAGGTTTATTGGCTACCGCAAATCCTGCAGATCGGGCAAGACGATTACAATCACCTTCAATAAAAGAGCTGAAGGTATAAGTGGAATTAAGGTTGGATTGTAAGGTTGTTTGTTCATCCAAACTAGAAAGATCAAAAGGACTGTGTGCGGATGCAAGGTTTTCCTTTTTTTTGATGGCTGCAGGGCTGTTTACTCCTTGGGGATAACTAACCATATAAGGTTGGTTTTGTGAATTCCCTTTGTCTACTACTACAGCATATTCTAATTTGCCCTGAGCCCCTAAAATAGTTTTGATGGCTAATTTTAATACTTCAACATAATTGTCTTCCAGCCATTCGTAGAAAAATTGACTTGGGACTTGTATGGTAAGTACAGATCCATCGATTCGTGCAGGGATTATTGGTTTAAACCAAGTCGAAAAACTCTGTTCATTGACGTGTTTTTCGACCACCCGCAAACATTCAGTCCATATAGCATTAGCCTCTGAATTCATTGAATTTATTTTAACCGAAAGTTGAAAAATCGTGAATACTCCTTTTTTAGGGGGTAACAAAATTGTGGAAAATTATCTTAAATAAAAAATGCCCTTTTAC